>NZ_JAULSE010000032.1:0-38365 GCF_030518245.1 Rhizobium sp. CBN3
ATTTGCAAGCTTTGCTGGGCGCGAATTCGCCGTCGCAGATCCTCGAACAGCAGTCGACCTTTTTCCGCAAGCGCGTTGAGACAAGTTTGCAGCACGCCAAGGAAGTCCGGGTGCTCTCAAGCAGGGCGGTGGAGGAAATCTCAAAGCCGGTCAAGGATGCTTTTGACAAGGTGCTGACGGACCTCAAGGCGACGTAAAAGCGGACTCGCACTTAAATCGCCTGGACTGATCGGGGGCGGCCTACCTTATTCATGGACGGAAAAGATGGTGACGGGGACCATCAGGTCGGGAGAGAGCTGGAAAGTGTGTCCTGCGATCTCGATAGCTCCAGCTAACAAGCTCCTGAAAACGGATCGCGGGCGGCCGGCGTGACATATTGGACGGTTTGAACTGGCGAAGAACCCACCATCTTGGTATCTAACCGCGTAGGCGGCAGGGGGCAGGGGGCAGGGAAGTGGTAATGGATTCACGCAGGGACATAGCCGAGCGGGTCATCGCGCGTTGGAAGGCGCGAGGAATCCGGATCGATGAAGACCCGGGTTTCATGGAACTGGTCGCTCTTTGGACGGCAGGGTCGATTGCGTCCGGTGAAATGCGCCGCCGGTATTCGGCGCTCCAGCGCGAGCGGTCGCTGTCCAGGTCAATGCCACTTGATGTGTATCCCTGCGACGAAGGGGCGGAGGTCGATCATCGATCGATTGCGATTCCAGACGACGAACCAGATGAACGGGGAGGTCTCGGACTGCCGGCGCAAGGGTGACTCTTACAAAGGGCTCATCACGCACCATTTCCTGGCGAGCGCGAACTTCACGAAACAGCGGGTCGACAAGCGCTGCGTCGCGTTGTGCATATTCTCGGGAAGAGTCCGAAAAATCCTTGCCACGAGCCGCAATGGCTGGCGGCTCAGCAAGGTAGAAGGTGAGGAGCGGCCGGCGGTACTGAGTCGACATCTTTATCAACTGTGGGCGTGTCGGCTCAGGGCATCTTCAAGCATGGCAAGGCGGTCGCTGCCCGCTATACAGGGTGCATCGCTAATGCCGAGCTTGTCGGCACATCTTCAACGCTGAGTCCCTCAGTCTCGTGCGCCCAGCGTCCGACAAGTTATTGTCTTCCATGGGAGTCCGGCTTGCGCAAATTGCCCCCGATGAAGGTTGGTCCGCCCGGGTCTTCCGCATGGAAAACGCGCGTTGCCTCAAAAACGCCGGTGCGCCATGCATAGGTCGTATCGTCGATCATGCGGCAAGACCTCCTGGTTTGTCGGACGACCGTACCATTTGGTGACGATGCGGGCTACTTTGGCGACGAGCGCGGTACTCATGCGAAGGTTCGAGTGTGCATCGAACATCTCCGGCGCCAAATAGCATCGAGACCTCGTTTGGGCGAAAGGTTATTCCTTTGCTGCAAAGCCTAGCTCAACGCGGCTGACATCTAAGATCGCCCGAAGGACGTCGATGCCGAATTTGAGGCTTTCCACCTCGACATCCAGCGAGATGCCCTCGGTGACTGTGCCTTTTGCGTTAGCGATTACCACCTCCTCCAGGTCTTCGAACCACTGAGGACTGTTCCCTTTGTGAAGCTTCGATAGTTCCGCAATCGCGACACTAAATGCCGATTGGACCGCGATTAGAGCGGCGCCGAGCTTTCGTTCGTCTACACCCGAGATGCAAACAATGGGGCTGTTTTTCTCATCCATGGGCTGTTCCTCTGCTGGCTCGCCACGAAACCCTATTTCAACTAATAGGCGACAGAGTCGTCGATCGCCGACGAATGCAAATAGGCCCGTAGGCTGGAGTCTCGGGTAGTTAGATCAACGAATACGCGATGCTGGGGGTGGACCATGTGGAAATGGTGGATGCGCTTGAGGCCTGTTGAAATCTGGGTCCAGCTTCCGAACGTTCCAACCGGCGGCAATGCCTCTAGGCCGTAAGCGTCGCACCTCCTGGTACGCGATAGCGGGTAATCCTTTGTACGAACTGGCTCGCATGCAAGGTCGCCCGAAGGACACAAGTGCCGAGCCTGGGCTTTCCGGCCATAGTCTTCAGTGAGACGTCTGTTGCTTCCACAACTCAACACATTCCGGCGAGCGGCATAAACCTGCAAACTCATTGTTTTTGATCCGCACGCGTCATACCTGGCCTGCACCCCACCGCCATGGCTTCGGCAAAAGGCCTTTTACTCAAAACGCAGGGACCTAGTTTGGCCCGTTTGTCAGGCAGCATCACAAAAAGATCTGCGGAAGGCTCGTCCCGCTTTGCGCGCTCAGGTGCGCCCGCAGTCGATCTGGCAGCGGATTGTTATTCAGGTACACTTTGCAATGAGGCGGAAGCTGCGACAGAATGTACGGCAGTGCAGTTCGCCCGTCGCCAAGTCCTCTCAGGTTGTTTCCACGAACGCTAAGCTCCTCCAGCCCCCTCGGCAGGTTAGGGGGCAGGTGGGTCAGTTCATTACTGTCGGTGCTGAGCCACTTTAGGGTGGCCGGGAGGTCCTCGGGTAGGCTAGTCAGTTCATTGTGAGGGACTTCGAGCCTCGTGAGCTTTGCAGGAAGGCGCTCGGGCAGGCGAATTATATTATTGAGTTCGGCGCGGAGATCCGTCAATTCGAGGGGGAGATTCTCCGGCAGGTGCGCGATTTCGTTGCGGGTGACATGAAGCTCCCTGAGCTCAGGCGGCAGGTTATCGGGCAAACTGGTCAGCCGGTTGTGGTTGACGTAGAGATACTTTAGTCCGGAAGGAAGCTCGTTCGGCAATCTGGTCAGCCGGTTGCCGTCGACGTAGAGCGTCTCGAGCATGTCCGGAAGAACCTCAGGCAGCGTGGTCAGCTGGTTGTCGCAGGCAGAGAGCTTTCGCAGACCGGGCGGGAGGTTGTTGGGCAGCCTGCCCAACCGGTTGTCATTGGCGTTGAGCCGCTGGAGGCCGGCCGGTAAGGTGGGGGGCAGTGCCGTTAGGGACAGCGATGTTAAGTTCAGGGGGGCACGAAAATTGCGGGTTTCCGTCCAGGCCTCGATCCGTGCCATTGCCTCGTGCCGGTCCTCGTCCTGCTCCTGCTGCCCGTCTTCCGCCCAGGCCAGTAAAATTTCTTTCAGTGCCGCTTCGCCGGACGAGGAGCCAGTCAAGCCTTCAACCCAGTTAAAGGTGTCTTCACCGCCTTGTTCGGAACTATTGCCAACACCCCCCTGCCTTCTGCCGTACATTGCGTCGTTCCTTAGGTCATTGCGTCACTGCTGATGTTACTTCCGTCGCGACCTTTCCTTCCAATACCAAATTCGTATCCCGTTATGCTTCGGGGGCATGGCCAGCGTCCTCCCTCGAGCTGGACAGCGCATGATTTTTATCGCGACGTTGAACAATCCCACCATTGACATGCTGCGCAAACTCGGCCTGACAGGCATGGCCAGCGCCTATCAGGAACTCGAAACGCAAATAGAAGCGAGACACCTTCGAGCATGGTGAAAGGCTTCGACTGCTGCTCGAGGCGGCCACGCTCCGCCAGAAGCGCTTCGAGGCGAGAGCCCGCCCTGCAAAGCAGCGCTGTAACGCCCAGATCGAGAACGCTGATTTTTGCGCCGCCCGCGCCCTGATCGCAATTTCGTGACGCCGAGTGATAAAGGTATTTCATCCACCAGTTCCAGCTTGGTGGAGACCTAAACCAGACGCATTTGGAGCCGCTTGCGGCCGATTTCGCGTGGCAACTCCATCTAACTGAGGCGCAAGTTCCCGGAACAAACGCTCACGCGCGATAACCTTTCCTCATTTTCGGGCAATCTCGCAGTGTCACGTTGATTTGGTAGGTCAGCTTACGACGCCGAAGCCGTTACGCTTTTTCTCTACGCCTGCAGGGCCCTGCCGACTTAAAGGCAACGACTTCCGGACAGCCGAGGCCCAGAACCAGTTCACCTTGACATCGTGTCACTCGGGCGTAACAGGCGGCAGCCCGAGTGTCGCAATAAGCTTCATTATCGACGGCGTGGGTGGACCCGGTGTCGGCGGCGGCATGGAGACGATGGACCCGAGCCGCGGAGGCGTTGCCATAACGCCAATCATCGTGCCGATAATGGCGATCCCATCGCCGCTGATTTCGATGGCCTGCGGGCCGGTTCTGCCCGATACTACAAGGCGGATCTTGTCGGGTGTTACCTCGACGCGGCTACCTAAGGCCGCTGCGGCAGGGGAGTCGGGCGCGGCGCCGCCCGAGGTCAGGAGGAAGTGTCTCTTGACGTCGATGCTGTAGATATTCCCGACCTCGACGGTATGATTCTTCTGGGCCTTCAAATAGACCTCCTCACGGCCCTGCTTGTCCTCAAAGCGCAGTTCATTGTAGGCATTAGCGGCGCCGCCATCGGTATGCGTCCGGAAGGTCGACCGCGTTTTGTCGGTCGGCAGGGTTTCAGGCGGCAGATTTGAGCCATTGTATACGACGCCGGTCACCAGGGGCGTGTCGGGATTGCCGTGGATGAAATCAACCACGACCTCATGGCCGATCCGTGGGACGACCAGGTTGCCAAAACCCTTACCAGCGAAGTTCTGGGCCACCCGAATCCAGCAGGAGCTGTTCTCGTTCTTTCCGCCTTCTCGGTCCCAGAAGAACTGAACCTTCACACGGCCGTACTTATCCGTCGCGATCGACTCGCCCTCGGGGCCCACGACGACGGCCGTCTGCGGTCCGTGAATCAACCGCGCCGGTGTGCGGCGCCTCGGTCGGTACTGGGTGGTCGCGGGGATAATCTCTACGTTGCTGTGATAGAGGAACCGCTCGCCCTTCCCCCCCACGGTGTCCGCAGTGAGATCGTCCCCCACCTCACCGATGACAGTGAAGTCCTGTCCGACTGCCAGAAAGCGATCGGTGGGTTTCGGGCGGGAACCGACCTGGCCGTAGTAGAAGGGATTTGCCGCCTTGAATAATGACCCGGTCGTTATCTGGCGCGCAGTGCTTTCGATCCGCGCGCGATAAGCGTTGCAGGCGAGTTCCTCGGCACGGATGGTGGCGTAGAAATCGCCATCGCTTTTTTTTGTATACTGGCCTGGATACTCGAAGACCTCCCGCATTGCCGTGCAGCCGCTGCTTGCCGACGAGGTCTCGCCCGTTCTGACCGCCACGCTCTCCCGCGGTCGGGTGATGGCGCTTCCCGTGAGCTTGCATGGCGGAATGCCGCCTGTCCTCACGGGAGGAACACGCGCGACAGACGTCAGTTCTGCCATCGGCTTCTCATGGTCATAGTCCCTGAGAACGACCTTATTCGGCTGTAGCGATACGACCTCGTCCCAATGCAGGATGACATCTTCTTGGTAAAGACTTCGGGCAGGCCTGAGATTGTGGTGGGTCTCTACGATCTCAGGCGTGCAGGCCATGTGACTCGCGGCGTTGTCGACCAGCACCAGGTCATGTTGGTCCTCAGCATGTTCAAAATAGTAGTAGATGCCGTCCTGCTCCATGAGGCGGCTGACGAAGGCCAGATCCGTTTCATCGTACTGGACGCAATATGGGCGCTGTGGGAACCGTCGGGCGGTCTGATTCTTGAAATTGCCTTTATGTTCTCGAAAAATCGTGGTGATGATCTCGATGCTCGTCTTGTTCTGAAAGACCCGACTGTTAGAGCGATGCTCGAGCAATGAAATCCACGGCCGCACCTGCGCCACGTAGTTGAGGTGCTCGGTATCGTCGAGGCCGAGATATTGGAAGCGCGTAACAACACCGTTGAAGAAGCGCGTTTGCGAGTCCTTGAGCTTAAGGCCGATTGTCAGGTTTTGACCGGGGATCGTAGCAAAGTTCTGAACTGGATTGCGGCTGGCGAGCTTCACCTCGTAGAGGAAAGGTTCCCCCAGCCGCTCGGTGCCACTGAGCCGCCGGAGAGAGATTTCATTCAACTCGGACGCGGCCGAAGTGACCGCAACAAAACGATTGTGCCTTAAGAGACTCTCGATTCTTGACTCGACCATGGTGGTGTGTGTTCCGCAGATTTGATGAGAAGGCGCGGTTGCGCCCGATGGCGTGAGTAGGATGCTGCCGAAGCCATCGGCGAAGATGCCGAAAAGCGTTTATTTCGTGCATCGAAATCGCCGACCGTTGCTCAGCCAAGATGTCTTGCTGGCCCGCATCGTCAGAGCCAAGCGGGGGAGGGCGGGGTGAAGAAAGCGTGTGGGTCTCTTGGAACTCACCCACGCTAAGTCCCACCCAAATCTCGCCATGCGGCCTTGTAACATCGATGAGTTGGCGGATTCCGGCGGTGCTAGCGACGACGTGTCTCCTGGAAGATTCAACCAGGCCCAGGGCGCAGCGCCCGAGCGGACAACCACGGTGGTCGAGTTTCGCCGCGATCGTCGGCTCGATAGGCCTCTCCGCTGCTGAAGCCTCAAGGGCGTCAAAATGGCGATAACGTTCCAAAGAGGCGTCACGGCGAATTTTGCAAAGGGCCTTGGCGGTCCCATTGCAGTTTGCGTTGAGCTTACTGAAGAGAGTCGAGCTTCCGATGCTTGTCATAACGGGCCTTCCAAGCCGCCGCCCGCCGTGCCGCCGCACTTGGTATCGAGGTTACGTGGGCCATTCACCCGTTCCAGATCGATCTCGCCAAGGAGATCTTCTCCCCGCCCGAAAAGAAGGTCGAGCGGGCCCGCCGCATCATGGATGTCCGTTTCAGGAGAGTGCCATGCGGCAGCCGGTGGGCCCCGGTCAGTCGGGGTAGTTGTCAAGTCATCGGCGTGCTGGCGCGTTTTCCTCTTGCCCATCCAACTGGACCATCCGAGTCTGCCGCAGCGACCCAACTGCACTTCCGGGACCTGCTCCTGACGGAGAACGAGGTTAATCTCCCAGTCAAGTTCATCTCCAAGGTAGTTGCAGATGATCTCCGCTATCGACTTAAGGCCGGGAGCTGCGGGCAGAAGCGATTCGTAATGAGCCAGGCTGAGGGGACCCACAATGAGTCGGAACCGATGGTGCCACACTCTGACCCTCGCACCTGCAATAGCGTTGCTGTTCAGCGTGCCCGTGGCCGGGTCGTGGCCCAGGAGGCAGAGCGATATGCGGGGCAGATCCACCCACTTTGGGACAAATTCACGGATATCAACCGGCGCCTCGACGAAGCTGGCGAGGATGGCAGCGAGCCCCTCGGCGTTGCGGGTGTGTGAGGCGAGACGGCCGGTGAAGTGGAGTTTGGCCAGATCAGGCATAGCATCCCGCGCGCGCAGGGAGGTCATCCCGAAGCCGGCTAGCGCGCCGAGCTGAAGGGCAAATCGATCTTCTTGTGGCCTGTCATAGCTCACGGTCGGTTCGCCCTCCGCCCATGCGCGGAAGAAGAACGAGGCCATTCGATGATGAAAGGTATCAGCAAATCGGATCAGCGTCTCATCCGCGGCGTTGTGCTGCCGGAGAAGGGCGTACTCCGTCAGATGCAATGGGAGGGGACCGTGGGGTCCAAACAAGCCGAAGGCGTAGGTGGAGATTACGGGGTCGTTCTCCTCGTGCGCAGTCACGCCCGCGATCGATCGAGTCGGAAATGCAAGGGAGGGCTGCTGGGCGATCCGCACGCGATCCAGGCTGGGACCGCTCGATTCTCCCAGCCGAGGCCGATCTGAGCAGATTGCATCGATCCGCCGCAGAGCCTGGAAGAAGTCGCAGGCATGCGGTTCGGCCCTGAGCGAGCTTAGGAAGTCGCCGAGTGCCCCCGAAATCAAAGGATCGCCCGGCGGCCGGCCATCGTCGGCCATCGCATTACCTCCCCGCGCTGTAGCGTCGAGACGACCATCTCGGTGAAGCTGTTGATGGATACGTATTTCGCGAAGAACTGGTTGAGCACGGAGGCGAGCGGAAAGATGCCAACGCCTTCGAAGGCCGCTTCGTCCAGGATGATACCAACCTCAATCCCACGTGCTACGGCGGCTTGTCCACCGCTGGACAATCGCCTGACCGCAGGCCTGGACCGAATCTCCCGGATCCCGTCGATCTGCCGTGAGGCGAAGGCATTGACTGGATCGACGTAGAGGCGGAGGAGTTCACGTAGCGCTTCTGCGCCCCGGTGGTCGTTCCTATCGGAATTGCTGATCGAGAGGTAGTTCAGTGAAAGATGGCTAATTAATCGCCAAGTGATATCGCCATTGGCGAAGGAGTGGCGCGGTCGGCTCGGGGGCGATACGCACCGGGTGGCGGTAACTGGAGCGCCGATTTCCAGGGTGAAGTCTGTCACGTCCCGGCCGATCGGCAGCAGCAGCGCCAGATCCCGGTTCGAGCACAGGCAGTTTACAGACAAATGCCGGAGTTCCGCCGAATAGGGAGCCGCCTGGCGATCAACTAGAGAAACGAACGTTTCGCTGCCGATGTAGCCAGTCCGCGCGCCATTTAGACGCTGGTGCTCCGACATGAGGCGCTGCTCCCGGCGGATCGCGTAGTATCTGGAATGCTGCTCCTCCTGACCGTGCGCGCTGATGCTATAGAACGGGTAGAACCTCACGGGAGCCGCTTCGTTTTTCGCCCCGTCTCCGCTCATCTCGAGGATCGAGTGGACCTCAAAGTCGAGCGGCCTCATCCTGTCAACAATCACATGATGCTCGGTGTTCTTGTCGCTCACGTGGACGAGATCTGCCTGGCGTTCGAAGAGATTAATCGCGGGCGTTGCGAAGAGAACGATATTTTGGGGCCCGAGCTGTCGTTCCAGCCGTGGCTCGACACGTCTGAGTGCGAAGACGATCTCAAGGGTCTCGGCAGTTGACAGGGCTACTGCGTCTGCCAGCCCGCTAACCTCGACGAACAACGTCCGCTCCGCGAGGGCGAAATACTCCTGTAGGAGACGGTACCCGTCGAAAGAGCGTGGCACCTCGGGCAGGAGAGCACAGCTCGGCTCCAAACCGCGTTGCTGCAGCGCATGAACCGGAATCTTTTCCTGCCAAGGGATAGGCCGGCCGACCGGACGGGCTATGATATTGCATGCGTCACCGAGAAGCTGTTCGGCGAGTGCGGCGCCGATGCCACCGGGGCCTGTTAGGTGCAGTGTGAGAGCCTCTAGTCCGAGTTTATTGAACGGCATGCCATTGGTGGTACGAAGGCGTAGTCGCAAAGCAGCCTTCGCATCTTGCCGGGCCGGAAGATCCAGTGCGGCGATCTGCCCCGGCGTCGAAAAATAATCGGCAGCGCTCACCACAATTGGCCAGAGATGCACATCATGGGCCGTGCGGAACTCGCAATGTGTGACGGCGCCCGGAGCAAGACGGCCCAAAAGCTTGGTTCCCCGCGGCACGAGGTATCCATTTTCAAGTCGTCCGGCATCCTGGTCGGGCTCGAAACGGACGATCGTCATCGAGGGGAGCGGCGGTAGAAAATGCGGATAGACCATCTCCAGGAGGTGCTGGGTGAATTCCGGAAAGCGAGACTGAAGCTTCAATTGCACCCGCGCCGCCATGAAAGCGAAGCCTTCCAGAAGCCGCTCGACGTAGGGGTCGGCGACCTCCGCTGATTCCATCCCGAGCCGGGCGGCGACCTTCGGGAATGCACGGGCGAACTCGGCCCCCATCTCGCGCATATAAGCAAGTTCGTCGTTGTACAGTCGCAGGAGCCGGGGATCCATCAGCTTATCTCTGTACCGAGATGAACGCGGGCGGATTCGAGCTCGGAATCTACCTCCGTACGCATCACCATTCGCACCGGCAATGGCTGCGCCCACAGATCGGCTTCGATCCTAAAGCGAAAAGTGCCGCAACCCTGACCATCGTCCAGGACCGTGACCTTCAGGGTGTCCGGTAAGAGACGCGGCTCAAAGCGCTGAAGGCTCTCGATTATCGCTTCGCGCAATGCGCTCTTATCCATGCCTTCGCGAATTTGTCCGCTGAGAGGCCAGGCACCATAATTAAGTGCACTGGCCGCTACGTGAGGGTACGCTTGTAGATCTACGGTTGCACCCAATTGATTGGTGTTCAACAACCAGGAAACATCGCGTAGAATCACCTCTTCCAGTTGGCGAACAGAGAAGCTGCGCTTGTCCTGCGCTTCACACGAGCTGCGCGGCTCATCGTCCGTAAGCCGGTCCAGGAGGGATGGTTGCACGAGATCCCGCTTAACATCTCTGCCCATGTTACAATCTCCAGGTGCAATGGCGACGAGTCGATCTGTCGTTTTCGCGCGCAGCCCCGAATATTCCCGGGTTGCCGATGGCCCCATCAGCCGACGAGCCTATTGAAGTCGGTGCTGTTCGCGATTTGGTTCCAGATGCCCTCGCCAGCTTTGGTAAGAGCGCCTTTTTCATCCTGCCTGTAATAAATGACCTTGCAGGCGCCGAACCGGAATGTGATCGTCTCCTCGGGGGCCTCTTCCGCATAGGACCACTCGACCTTCTCGACTACCAGCATGTTGAAACTCCAGTGCAAGAACAGGTTCGATTCTGATGTAGCTTGTCCGCTCCCCGTCGCTTTGAAAAGTTTCAGTTCGACGCTATTGAAGTGGGCGCCGCGACCACAGGCAACGTACAGAGAGGGCGATGACGTATCCACCTGCTTCTTGATAGTGAAGACCTCGAATTCGGCCTTGCCCGCGCCCGCCCCGGCGGTATGAGGCCCAATGTTCAGCTTGTTTTCGAGTGAAAAGCTCCATTCGTCCGCTAGGGTGATACCGTCCTTTAGAATGATAGATTCGCCCTTGGGCAAAATGCCGTCCTTGGACGCTTGCGTGAATTTTATAACCGCGTCGAACGCCATGATGGACTTTCCTTTTCTCGTTGATCTGATTGGGCCTGGATTGCATCGGCCAGCCCGGGGCAGCTATTCCGGAGTTTTGGCGCCGAGAACGGAGCACAATCATCTGCGGGTTTTCTCAGTCCTTGCGGGCGGATGGCAGGCGCGAGACAAGTCTCAAAGAGATGGTTAGGCCTTCGAGCTGGTAGTGTGGCCGCATGTAAAATCTCGCAACGTAATATCCGGGATTATCTTCGACCTCTTCCACCTTGACCTCGGCTGAGGAGAGCGGCTGCTGTGCCTTACTCTCTTCGCTCCCAAGCTCGGGCGAGGGGTGGACATAGCCCTGAATCCATTGGTTGAGCCACTCCTCGACCTCGTGGCGCTCCTTGAACGTGCCAATCTTGTCCCGGACCATACACTTCAAATAATGTGCGAAGCGGCAGGTTGCGAAGATGTAGGGTAGCCGGGCACTGAGTTCGGCGTTCGCTGACGCGTCGGGGTCTTCGTATTTGACCGGCTTGTTAATAGTTTGAGCGCCAATAAATACGCCGAGGTCCGTGTTTTTGCGGTGCAACAGCGGTAGAAGACCGTTTTTGGACAGTTCGGCCTCACGGCGGTCGCTGATCGCGATCTCAGTGGGGCATTTTAGGTCGACGCCACCGTCGTCGCTGCGGAAGGTATGTACCGGCAGACCCTCGACCAGGCCGCCGGATTCGACGCCACGAATTCTGGAGAGCCAGCCATAGAGCTTGAACGAGCGCGTGATATTTACGCCCATGGCGTAGGCTGCGTTCGTCCAAAGGTATTTCTCGCTGTCGCCGCCGTCTGTGTCCTCCTCGAAGGCGAATTCATCGACCGGGTTGGTTTTGGCCCCGTAGGGCAGCCGGCCAAGGGTGCGTGGTAAGGTCAGGGCCACGTACCGAGAGTTCTCGCTCTCGCGGAACGCCCGCCAAGGGGCATGTTCGGGCGTGAGGAAGATTTTTGTGATGTCACGCGGGTTCGCAAGCTCACGCCAAGAATCCATCTGCAGCAGATGTGGTGAGACGGCAGATATAAGCGGTGAGTGGCTCGCCGCCGCGATCTGCGCCAGTCCCGAAAGCAACTCTACGTCCGGTGGGGTATGGTCGAAATAGTAGTCGGCAATCAGGCAGCCATAGGGTTCACCGCCGATTTGGCCGTATTCGTCTTCGTAAATTTTTTTGAATAGCGGACTCTGATCCCAGGTGACACCCTTATATTTCCGCAGAGTTCGGGACATCTCCACCTTTGAAACTGGGAGAACGCGAATCTTCAACGTTTCATCGGTTTCGGTGTTGATGGCAAGGTGATGCAAGCCCCGCCAAGCTGATTCCACGCGCTGGAAATTTTCGTGATGGAGGATCTCGTTGAGTTGTGCAGAAAGCTTCTGGTCGATCGAAGCAATCATTGCTTGGATAGTCGTGACGACATCGTCGCTGATTAGCGACGTGTTTTGAAGTGCCTGCTCGGCCAGTGTTCGGACGGCACTCTCCACCAAGTCACGGGAGTGGTCCGAGCGGATCTTGAACTCGAATCGAAGCATGCGGGTGAAATCGCCGAGATCAACGGTGGCGACCTGTACATCTGTGGCATCTGCAGGCATCATGATCAGTTCTCCTCTGTGTCTGGGGATGCCAATGGCGGAGCGGCAACCACTGCATCAGGCTTCTCAGTCTCGATGCCATTGCCGAGGGCGCTTAGCAGTGCCGAATCCGCGAGGAAGTGGGTGAGCAACTCTTCGGCACCGTTCTTCCCGTCCATATAGGCCAGCAGATTGGAGAGCTCCGTTCGCGCCTCGAGCAGCCTGCTAAGGCTGTCGACCTTGCGCGCCACGGCCGCCGGCGAGAAATCTTCGAGCCGCTCGAACGTCAAGTCGACAGCGAGTTGGCCTTCTCCGGTCAATAGGTTCGGCACCCGCATCACCACCCTGGGCCTCAGCGATCTGAGCCGATCATCGAAATTGTCGATATCGATCTCCATCATCTTGCGCTCCGCGACAGGGGCAAGCGGCTCGGCAGCATTGCCGGCGAGGTCGGACATCACGCCGACCACGAAGGGAAGCTGAACCTTCTTCTGAGAGCCATAGGTCTCGACGTCGTATTCGATCTGTACGCGAGGCGGACGAACCCGCGCGATGAACTTTTGACTACTCGCCTTTGTCATGTGTTCCACTCTCCTGATAGGGAAGATTGCGCACGTCACGTGCCCTCGCCGACCGCCAGACCGGCAATCGAACGGTATTGGGCAACCCCTTCTGGCGCCAACTCTTTGATAAGAGCCATGAAGTCCTTCGAGACAAGTCGCTGCGCGCGCTCCAGGAGGGCTGGCAGCGGGCTCGCGGGCTCATTCACCTGGTACCAGTGGCAAATGCGGCCAAGAATTTCGACAACGTCATCGCGGTTGCGGATCACTTCGGGGTAAGAGGCCTTGCTAGAGTCTGGCAATGGAGATGCCGGGGCTGCAGGCTGGGCCCTTTTCCGATGGGCGTCGACCAGATCCTTGGCCTGGGTGAGTAGCACTATCAGAGGGTCGAATCGAACGGCCTCGTCACTCGCGACGTGCTGCCGAACACTCGCGTCTAGATGGGTGGCGGCTGCCAGGCTGGCGTGGAGACCAGTGCTGATCTGCTCGAGCTGCAGTGGATCGGTGTCGATGAAGGCGTGCTCGATGGTCGAACGATCAATTTCCGTAGATTGGGACCGTAGCGCACCAGCCCAATCGCGGAGCGTAAAAGTCCCGAATTGCCTGGAGGAGGTGAGTGGGACTTGGCGTATTTCTGCCAAGAGCCCGGAGAGATCGCAGAGGCTCGCTAGAGCGTTGAGGCGAACGGTCTGATCTTCGTCATCTTCTGGATCCGGTCGCGGATGTAGCTCTGACCAGTAGAGCTCGACATAGGCCGCGAGCAGCTCAAGCCCCCGACTTAGACCAGAGAAGCCGAACTGACTGAGGGCGGATCGTGTGAGCAAGATGCCGACTCTTAGATCCTTAGTGCGGGCAGAAAGGTCGAGGCCAAGCCGCCACACCTCTGTCCAATCGGGAGCCTCCTCGGTGGCGATGGAGTCGCCTATCTGCTGGTGCGGCTTGCCATGCGACGCTATCTCCAGCTCCAGGAAGCTCAAATCGTAATCGAGAGCATCCCCGCATGCGTTGCCGTCGCTGATCGGTTTTAATAGATGATCTGCATCGAGCATGACCCAAATCCCAGTTTTCCCGACATAAAAGATCGTCGCGCCTCTGTTTCTCAATGTTTAGCAATGAGCAGACGCGATTGCTCATGCACAATCGACATTCGTATATGTCGTGAATGCTTGGGGCGTGAATGCCGCCGCTTCGGATCTTGACGCAGCTATGTGCTGCTCAGGCGCGAGGGACACCTTGTGAACAACAAGAAGCTCTTCCGGGTCCATCGGGAGGAGAAGCTCACGATGCGCAAGCGCCGTGGCCGGAAACGAGCGAAAGGCAAGCGTTGGTGTTGATCCCGCTGGCTGCCAATGATCGTTGGCGCGGGTTCAGGCTTCTGATGGTCGTGAGGAAAGCCGGACTCTCGTCGCCGATACTTCGCTCTCCGGCCTGCGGTCGCCTGTGGACTGGATCGGGTTGTTGAGGAGCGTGGCAAGCCAAGCACTCTGGCCTCGGCTAACTAACCCTGCAGAGTTCGCCCAGATCGGCAACCCGCGACGTGATGCAGTGCTACGCATTCGGAATGGTCTCCGCACCTAAACCCGCCGATGCCGCCGCAGATGCGCAACCCACCGCTGGAGCGAACCCCAAACTGGATAAACTTGACGGTACAAGCTCAGCCAGATTGAATTGACATCGTCGGGCAGTCGTTGCAAAGGGCAACCTGCGGAGTACCGTTGCAAACGTGAGCCTGAAGGCCTCCAACTACGAAGTCTTCGCGCGGCCGCCTCCGCGCCAGTTGCTGCATAAGGTGGATGGCGTCCTCGGCGATCGCTCTTGGGGGTGTCGGCGCGCGGACCCTCATCGAACGAGCAGCCAGCCGGCGGGTCCATCGCGCGTGCAGCGACCCGGCGTCAGTGGTAGAACGGCTCGAGCACTTCAACGGCATTATATCTCCTGCGCTCCGCCGGATCGCCGCACGAGGCATATAGGGCGACAATCTGGATGAGATCCGTATTGACCGCATGTAACGATGCTCCCCGAGATTCGCACGTTGCCTCATTCATTTTGCTCCCAGTTGGAGCGAAGGAGTGGGGTGCGGAGATGGCGGGGTTTCGCAGCGGCCGGCCTCCTTCGTGAGCGCCATTGCCGTTTTCGACGGAAGTCGAAGTTTAATAACCATCGTCGCGGTATTTACTTTTGACAATGGGTGTGATGCGGCTTTGCGTGATCTTCTAAAAAGAATCGAGTCCCGCCGCCAATCCCCCGTTCTATCGCGCACCTACCGCATCCCAACGTGACTGTCGACCCTGCTTCCATTAGTCGTGCAGGGCAACCACGCGGTCTCTCGTGCAGATCCCTGCGATTTCGAATTGACGGACACCGACCCCGTTTGACGGTCGTGGAGTGCACGCACTTAGTCACCCTAGCCGCCCGCGCACTGCAACCCCGCTGTAGCGATCCTTCTACCTCTATGCTAAAGAAAGTTTTGGAAAAACTTGCCTCGTCGCCATCGTTCGACGGCGGCCTTGGCGCCAATCTTGCGAGGAGCGGGCTGATGGTCGCAGCGGCATGCGAGCCGACATTCTGCGCTCCCGACCGTCGAAGACGAGGTCGCTCTCGGCGTGTTAGTCAGCCGGAATGCGCCGGCCGTCGTGCCCCTAAATATCGATCTCGAGCCAGGTATTGGCCTCCAGACTGAAGAAAAATTCGGCGCTCTCACATGCTCATGCAATCCCGTGGTGGACAACCAACGCACATGATGGTGCAGTTCCTAGGGAATGTGGTGATGAGTCATGAGCCGTCCTATATCACCTTGAACGCTGCCCTCCTGGCTATCCGTTTCTTCGAGGCACCCACGATTATGGCGGCATCGGCGGCGCTGAGATCGGGATGGGCCGCCTTCAGTGCGTCTGCCCACGCCCCCTTGCTCTGCCCCGGCAGCTGCGGTGTCTGCCTAGCGATTTCGTCCAGCCTCGCCTGATCCTGGGCCGACACCGTCCGGAACGCCGCCCTCCTGGCGATATCGTCCCTAAAGGTGCCCAGGATGGTGGCGGCATCGGCGGCGCTGAGATCGGGATGGGCCGCCTTCAGCGCATCGGCCCAGGCCGCATTGCTCCCCCCCTGCCGCGGTGTTGCCGCCGCGATTTCGTCCAGCCTCGCCTGGTCCTGGGCCGACACCGTCCGGAACGCCGCCCTTTTAGCAATATCCTGCTTTATGGCACCCACGATTACGGCGGCATCGGCGGCGCTGAGATCGGGATGGGCCGCCTTCAGCGCGTCCGCCCAGGCCGCCTTGCTCTGCCCCGGCAGCTGCGGTGTCTGCCTAGCGAGTTCGTCCAGCCTCGCCTGGTCCTGGGCCGACACCGTCCGGAACGCCGCCCTCCTGGCGATTTCGTCCTTTGCGGCGCCCACGATGGTGGCGGCATCGGCGGCGCTGAGATCGGGATGGGCCGCCTTCAGCGTGTCCGCCCACGCCCCCTTGCTCTGCCCCGGCAGCTGCGGTGTCACCGCCGCGATTTCGTCCAGCCTCGCCTGGTCCTGGGCCGACACCGTCCGGAACGCTGCCCTCACGGCGATATCGTCCTTTAAGGCGCCCACGATTGTGGCGGCATCGGCGGCGCTGAGATCGGGATGGGCCGCCTTCAGCGCGTCCGCCCACGCCCCCTTGCTCTGCCTCGACTGTCGCGGTGTTTGCCTGGCGATTTCGTCCAGCCTCGCCTGGTCCTGAGCCGACACCGTCCGGAACGCCGCCCTTTTAGCAATATTATGCTTTACGGAACCCACAATTATGGCGGCATCGGAGGCGCTGAGATCGGGATGGGCCGCCTTCAGCGCGTCCGCCCATGCCCCCTTGCTCTGCCCCGGCAGCCGCGGTGTCTGCCTAGCGATTTCGTCCAGCCTCGCCTGATCCTGGGCCGACACCGTCTGGAAAGCCGCCCTCCTGGCGATAACCCGCTTTACGGCGCCCACGATGGCGGCGGCATCGGCGGCGCTGAGATCGGGATGGGCCGCCTTCAGTGCGTCCGCCCACGCCCCCTTGCTCTGCCCCGGTAGCTGCGGTGTCTGCCTGGCGATTTCGTCCAGCCTCGCGTGGTCCTGGGCCGACACCGTCTGGAACGCTGTCCTTTTAGCAATATCCTGCTTTACGGCATTCACGATTATGGCGGCATCGGCGGCGCTGAGATCGGGATGGGCCGCCTTCAGCGCGTCCGCCCACGCCCCCTTGCTCTGCCCCGGCAGCCGCGGTGTCACCGCCGCGATTTCGTCCAGTCTCGCCTGGTCCTGGGCCGACACCGTCTGGAACGCGGCCCTTTTAGCAATATCCTGCTTTACGGCACCCACGATTATGGCGGCATCGGCGGCGCTGAGATCGGGATGGGCCGCCTTCAGCGCGTCCGCCCACGCCCCCTTGCTCTGCCCCGGTAGCTGCGGTGTCTGCCTGGCGATTTCGTCCAGCCTCGCCTGGTCCTGGGCCGACACCGTCCGGAACGCCGTCCTCCTTGCAATATCGTCCTTAAAAGAGCCCACGGTTATGGCGGCATCGGCGGCGCTGAGATCGGGATGGGCCGCCTTCAGCGCGTCCGCCCACGCCCCCTTGCTCTGCCCCGGCAGCTGCGGTGTCGCCGCCTTGATCTCGTCAAGCCTCGCCCGGTCCTGGGCCGACACCGTTCGATACGCCGCCCTCCTGGCGATAACCCGCTTTACGACGCCCACGATTACGGCGGCATCGGCGGCGCTGAGATAGGGATGGGCCGCCTTCAGCGCGTCCGCCCACGCCCCCTTGCTCTGCCTCGACTGCCGCGGTGTCTGCCTGGCGATTTCGTCCAGCCTCGCCTGGTCCTGGGCCGACACCGTCCGGAACGCCGCTCGAGGCCCCACGATTATGCCGGCATTCGCGGCGCTGAGATCAGGCGCCAACGCCAGCGGCCTTTGAGCATATAACGTCTGCCTGCGGCTGGGCCTGGGATCTGCGTCCTTCTCAGTAGTCCGCCTCTTGCGCCCGCCACCGGTCGGATCGCTGGGCTCCGCGGGCACCTCGGACATGGCCGAATGCTCCTCTCTTCCACCCGGCACCTCGGTGGGCCCGGCAACCGCTGAGGCTTCTAAATTCCCAAGGCCATGCAGCCCCCCGCGCTGAGGGCCAGTCTCCAGCGGCTGGCCCTCGACGAGGTGAATAGTGCGATCGGCATTATTGTATTCATCTGTTGTCCTCGTGAGGTTGAACGCGGTCTCTGCCGGGACGACCGGAACTCTCGTCAGTTCCGTCATGTCAGCCATCATTTGCGGGGTTTGTTCTTCAGGGCTTTGAAGCTCGGTCGGCGGGCTTGGCTGGCCGACGCTTAGCCTTTCCACGTAACGCAATACCGAATTCTCTTGCCAGATGTCGTCCGAATTGAAGTTGTCGGCCACTTGATCGACACGCGCCACTGAAGACTGCGCTCTTTGATCCGCTGGGTGCCGGCCCTCATCCGGCCGCGAAGAGCCCTGCCCCTTAGTCCGAGGGTCCCTGTCAACCATGCTCACCCCCCTGGGATATGGCCTTCAGGAAACAAGGGGTCAGCTGTCGGGCACCGACTGCTGACGGAAGGTCAGAATTTATCAGGGGCTCAAGCGACTTAACCAGAGTGCAAGGGGCGCGACTGCGACCATCGACCGCTCCAGCTTGCCGAGCCTCGTTCGGACGCCGCTCAATCACCGTGGGTCCCGTTTTTTGCTGTTGTGGCATGGGGCGGCTCTGCGGAATCGAGCTCAGGTGACGGGAGGCCGGCAGATCCCGAAGACATGGCCAGGCCGTTGATAACTGGTAGCGTAAACGCATCATTGCAGCAGAACCTCAAAAACCACGGAGAAGAGCCCGCGATTCAAACTAGCGCAGTCCCGGTATTGGATTGCATGCACAGGTGATATGCTCGCATCCGGTTAGTGAGCGGCTATGGCGCAGCTCCTGCGTGAACCCATAACGACAGCGGCGATCCTTCGAGAGATGCAGCGACGACCCGTTCTCCAGACCGGAGGTCCGTGCTTGATGTGGCGATCGGCACGGATTGCTATCAACGCTGACGGCCGCCGGTGCCGCGCAAGCCGGTTACGACGAAACATCGACATGATCTCTTCTATGGTGGGATTGGCCCACCGATACCAGGGTAGTGGCAACTGTCGCCAATTGCGGCGCCAGTGAGGTCGGCCTTCATCTTCGAACTCCTTGCTGGCTTCCGCTAAACAACGCGGCCTTATCACAAAAGGCTGGGAGATTTAACGATGATCCCGGCATCCGGACTTCTGCGCATTGCCGGCCGGTAATAGCGCGAAAGACTTGCAGCAATCGCAGCGCCGGCGGCACCCGTGACTAGTATCCGCACTGCCTGGCCCGTAACAATGCGCTGTGACCAGCGGAAGCCGATCTCGTGGAAAGACAAGGCATGCTGCGGGCTGATATGATGAAAGACGCCGGCAATGGTGCGGCGGACCCGGGACTTGAAACCTCCCACCGAGTGGACGGCGACTTGGACGAATTCGCGGCTCGAATGCTTTACGTTCTCATGCGTAGCAAAGCTCTTGCCAATCGCCATGAACGCCTCACCGCCCAGCAGGCAGGTTGCGGTTCGATCCCTTTCGCCGTCGCGCGCCCTGCATGTATCGAAAGGCCTTTTCGGCCCCGTCCAGGCGGTAGACCGTCCGGATCCATTCTCGGTCGCTCACCGAGATGAAAACGGTCGATCTCCACCGTGCCATCTTGCATGTGCTCGCGCGCCAACATGAGGCGCAGCGCATATCCCATTCGCTAGCTATTGGGCATCACCAAATGTGGAAATGCCTATCTTCGCCGCATGAATGATCCATGCCGCCAGGGCTGCTATCCCGCACCTGGCGCGAACCGGGACTGCAACCGGTTCGTGGATCGTGTCCAGGAGGTGGTTGTCTAATCGCTAAACTGGTCGTCAAGGTGCTTTAGGGGCGGCGGCGCGTGAAGACGATGTTGGCGGCGGCACTGCCTCAGCGTATTCAGGAACATTTTCGACGAGGCAATGCGCATCACGTGTCACCTTGCCTGTTGCGCTGCTCTTTTGGCCCCGTACTTGCGGCGCCGGGTCTCAAGGCTTCCGGGCGGTCATTTGCGAGATTCATCTCGTACGAGTGACAGGACAGGCGAATTGGCGCGTTGTAGGTCAGTGTGAACATGAACGACCAATAAGGCTCTGAGGGCAACGGGCTACTGAGCGACAGTCTAGATGAGACCCCTTGCTTGTCGCGCTGCAAGGGGGCTCATGACCAATCCTGATGAGCTTCGGCGCTTGCATATCTGAGCTGTCCCGACACGCGATGCCCTTCTACCAGCGCATTGTTGGATATCAGATGTGCATGCAAGGGGGCAGTGAAGCTCTGCTACTTTTACGGAGAAAGCCGTTCTGTCAGGTGGACGCGAGGCGAGTCTTGAATGTCGTGGAATAATAGGGTCGTCTGGTCGGAGGGCTTGTTCCTCCGCCCGCAGCATTTTCAGCAGGCCGATCGTCACGTCGAACAGCTGGTGCGCAGCAGGACGGCGGTTTTGCATGGGTACGGGTGGGGTATCAGCGAGCTGCGGCTCAATCGAGAGCTGCTTGGTCTCGGTAAGATCGCCATCGAAGCGGCTCGCGGCGTCTTGGAGGACGGGATGCCCTTCAGTATTCCTGACGAAGCCAACCAGCCAACTCCCTACGACGTTCCGCCGGATTTTCGAGATTCGCTTATTCACTTGGCGGTACCGTTTTATCAACCCGGCGCTCTTGAAACCGACGCGCAAGCGGGAATTGACGTACCTATCCGCTTCGCAGTCTCCACTGAGGATGTTGTCGACACCAACGCTGGCGAGCGAGGCAGCGCCTCCATCGACGTAGCGAGGCTGGATTTTCGACTGCTGCCGGACGCGGCAGACCGGTCTGGCTACACTTGCATCCCAATCGCCCGTATCATAGAGGTCCGGGCCGACCGACAGATCATTCTGGACGAAACGCACGTGCCGCCAACCCCCGACTGCGCCAGCTCCCGGGTCCTCTCGAACTACATCACTGAGATCACCGGCCTGCTTCACCATCGTGGTGAAGCTCTGGCCACTCGGGTCTCCCAGTCGGGAACGAGCCGGGTTGCAGAGCTCGCGGACTTCCTTCTGCTGCAGGCGATCAATCGGTACGAGCCGTACTTCTGCCACCTGTCCAAGGCCGCCGTTGTAAATCCGGAATCGCTGTATGTTGTCATGCTCCAATTGGCGGGTGAACTAGCCACGTTCGCCCGCGTCGATAAACGTGCCCCGACCCTTGGTGTTTACAAGCACGACTCTCTCGCGGAGGCGTTTTTGCCAGTGATGCAGTCGATCCGGGCTTCGCTGGGTGCAGTGATTGAGCAGACTGCGGTCCCCGTACCGCTGCAGCGGCAAAAATACGGTGTCCATGTGGCTGAGGTGGCCGACCGCTCTCTCTTTACGACCTCGAGCTTCGTGCTGGCTGCTCGGGCTGATATTGAGGTCGAGCGCCTCCGGCGCGAGTTCCCGTCTCAGATTAAGATCGGCCCGGCGGAGAAAATCACGGAACTCGTCAATGTCGCACTGCCCGGCATTATCATCAATCCCCTACCGGTCGCGCCGCGTCAGATCCCGTTCCATGTTGGATTCAGCTATTTCGAGATCGATCAAAATAGCCGCTTCTGGAAGGATATGCCCCAATCCGCCGGCTTGGCGCTGCACGTTGCTGGCGACTTCCCAAATCTCGAAATGGCTCTCTGGGCCATCCGAGCCGGACAGAACCCACATTTGAGTTAGCCCACCAATGCCCCTCACGCTACGTGTACACAGCAATAGATGTAGTTTTCCGGAATATCTCGTGCCGGGCGACGCGGCTGGTGGACTGACTACCAGCCGAGCAGGCAACAGCCTGGTTCTGCCGGATGATCAGCAGATGGTCTCGAAATCCCACTGCTCAATCGAGTGCATGGCACGGCGATACGTACTGATCGACCGAGGCCGCGACGACACATGTCAAAATGACGAGGCGGTGCCGCTTCCGTCAGAGGCGCCGGTCGCCCGGAAAACCAGCGATGTTATTCAGATCGGCGCCTATATGACCGATGTCGTCGCGGTGTCGCCTTCGATATCCATTGCGGAGAGTGCCGCCGAACCGGAGGGACAACTTGCAGCGACAAGTGAGGAGTTGAGTCTTCTTGGCCCCCTCGAAACGGCCTCGTCGCTCCTGGCGGGCAATTGCACCCGGGGTGAAGAAGCGCTGCTGGACCTGAGGGACGGCGAGTTCCTACCATTGCCGTTCTTAGGCACTCGTTTAGACGCGCTGGCGGGCATGATGAGAAGTCCGTGGGATATCTACGCAGACAGTGTGCCAGATCGGGCCCCCATCTTGACGCAACCCAAGGTGGAGCAATCATCTCGCCAAGAATCATCGAGCGGCTGTCACGGCTTTCCTTGCCGCCTGCGGCTTATCATTGGCAGATGTCCGGAATGCCGGCATCGTAAGCGTGTTGGATCGTGCAGGGAAAATGCTTCTGTATTCCGCCGCGCTGCACAGCATACTCTCCGAGCGAGAGCTGGCGAACAATTATTCAGAAATAAGAGTTCCGACGAAAAAACCCTGAGTCTCGTCCCCGATGTCGGTGAGGCGTTGCGCGCAGTTCTGTGCAATGACTCCAGCGGGTTCCTCCGCGGAGACCTGGCCGTTGAGCAAGCCTTCACCGACCGTGGGACGCATGACGTGTCATTCGCGGCTGTGCAGAAGGCTCTGTCCAGCGTCCGTGCACGCTTGTCCCTAGCAGGGATCGAGAAGGCGATGGGGCGGCCCCGTTCCCTTTTGCACCGCAACCATAAGGCGCGAAACCGGAGTGCGTACGTGCGCGTCTTCAATGACGTCGTATCGAGCATCGAAACCGATTTGCTCCGGAGCTTCGGCGCCGACTTCGCGCGCCCAGTGCGAGAGCGTAGTCGACCCACCCGCCGATCCCACGATGAGAGCGTCCGCTCCAAAGGGAAGTGGGCGGGTTGATGATGGTGATTGAGGAAACGATGCCAAAATCCCAGCCACTCGTCCTCCTTCACGCCGAGGAGCAGTTGGCTGTCCCTTCGCCGTCATCGCCAGTGGCGGAGGAACTTACCTGGGAGATGCTTGCGCTCGACCGACTTAATCCACTGGTCGCGGCCGCGGCGGCGCTGCTGGGTCTCAGCGCTCAGCTCAAGAGCAGTGCTAGCCATATCGACGTTGAAGCACTGCGCCTTAGGGTGCTGCGGGAGATCGATGCTTTTGAGCGTCGGATCACGCCGCTCGGATTGCCCTCGCGAGCGATCAAGGTCTGCAAATACGCCCTCTGCGCGACCATCGATGACATCGTTCTGAACACAGCCTGGGGCAGCAACAGCGTCTGGACGACGCGCAGCTTGGTGGGATCGCTGTTCAGCGATACCTGGGGCGGCGAGCGCTTCTTCGATCTGCTGACGCAATTGAAAAATGAACCGGCCATCAATATAGAACTGCTGGAGCTGCTCTATTACTGCATGAGGTTGGGCTTCGAAGGCCGCTACCGCGTCACTGCGGGAGGAGCCGCAGAGCTCAGTGTGCTGTGCGAAGACGTCTACCGCCTGATCCGAGCAGCCCGTGGTGACTTCGAGCGCGAACTATCCCCGCACTGGCGGAGGAACTCAAATAATCCGGAGCCACGCCGCACAATCGTTCCAATCTGGGCCGTCGTAGCGTTTGGGGCAGGATTACTCCTCTCGATCTATGCCGGACTCCTGCATGCATTAAATGCCCGCGCCGACGCTGTCTTCAACGATATCGCGACATTGCCGCCGAACGGCGTTGTCAGATCGGCGAGAATCGCATTGCCACCAAAGGTTGTTATGAGCAGCGACCGACTGCGTAACTTCCTCGAGCCCGAAATCCGCGAAGGGCTTGTCACTGTGTCCGAGGACCCACAGCAGATCGTCGTTATCATTCGCGCCTCCGGGATGTTCGATTCTGCTAGTCCGGAAGTGAAGAAAATGTTCCTGCCGCTTCTTTTACGAATTGGTCGTTCTCTGAACGGTGAGTCGGGATCGGTCCTCCTGACCGGGCACACCGACGCCATTCCGGTGCAATCACTCGCCTTCCCTTCAAACGATTCCCTTTCGCTCGCGCGTGCGAGCGCAGCTGCCGAGATTATCAAATCCATGATGAATGACCCAGGCCGCGTGCGAGAAGAGGGCAGAGGGAGCGGAGAACCGGTCGCTTCGAACCACACGCCCGAGGGCCGCGCGCGGAACCGTCGGATTCAAATCATCATCACAAAGACACAATGAAGACAAGCCATGCAGTCAATCAAGAAAGCGCTTAGGTGGCAATGGCTCCGTGTCGGCGGGGCGGCGATCGTATGTGCCTTAATCTTCACGCTCGGACCGCATATCTCGGTCGGAGGATTTGCGCCGCTTGACAGCCTTCGCAGCCAGATCGCGGCATCGATGCTGATTCCGGTCGGATACACCGTGATCTACTTGATCCAGTCCCAGCTTTACAAGGTTCAGGCCTATTTTGAAGACCTCGTCCAATCACGAGTGTCGGGAGCGCTGGACGCGGGTGGGGCCGAGCAGAAGAAGGGAGACCCAAGGCCTTCCGACCGAAGTGTGGGGCAAGCCAGCACGCTTGCTGAAAGAGAGCTGGAGGCGATTCGTCATCGTTTCCGCGAGACCCTTACCACACTCAAGGGGCGCCGCTACGCAGGAGGTATCAGCAGGCGGTGGCTCTATCAGCGGCCCTGGTATGTGATGATCGGTCCGCCCAACTCGGGGAAGACCACAGCAATAGTCAATTCCGGGCTCAGCTTTCCGATGGCGGCGAGGTCCGGTCTGAGAGCCGCCGGTGGGTTAGCGGGTACGGAAAACTGCGACTGGTGGATCACCGATGACGCGGTGTTCGTCGACACTGCTGGGCGCTACACGATACAGGAGGGTGATGCAGACCGGGACAAAGCGGTTTGGCGTGGCTTGCTTCGTATGCTCAGACGCTCCCGGCCACGGCAGCCGCTGAACGGTGTCTTAGTCACGATCGCAATCAGCGAGCTGAATTCTACATCCGAGGAAGTGCTCGCCGATCGCGCGCGCTGTATCCGTGAGCGGCTCCTCGAAGTGTACAGGGAGCTTCGCCTGCAACTGCCGATTTATGTGCTTTTCACTAAGAGCGATCTGCTGGCGGGATTTGTTGAATTCTTCGACGATCTGGGTCGCGAGGGGCGGGAGGCGGTGTGGGGGTTCACCTATGCGCAAGAGGCGTCGGAGGACGAAGGCGATCCGATGGCGTTTGCCGCAGCATACGATGCGCTTGTTGGCCGCCTAAACGAAAGGCTGCTTGAACGAATGCAGCACGAAAGCAACCTCCAGCGTCGCGCGCTCATGTTCGGCTTCCCACAGCAGGTCGCTAGCCTCAAGCACCTGACGCAACAGTTCTTGAAGGAAGCCTTTGGCGGGAATTCGTTCCAGGAACCGCTTATGCTCCGCGGCGTCTACTTCTTAAGCGGCACGCAAATTGGCATGCCCTTCGATCGACTTGCGAACGCCAGATCTCAGACCTTCGAGATCGCTCAGCCGCCCTGTACAGCGCTTCGTGGCCCGGGCCGTGGTTATTTCATCAGCCGGCTGCTGCGCGAAGTCGTTTTCGCCGAAGCTGGGCTCGTCGATGCCAATCACCGCTTCGATCGGCGCCAGCGGCGGATCCGGTATGGCGCCTACACGATGATAGCGGCGGTCATTGTTACCGCCAGCGTCTTATGGACGTTCAGCTATATTCGGAATGTTCAGCTGATCGAGAGCGTTCGCCTAATGGCTGGCAGCTATGCCAGAGGGGCCGAAAAGCTGAAGCTCGACCGGGTTGAGAGTGGCGATCTTCGACCCATCCTGCCACTGCTTCAGCGGCTGCGTGATGCCAACGGCGACAGCGCGGGCGGCCCCCTATCAAGTTCGGGTCTCGACCAGAGTAAGAAAATCAAGGTTCAGACGCTCGCGGCGTACCGCCGCGCCGTGAACACCATCCTGCTGCCGCGGCTGATGTTCCGGTTGGAAACCTTATTGGTCGAGCGGCACGACGATGATCAGTTCGTCTACCAGGCGTTAAAGGTTTACCTGATGCTGGGTCAGCAGGGTCCGCTCCAGCGCGCGGTCGTCAAGAACTGGATGGCTGCCGACTGGCGAGTGATGTTTCCGGCCGAAGCCGATGCCGGCCTGCGCAGCGCGCTCGCTGATCACCTGGATGCACTCATGGAAGGGCCGCTGCCCCATAGTGAGCTTAATGGCGAACTGATCGAGAGGAGCCGCGCGAAGCTCCAGACCGTCTCGATGGCGCGCCGCGTCCTCGACATCATCGCGACCAGTCCCGAAGCCTCGCGGGCGCCAACCTGGCGTCTGGCCGACCATGCCGGGCCGCTGGCGCAGGGCGTCCTGGCTCGCAAATCGGGACAGCCGCTCAGCGAGGGGGTTCCTGGCATCTACACGAGGGCGGGGTTTTACGGAACCTTCCTGCGATTGCTGCCGCAAGTGGCTGACGCTGTCGCTGCAGAAGGCTGGGTTCTCGACTCACAGGTAGTCGCGCCGATTGCAGCCGGTGATGTGAGCCAGAAGCTGCGGCGTTCGGCGGCGGATCTCTACGCTCAGGAGTTCGCGTTGCGCTGGGACCAGCTCATTGGCGATATGTCCATCCGCCCCTCTGGGGGTATCGATGACGCGCTGCGCACCTTGAACACGCTGTCCGCGCCGACGTCACCAATGCGCCTGTTCCTTTTCGCGGCGGCGCAGGAGCTAAAGCTCAAGCAACCACCGGCTCCCGAGGACGGCTTGACGAAAGGTGACAGTGTCCCCCAGGGCGAGGTGTTGCCAAGCGAGCTCGAGGCACTGTTCCGGTCCCAACCGGCCGCGGACACGCCTGAAGCTCACGTCCAGCTCTATATGGGCGATCATTTCCGGTGGCTGCACCAGCTGGTCGAAGTGCCGTCGAACAGCCAAGCGGGCGCGCAGGCGCCGATTGACAGTGCTCTCCGGGATCTTGGCGAACTGTATCGCTCCCTCAGCCAGGCGCAGGGGCTGGCGGGTTCGAACATCTTGGAACACAACGGGCAGGCGGGCGTCGCCATCCAACAGATCGAGGCGGGGGCGGCCGATCTGCCCGAACCCATCCGGCAATGGATCCTCGGCCTCAGCCGCCACAGCTCGGACTTAACCGTCAGCGGCATGAGGCGCGGGTTGGCGAGCGGTTGGGCGGGCGGCCCCGGCGATTTGTGCCGACGGGCTACCGAAGGACGGTATCCCTTCGCGAGCGGATCCCGCCGGGATATCCCTTTGAGCGATTTCGCCCGGCTGTTCGGCCGCAAGGCGGAGATCGACACTTTCTTCGCCGAGAACCTTTCCCCATTCGTCGACAAATCCAAAGGCTCGTGGCAGTTTCGGCCAACGAGCGGTGTCGATTTCCCTATCGGCCGCAATACCTTGGCCCAGTTCCAACGGGCAGCCACGATCCGCGACACCATGTTCGATGATGCCGGCAAGGTGTCAGTTGGATTCCTGCTCACCGTCGCCGAGACCGATCCGTTGACAGACCAGGTGGTGGTAGACATCGACGGCCAGCGCCTCGAACATCGACGAGGAACAGCCGCCGCGGCCATGCATTTCCATTGGCCTACGGCCGGCGGCGTCGGCGGCGCTTCCGTCGCTTTCATCGGTTTTCAAGGCGCCACCCTCTCCAAGAGCGGCCATTGGGCGCTGTTTCGCCTCTTAAATGAGGCGGATAAGCAGCCATTGGGAGGAGGGGACCTTATTCAGGTACGACTGGTGTCCGGTCGCCATTGGGCGGTTTTTAACCTCCAGCCTGACAGCGTGATGAGCCCGTTGTCCCGCAATCTGTTGTCAGAATTCCGATGTCCAGATTTCTTATGAACGCCGGGATAGCATCCGACTGGCGCTGGGAAAGCCCTATGGGGTCACGAGACGCCCACGCAGGTCTGCGGCGGGAGAGGTCGGCATGTCGGTTGCCGGCCGGATCGGAGGCGGTCACGGCTGCGACTGGCGGCGATCGTCGCTTGATCTCGGCGCGCCGCTTTCCCGCTCGACTAGACCGCTGGAGAGCGCGGTCACCTCCATCAGGCAGATCTTCGGGAAGTTGGGTGATCAGATCCTGTCCCACCCTATCAACCGACGTACACTGATCTAGAACAGGAAACTGGAGAGATATAATGGCCGGAATGAAGCACAATAGGACAAGAGCGAAGAAATTTCTGCAGTTGATCGACCAGACGAAGAACAGAGCGGATTTGGAGTTCTGCTTTGCGGTTGGCACGGTTGGCGATCTGCGGAAGCCTGCTGTCCTGGTGAGTAAGAAAAAGCTCAATGGATTGGCACAAACTTTGAAAAACATGCCTTTTGAAGATGATGAGGATAGTAGTAAGGAGAACTTTTCGCTTCTGCGGAGAGGCACGGGCAGGATGAACGAAAACGGCGTTATCCTCGTCAAGTTGGCTGATGGTGGAAAGGCCGGGTTCCCGCAGGTCCAAAAGGTGATGAAGAAGTATTTCGTGAACTTCCGCATGAGGTTGCCTGACATGCAGGAAGCAGGAATCTTAACTGAAGAAGACATTCAGCAGTTTGAGATGAACGCCGAGGAGAACTCCCAATTTCTTCCACCCGACGACTCTGAAGAATTCAATCGGCCGATGACGGCGCTCGATAGCGCGGAAGGGAACTCTGCAGGGAGTGTTGAGGAAACTGAAGAGAGAAGCAAGCGTGAAGGCGGGGCTGAGCTCCTGGAGCAGCTTCTCCCGGAAGTGAAGGAGGGGATTGCCGCCGCGGCCGCGACCATTTCCAATCACGCAGTAAGTCTCAGCGCGCAAATTGGCGCGGGACAGACCGCAGAGTTGTCCCATCTGACCACGAAGATCGCGGATTGGCTGCAACGTGTGCTG
The DNA here is from genome assembly GCF_030518245.1 of Rhizobium sp. CBN3. NCBI lineage: Bacteria > Pseudomonadati > Pseudomonadota > Alphaproteobacteria > Hyphomicrobiales > Rhizobiaceae > Rhizobium > Rhizobium sp. CBN3. Next base: position 28,737 of record NZ_JAULSE010000032.1, read on the forward strand.
GCTGCGACGCCTCCGGAAGAGCAGGAGGCAACGTTGCACAACTTCGCCGGCCGACTTCTGTTGATGCTGGCCTATCCTGAGAATCTGCGAAATCTTCAATATGTGGATGACATGCCCGATGGGGCGGGGCAGGGCGAGACAAACGGCGACCGCCGCGAAGAGGTCGTGGTGAATGGGATCGATCTGAACAGAGTTCCAACGGGCGCTCTCGATCAAGACGAGGTAGTAGAGTCCTTGTTCCGTCTGATCAAGGCAAAGGCTCAGGAGCGACAGCTTTCTTATCCGCTAGAGAACGCGAATTCTGAGAGGATTGCGAAGATAGTGTCGTCGCAATGGCCGAAGGAACTAGGCGATGCAGCCCGTAGGCGCGCGGTTGTGGAGCGTCTGATCGCAGCGGTGGTCCCGCGGCCCGGTAACGATGATCAACTTCTGGTCCTTCTTGGCATCGCAGACCAGCCCGAACGGACCAAATCCATCGAGAACTCGGTCGAAAGTATCATAGCTATATGGCAGGCTTATCTCGACACTGCCTTGACGCTGCGGGATGAGGTAAAGAGCAAGATCAACCAGATGGTCGATGTGGAAGCCCGCGGCGGAACGTGGAGGTATGTCGACGACATCTTCCTGCAGTTCGGAGGAGAGCTTTCAGATCAGCTCTCCGCCATCACCGAACGCAACGGTGAGGCACTGTCGAGCGCGACCGAGCGTGTCCGAACCACAGTCCAGAAGAAGCTCGATTATCTCAACGGCAGCGACATTGTAGCCATGCTTGACAATCCTCCAATCGACATCGGTCCGGGCACTATAGGGCAGACGCTGCGGGAAGGGCTCGCGGCCATCACCGATGGACTGAAGCGCATCGAAACCTCGCGCGCCGCGCCCGCCGCGTAATAATCGCCTGTCTCGATGCCGGCCGACCCACCGGAAGGCCGGGCGAGCAGGCCATCAACGGCCTCATCAGCGACGGAAGGAGTTCCGCCGCTCAGGTGGGTCAGCGAAGCGGTGAAGGAGCGGCGCACCAACAGAGGCTCTTCGGCTCTTCTTCATCGGCTGCCGCTTCAACGACCAGATGCTGCGCACCTACGCCCGACAGATCATGACGCGATCCAACGCACCACGTTTTGCGGTGCTGGATGCGGCAGCGCCGACCAACAACCAACGCCGTTTCCTTGCAGCAAGCCCGATCACGCTTATCGACGTGCCGACTGGCGAAGCTGCGGCTAGGCTTATCGGCTGAAAACCAGAGTAGAGAAGGAGTGTTGCGGGTACGACGATACACGAGGATTTCGGAGGTCGGTCGTCGGCACCGACGTCGGAGGCGGATTTGCCGTAAACGTTGATCATCACGGCCGCTGTTTGAAAGTGCCGCTCGCCTTGCTATGAATCCACCCATCCCTTTTTTGCACGCATTCCATCCAAACAAACAATTTTACTGGTCAAAACAATTGCCCTTAGAAAAAACGCTGAAGAGCGCTGTGCAGAACGATTGTGTGGAGTTCTAAAAATGGGTCCTCAGGTTCGGTAGAGACTGTGCTGGAAAACGAGTTGGAGCACTCTGTCAGTTGCCTGGCCTCGATTGTTATCACGTTGGACGTGATCGGCCAAATCTTGGCCGTTGCTTCTGCCGTTTCAGTGCTAATGGGCTCTCACAAGAAGCACTGTTGCCTGGTCGACTAAATCTGTGAGTGCATCCCTCACAATGACTAGAAGCCAGAGCAGGCGCGCTCGCAGCCGCAAGGACATGATCTGCGCCTTTTGCAGGAACACCAAACCTCGTGATTTTCTTGCGGCTGTCGGGCCGAAATATGAAGGACTGAGTAATGTGGATAGATTACGTGGCAGTTCTGCTGCAAATGCTTCGGTCAGGGTTTCCGTGCGGCGTCGCAACTATAGCATCAAGAAGGTTGCGCAGCATCGATTGTCGGCAATGTCGCCGAGCCGGTCGCTATTAGTATCGGCTTCGCCTGTGAGCTCTATCTGACACGTCAAACACAAGCTTTGAACTTACGAAAGCCGGCGGTCGGGCCAGAGCGACCTACCTTTCGAAACGGACTGGAGAGCAACATGCTGTGTCTAGGGCTGAGTGGGCGTCTAAGCAGAGTCTACGAAAATTCGTTCGATCTACCGAACAGCTTTATGCACAATGGGGCTGCGGTTCGCGTTCGCGACGGCCGAGTGATAGCGGCAGTCGAAGAGGAACGGCCTAACCGAATCAAGCACTCCAACACGCTACCAATTCGTTCGATTCAATATTGCCTCGCATCTGCAGGTGTTCAGCTTAGCGACATCGACCGCATCGCGTATTATGCAACCGAGGCCTATTGCAACGCTGTGCTCGAGCGCGTGCGCCTCTCTCACCCAAGCACCCCAGTATCGGATGCGAGGCTGTTGCAACGGGCTCGGGGAGGTCGACACGGGCTCTATATTCCTGTGGGACACCCCGATGTTCCATGTGATCGCCATCGTCACACAGATCTGGCCGCCCATTGGACGCGTGATGGCACAATGCCATGGAGGTTGTCACCCGCGCTCCACCGCCGAGATGAACTCGAAAACGTTGGACCCGGAATTGATTGTTGAGGAATGAACTTCATGAAACGCAATGTAGAAAAAGAGGTGACGGATCAACTCGCTTATAGGCGAAAGATGTTGCAAGATTGGAGAGGAGAGCGCCTCACTGGACACCAGATAAACCTAGCATCAATAGACCTCAACCTCCTGGTGGCGCTCGAGGCTCTGCTCGAATACCGGAACGTGACGCACGCGGGCCAGCACATCGGGCGGAGTCAACCGGCGATGAGCCGGGCACTGGGAAGGCTGCGCGGCTTGTTCAATGATGATCTCCTGGTGCGGTCTTCAACGGGTTTGATCCCAACGCCGCAAGGCGAACATTTGGCTCAAAGGCTGCCGTCGGCACTGCGTACGATCCGAGAGATGGTGACAAGCCGCAGCGTAATCTCAAAAGAATGGGGGAGGGGGGCAACGCTGGCGATCCCCGATCATCAAGCTTTGGCTGTACTACCGCGCCTCCTGCCGTGGTTACGCGAGCGTGCCCCTCATCTCGACACACTCGCCTGTTTGCCGTTTGATCGTGCCGTGCGGGGGCTTGAGCAAGGTGATATTGATTTGGCCGTTGGGCATATCGACGTGCAACTGCCTGGCTATTTTCGGCGCAGTCTTTATACAGACCGCTTCGCGTGTTTGTTGCGCCACGGCCATCCAGCGCTGGCGCAGGAATGGACGATCGACAACTTCGCGACCTTGCGTCACGCTGCCATCAGTACGGACTCCCCCGACCACTTCGGCCCGATCTACGACCACTTGCCCAACCTGCGAGCGGATCGTAGTCCCATACTTTTTTCCAGCGTTCTCACGGCAGCGGTGGTAGCTTCGGCAACGGATTTGGTATTGCTCGTCCCGCGCCGCGTTGCGACCCAAGTTTCCGCGATGCTGCCGCTTAGGGTTGTTGATCCACCCCTCGAGCCGGCACCGTACAAGGTCATGCTCATCTGGCACGAGCGGTGCCATCACGACCCGCAGCATAAATGGCTGCGCAAGGAGGTCGCCGCCGCGTTGGAGACGGGAGCGGACTGACACAAGAAGCGGGTGATCGGGATGCTCCTGAAGCATCAAAGAGAGCAACCGGGCATTTTGCGCGGGGAGGTGACCAAGGCCTCAGCGCTGCTGCGACCGAGAGTGCCCGGCATGTTGGACGAATATCGAGACTTGGCTGCCTATGTGCTCGCGGGGCCTGCTTGTGTCCGGGCTTCTGCTGAGCTGCGGCACGGCCCGGCAGTGGCGCGGATATCTTCGCGTCGACTCTCGGATCGACCATGTTGGTGGTGATCGTCAAGTGATCAACATTCATGTCAGCAAGCTCGCCGACACGGTCCGGCAGTGCCAGACCGTTGGTTGAAAGACACAGCTTGATATCGGGGATCTCTGTGGCTCCGCGTTCAAATGTCGCCTTTGTCTTCTTTCGGTCATAACAGGCATCGCTTGGTCCGGTGATAAAGAGCACGGAAAGCTGAGGGACTTCATTGGCGACCGCAACGACCTTTCGCAGGGCCTGGTCAGGCGTCAGCTTTTCCGAGACGACCCCAGGCCGGCTTTCGTTGGCGCAGTATTTACGATCGCAGTAGTTGCACTGGATATTGCAGGCTGGTGCGGCTACGACGTGCATGCGCGCGAAATAGTAAACTTCTTCTGAATAGCAGGAAAGGTCCTTGATTTTCTCCCACACAGCCGGCTCGGCGTGGTGCGGCTTTGCGGACGAACCGCACAATGACGCGGCGCAAGCAGTGGACTTCGCTGTGGCCAGCAGTTGGTTCATGGTTGTCGTGCTGGTCAGGCTCTTGAGCGAAATCATTGGTGGGGACATTGAAGGCTCCGTTGCTGCTTAACATCGCGGTTCAAAAAGCAAGGGCCATGCCAATGCAAATAGTTAGGTTTTTCAGCGGGTTAGCGTTTTTTGTCCGGTTCCCTCCATTTGCTACCCGACATAGGGTTGTCAGGCATTTGACAATAGACAGACACCGGTAAAATGGCGGCTCGCCTCGAGTGCATGAGTTGAGGAGGGCAGGTCGGGCCGTTCGACCACACCAGGCTTAGAACTTTCTTTCACCCCGATTTGATGCCCGCGGATGGCATAACCAACCTAAGGTGGGGTGAGGCCGGAGGCGAGCCGCCTGGCCTGAACCCACCCAGATTTCTCCATCGCGTCGATCAGCCGTTCCCGCTCGGTCAGACGCGCACCGATTGCGAGCCAGGCAGGATCGTTCGGATCACAGGCTTTGGAGGAGGCTTCGCCGAGGCAGGCGCCGGCGCGCCCGGCGGCCGCAAACGGGGATCCAGTCGACATTGGGCTCTTTCTGGCGAACTCGTCAATCGCATTGTTGCCGAATGGACCGTTAGCTCCCTTCCACACAAGCGCAGAGGGGCACTGGCTGTTCTTGCAGGCAAAATCCAACGGAGCAATGGTCCTTGATTGCGCGAGAGTTGCTGTCCTACGCACGCGGTTTCAAGTTCACAGACGTTCCCTGGGAAGCGGCATTGCGAGGCCAGGTCAAGCGCCGACGGCGCGAATGTCCGTTCGCAGATGCACCGAACGCCACTTTCAACTCAAGACTAGACTTGCGACGAGCCATGGACCAAGAGAAAATGGTCGAATTGCATGATCGCGAAACGATCCGCGACTGTCTCTATCGGTATTGCCGCGGGATAGACAGGCGGACGAGGCGGCGCTGCGCAGCTCCTTCTGGGTCGATGCGCAGGACAATCATGGAGCGGATACGGGCTCCGCCGAGGCTTCATTGAGTTCGCGCTTGGTGTCTTCAAGACCGAACCGCCCAACATCCACCAGATCACGAAAGTTCTGATTGAGTTTATCAGCCCGACTGAAGCAACTGTCGAGAGCTACTTCACAGTGCAGCATGAGGCGGGCCGTCGCAGACAGTCGCAGCAAGATTGCAGTCTCTAATCTTCGCCTGCGTCCTCGTAATAGAGGGGCGTATCAACTCGGCCGGCGGCGCAAAAAGTCATCACGATGACGGCAAGCTTTTATTCGCGGTTCAAATTGAGGTGTTCGAAGTACCAAGAGGGGTCATCATCGGATGAATCTGTCTCGACACTGGCTTCACTCGAATGCCCCTCGACACCTGCTTCATCGTCGCTAAGATAGTCCACGGTTTTCGAGAGATAACTCCAAGGTTTGCCTGCGCGCTGCCATCCACCCTTGCTATTCTTTGTCCACTTGTCCGGATGTTGCGTAGGGTCGAGCACCCAGCGATTTTGACCCACGTCAACGAAACCCATCTGCTCTAGACGGGCTCCCATCTCTGGCGAAGCGGGACGTGACATGATTAACGGCTGTTCGCCGTCGAGTTGAAGTTGATGTTCGAGCAGAATATCGCCTGCGTTCTCGACAAGCGGATGAGTAACGCGAAGGTCTACAATCGAAGTGATTCTTTTCCGACCGGGAAAAAGTTCCCGCCACGGCTCGTTCTCGATGCTAAATCCATCCTCTGTTCTTAAAAGCCCAACGCTTCGTTCTCCCAGATCATAGCTGAAATATCGCGCGCTGGGCGTATCATTGTCGGTGCCGCCGTAGAGTCGAGCGATGGTAGCCGTACGCAGGGCTTTAGAGGACACGAAGGGCGAGTACTCTTGTGGATTGACGGAAATGTGCTTGATATCATCACCGTAAAATTCCCTCACTTTTCTGGCAAATGTCGATCTGTCGAGCACCTTAATTGGAGGTTCGGAAGAGAGCGAGTATGGCCGCGTTGGCGACGAAGGCGAACGAGCATGGGGATCTGACGTTGATCGGGACGGCATGCCCGTAAGTGTTTGTGCCCCGGTCATATTCTCGATCCACCCCGCCATGGCCCGGGTGCGATCATCTTCCTCGGAAATGTTGTAGCGCAGCGATCGTTCTGTGTTATCCATGGCGGTCTCTCCTGAGAGTGAAAGGTGTGATGAAGCGCATCCTTTTCAGTCGCTTCACATGTGGGAACGGTGCGCTCACATGTCCGGCCTATAAAGCGGATACGTGACTGCTAAGCTTCGATGAAGCGGGGGGTACGCGTTGCATGCGCGGCTCCTGGTCTCGCCTAGAGGGGACTAAACTTCCGCGAACTGGGCGGAAAGACGACCTGCGGGGCCCATATAGCCCGATGCGATCACTGGTTCTGCCAGCGTCGTCCGGACCCGCTCGGGAAGCTGCTCACAGCCGGTTGTCGTCCGCGAGCTTCTGGAGCTCTGGCGGAACAGTGCCGGCGGCTTGGCCAGCCGCAGTGATTGTAGTTGCATTAACATCGCCAGCGTCCATCCACGTTATAGTTCGTCTTACCGCCTCCAGCCGCTCCTCGTCTCCTCCTGATCCCTTTCCTCAGCCCAAGCCTCGAGGATTCGTGAAAGCGTGGTCCCTTCGCCAAACCATCGTGGAAGTCCGTCGGAGGTGTCTGCGCCGCGGCAGGGCTAAGATTAGCTTGAATGTTAGAGGTGTCCTCGGAGGATTTACCGCCCCGCGGGCCTGTTCTGTGTTCACCGTTGTTGGTCTCCAATTGCAGATTACGCATATGCTAGTGCAACCGGACTGGCCGCCATCATGCAAAACCGATATTCCAAAATGCTTTGGAAAAGCGGATCCACGGAGTCCCCTTAGGTGGTGAAGGTTCTGAGGAGTAGGTGGGCATCAGTGGTTTTTCGGCAGGGTCTGGTTGTTCAAGCACAGCCCGATAGAAGGCCACTGATGACCAATGAGATGATGGACCTCCGCTCGGGAATACGTCATGCCAAGCTGATAGCTGCTTGGCGGCGCAAGTCCCATCCGGCCAAAGTCACAGCGGCGAAGCCGGGGCGAGTCTTGCGGGCGTCGCGGTAACGGGGGGGGCTGAAGTGTAGACAGATACGGGTGCGGGAATGAGCCTCAAAAGTTGAATGATCACGGAAGGCCGAGTGGGTTCTGTAGAGCGACAATCTGGCTGAGTCTCACCTTGTTTGTCGCCGCGCACTGAGGCGGCGAAATCAGAAAGGCCGGCGGAAAGATTGGTTGGAATCGGAATGCTGACGGCACCCTTCACGCTGCATGTTCCACACATCACCCGAAACTGCTTAAATGAAGGCCAATTTTAGCGGGCTCCGCATGGCAAGCGGCAAGCTGGCGAGCCTCTCAAGCCATGTGCCGGCCTGATGGTCGAGTGCAGACGATTGTCGGCAAGCCGTCGCATATAGCGTTCGGCCATGCCTTGAGGGCATGATTGGATCTGGCTTTAGCATGCCGGGCGGCGGTCGGCAGGCATTAGGATCGAGGTTCCAAATTTGAATTTCCGGAGGACCCGCATCGATGTACCCAAGACGGAACCAGCCGCGCGATGACGATTCTCGCGAAGTAAGTGGGTGGATCGAAGACGTGACCGGAGCTTTCGATACGGACGCCTGGATCCAGGACTACTATTCACAGAGACGAGACATGGAACAGGATCCGAGCGACTTGCGCCTCGGTTCGCACGACAGTGACGCCGGCGACCGTGTGCCGCGTCGCAGATCCGTGGGCGGTTCGATGCGAGTGACGCCGCAGTCGCTGGCGCCGGAGAACTCGTTGAGCGGCGCCCGCCACAGCATAGACGTCTCTCGGGCGGGCTCCAGCAGCTTGCGATTCGGCGGCTCGGGGAGCAAGACATCGAGCAATATGGCGGACGCGGGAGAAGTCGCCGCGGCGCCGCAGGGCAGAAGCCGCGGATTTAAGTCGCGCATGGTGTCAGGGTTCAAGAAGGCGTTCGGATTGAGCAGCGGCAAGACGTCGTCGCGGGGTTCGGGGCAGCAAGACGTCGATGCCGCAACCGAGACTCACGTGGTCTCAACCAAGGTTCGCGTCGATTACGCCAAGCGTGGTCGCCCCGCCGACCGGGACATGCATCCCGATGACGAGTCCCGCATCAACCAGTTCGCGGAAGCAGTCCGAAACTACGAAATTCTACCCGACGGTAGCATCGGCCGAGGGGACGGAAGGGTTCCCGAGCGTACCGTCGAGAACAATTTGGGGATTCTTAAGAGGTTCGCTCGTTGGCTCAGAGCAGAGAACAGAGATTCGATGGCTTCTCGGTTTTTAAACGATCCAGATTCACTAGCCGTTGATATCGCGGCTTATTGGGCAAGCGGTGGGGATGGTCAGGGCCGTCTTCAGTCAGCACTGTCTCATTTCAGGAGGCTCGCGCCTGAGGGGCAAGAACTCCAAGCCGTTGGACCTGGGCCGCGCCTGATGGGACGCCAGATACATGATCCTTATCCCGACGACGCCCGCGTCATTGATAGCTTGGCCAAGGAAGAGGTCCCGAATTCTCGGAAAAATGCCAGTGGGCAACGAAAGTTTAGCGCTTGGCTCAAAAGGGAGGGCAGGGAGAGCATAGTCAGCCGACTCACCGGTACTGATGAGCAGCGACGGTCGTTGCAGGAGGATTTTAGGGCCTTTACCAAGGATGAAGGAAAAAAAGTGGTCGTGGGTTTCGATCGGCTGCGGCAGTATCTAGGCGCCGAGTCGCAGTTGAAACAGCATGATCCTTATCCCGACGACGCCCTCATGATTGATAGCTTCGCCAACGAAGAGCTGAGCAAGCTCGGATCGGGCTCGACTTCCAAGAGGAATGTTGTCTGGACTATAGCCAGCAATCAACGAAAGTTTAGTAATTGGCTGCAAACCAGGGGTAGGGAGAGCATAGCGAGCCGGCTCAACGGCAGCGAGATGCAGCAAAGGTCCTTGAAAAAAGATTACCAAGACTTCACCGAAGCCATGGGAAAAAACCTCACCATGTCTTTCAAGCGGCTTCGGCAGTACCAGCAAGTCGTTGAGGCGAACGCAGCGTCGGGGTTGTCCCCTGAGCAGGCAAGTGGCCGGGAACCGGCCGGTCTGGACGGCCGTTCGGATTCACGTGCCGAGTTCAGATCAACTTCGCCGCTGCAGCAGGTTGATCCATCGATCGAAGGCCGCAGCGGATTGTCGCTCGACCATACCGAATGGTTGGGCGACCAGCATATCCAGACGGATTATGAGCTGCTAATGCAGGACTTGCAGCGAAACGATCCGGATCTCGCCGCCAGGACGCGGCTTATCGATCCCCTGATAGCCCATT
>NZ_JAULSE010000033.1:0-36992 GCF_030518245.1 Rhizobium sp. CBN3
CGTCGCGATGATCACGCCGTGGAACTGGTCGATCAACCAGATCGCCTGCAAGGTCGCTCCGGCGCTCGCCACGGGATGCACCATGGTATTGAAGCCATCGGAGATCGCTCCCTTCAACGCCGTGATCTTCGCCGAGATCATGGATGAAGCCGGGGTGCCGCAGGGGGTGTTCAACCTCGTTCAGGGCGACGGCCCTACGGTTGGTGCTGCGCTGGCCAGCCACTCGGATGTGGACATGGTGTCCTTCACCGGGTCGACGCGCGCCGGCATTGCCGTCGCGCAGGCGGCGGCACCGACCGTCAAGCGGGTGCATCAGGAGCTCGGCGGCAAGTCGCCGAACATCATCCTGCGCAGCGCGGACTTCTCAGCCGCGGTCGCCGCCGGCGTCCGCCGGTGCTTCGGCAATTCCGGCCAGACCTGTACTTCGCCAACACGAATGCTGGTGCCTGCGGAGCGAATGGACGAAGCAAGCTCGATCGCCGCGCGGGAGGCGGTTGCGCTTGTCGTCGGCTCCCCCTCGGATCCGCGCACCGACCTCGGACCGGTCGCAAGCGCCGCCCAGTTCGACAAGATCCAGGCGTTGATCGAACGCGGCATCGCGGAAGGAGCCGAGCTCGTCGCCGGCGGCCCTGGCCGCCCTTCGCACCTCAATTCCGGCTATTATGTGCGCCCAACCGTGTTTGCCCGCGTCACCAATCAGATGACGATTGCGCGGGAGGAAATCTTCGGCCCGGTGCTGTCGATCATCGGCTATGACAGCGAAGAAGAAGCCGTGGCGATCGCCAACGATACGCCCTACGGCTTGGCTGCGTACATTCAGGGCGATCCTAAGGAAGCGCGAGCGCTGGCAGGCAGGCTGCGCGCCGGTAGCGTCCGCCTCAACAGCGCCGCCTGGGACAGTGCCGCCCCTTTCGGCGGCTACAAGCAATCCGGCAACGGTCGGGAATACGGGAAGTTCGGACTGCACGAGTTTACCGAGATCAAGGGCATAGCCGGCTTCTTAAACGAGTGAACGGTCAAAGTGCGGTGTGGCCTTTTCGGATGCCTGCGCAAGAGGCTGCGATACAGTCACACGGAAGATCCGTAAAGCTCGACCCCGTCCAGTCCGCTAGGCCATGCTTGCTCGCCCTTCGAACGTAAAGAGAAGGGGCGAACGAGCCGCCCCGTCTCATCGTACAACAGCACCTGACGCCTGGGTTTTCAGGCGCGCTTGAGGGCTGGCTCCAGGCCAACGGCGGCGGCTAAGCCGCCGATATCCTTGATCTCGGTATATTCGTAGAAGGGATTGGCCGGCTCATGGCCGCGGTTGACCCAGACCTTGCTCTTGATGCCCAGGTCATAGGCGGTCATCAGGTCGTAGCGAAAGGATGAGGACACATGAGTAATGTCTTCCGGTCCGCAGCCGAGCTTGTCGAGCATGTATTCGAAGCCCTTCATCAGAGGTTTGTATGCCCCGACTTCTTCTGCCGTGATTACCATATGGACGGGTGCGCCCAACTTTTCCACGTTCGACATGATCAGGCTGTTCATGGAGTTCGACAGGATGACCAGCGGAATTTCCTTGGCCACTTTGGACAGGCCAGCCGGGACGTCCGGGTGCGGTCCCCAGGTTGGCACCTCGTCATAGATGCGTTGCGCGTCTTCGGGCTTGAACGAGATACCGATACGCTTGCAGCTGCGTTCGATTGAATTGTGCACCACTTCGACGAACGGTTTCCATGGGCCCAGCACCTCGTCAAGGCGATAACCCCTGAAAGCCTCGACGAAGGCTGCCATCGTTTCAGGGGTGAGGCGCTCGCCGTAGACGCGCCGTGCTGCGCCGGCCATGTCGAAATTGGTGAGCGTGCCGTAGCAGTCGAAGGTCACGTACTTCGGTCGAAATTGAGTCATCGCGTGTATTCCTTCCAATTTTCATGGCACGGTGTGCCTATCCAAGGTCATTTTTTTGGCGGGCATGCCGCCTGTCTAAAGAGGTCGCGGTCCCAACAGACCCCAGCGGACGCGGCAGGTATCTTTGAGAATCTGGTCATTTCCCTGCCTTCAAAGCGGATCACTCCGACGTGTTCGCTGCATTCCGACCAGTGGGAGCACACTGGCATAAGTTGGAGGCGATAGCAACTGATTGTCCAACAATCTTTTTGGCCTTCCAAACAGCAGCGCGCAGTCAACCTGCGTTAACCGCTCCCAAAACAGACACCGCTAACCAATACATCGTTGTATTTACTATCTTTTTTACCTTGCTTAGCCTGCAATCATCAAAAACACTGAGTTTGATCAGATCAAGCACCGAGATAAATTGTTGTACAAAAATTGAAGTATGAGATACTGAGGTCATCGAACCGCATGATATGAATGAGTTTGAAGATGGGTCACAAGCATCAGTACGGGCCAGCCCGCGTCCCTGAGCTTTCCGAGGCGTGCCATACCGTCGGCGCTGCGGAAGCCGAACGAATCGCCGAGCGGCTATATGGCAAGCGTGGCTCGGCAGCGCGCTTTGAAACAGAAAAGGACGACACCTTCCTCCTCGACTGCGCCGCCCAGGGGAAGTTTGTATTGAAGATCGCTCATCCTTCGGAGCGGATCGAGGAACTCGATTTCCAGGTGTCGCTGATGCGTCATCTGGAGCAGCGAGCCCCTGATCTACCAATCCCCCGCACATTTCGCGATGTCGACGGGGCGGAGTTGCCGATTGTCACTACGAGTGGCGGCGAGCGGCGAGTCGTGCGTCTTATTACCTTCCTTGCCGGCACCCCGCTCGACCGGACATCTTGCACAGCTCCACAGCGTGAACGGATCGGCGAAATCCTGGCAAAACTGCGTCATTCCATGGCCGATTTCTCGCACCCCGCGGACGGCCGGACGGTGGCATGGGACGTCACCCATCTGCTCGACCTGACCGATCTGCTGAGTTTCATCCCTGAGGGCGGCAAGCGGGCCTGGACCGTCCGTGCACTCGAGCGGTTTGCCGAAATCAAGCCGAAGCTCGAACTGTGCCGGCGGCAAGTGCTCCACAACGACTTCAATACGTCGAACCTGGTCGTCGATCACACTAGTCCGCAGTTCCTGACCGGCGTCATCGACTTCGGCGATGCGGTTCGTACCGCCATCGCCGTCGATGTCTCCACGGCGTTGATGAACCAGATGCCAAAAACGTTCGACCATGGGAACCGGCGAGACCTGTTCGACGAAGCGCGCGACGTTCTGCGCGGTTATCTCCGCCATGCCGAACTGACGGATGAGGAGCTCCGGCTCATTCCCTTCCTGTCGATGGGCCGGCTTGCCGTTCGTGCGCTGCTGACATGCTGGCGCGCAGAGATCTTCCCCGAGAATGGCCGCTATATCCTGCGCAATACAGAAGCCGGCTGGGCCCACCTCGAGTGGTTTCACTCAATTTCGACCGCACAGATTTGCGATCTTCTGGCACGATAGGAACAACAATGTCCAAACAAGCGACTACCCTGCCCAAGGGCTTCCGCGGCGACATGCCAAATGGCTTCAACCCTCAGGACACGTCTCATCTCACAAGTGAAGATCTGGCGCATGTCGCCAGGCGGCAAAGGCTGCTCGGGCCTGCTTATCGGCTCTTCTACAAGTCGCCGGTTGATATCTCCCGTGCGAAGGGCGTCTTCCTCTATGACAAGCAAGGCAACGAATATCTTGATGCCTACAACAACGTGGTGTCGCTGGGTCACTCTCATCCGCGTGTCGTCGAGGCGATCCAGAAGCAGCTCGAAGTACTCTGTACCCACACGCGTTACATGCAGGAGCCGCTGCTGGACTATGCCGAAGCCCTGATCAATACGTTCGGTGGCGAACTCGGCCGGACCGGATGCGCGATGTTCACATGCACGGGCTCGGAAGCCAACGATCTCGCCTTGCGGATTGCGCGTTACCACACACGCAAAACCGGCGTCATCGTCACGGCGGAAGCCTATCATGGCAACAGCGGCGCGGTGGCGGCAATCTCGCCGTCGCTCGGCAGGAAGTCGGCTTTGGATCCCTATCTTCGCACGGTCGCCGCGCCGGATTCCTATCGTCTGCCCGTCGAGGAAATCGGCCGGCGGATGGCGGAGGATGTTGCGCGGCAGATCACCGACATGGAGCGGCATGGCGGCGGCATAGCGGCCTTCATCGCCGATTCCGTCTTCTCCTCCGATGGTCTCTACGTCGATCCGACGGACGTATTAGCGCCGGTGGCGGAAGTTGTGCGCAAGGCTGGCGGCCTGTTCATTGCCGACGAGGTGCAGTCCGGATTCGGGCGGACCGGCACCCATCTTTGGGGCCACAGCCGTCATAAGGTCGATCCGGATATCGTCACGATGGGCAAACCGATGGGCAACGGCTATCCCGTTGCCGGCGTGGTGCTGCGGCCCGAACTCGTTGCCGAATTCGGGTCCAGCATGCGCTACTTCAATACGTTTGGCGGCAACTCCGTCGCTATCGCCGCAGCAAGAGCCGTGCTCGACACCATTCTCGAGGAAGGCCTGTTGGACAATGCCGTCAAGGTCGGCGGCGAAATCCTCGACGGCCTCCGTAGCCTGCAGAAAAAATACGAATTTGTCGGCGATGTTCGTGGGGCCGGCCTCTATTTCGCCGTCGAACTCGTTACGAACCGAGACCGAAAAACACCCGACATGGACCGAGCGCTTGCGGCGGTCAATGCCCTGCGCGACAGGCGCATCCTCATTTCCGCGACGGGAGCGGACGCACATATCCTGAAGATCAGGCCCCCGCTCATCTTCACATCGGCCAACGCGGCGCGTTTGCTCGAAGGCGTCGACGAGGCGCTTCGGTCCGTGCAGATCTAGGAACCGCCAGCATGCGGCGCGGAGGTACGATATCATCTCCCTTGCCCTGCGCTGCCGCATGTGGCGTAGGTATACGACATAAACAACGAGCAAAGCCAAAGCCATGCCGTCGCTGCCCGCCAAGAACCGAGCCGAAGATCCAGAGATGAACGTCGAGCCTTTGCCCGCCAGCGCAGTGGAGATCCTGACTCACGCCTTGCGAAGGCGAATCTTGTCGGGGGACTTCCGACCGGGCGAGTTCCTACGCGACGTGAAGATGTGCGAAGAGCATTCGACCTCGCGGCACACATTCCGTACAGCAGCCCAGGTGCTCGTCACGCAAGGTCTGTTGCGTCAGATACCGAACCGGGGCTTTGTGGTGCCCGAATTCGGGCCAGACGATATTGTCGATATCACGCGGGTGCGCGGCGCAATTGAAGGCGAGGCCATACGTCTGATCGTGCTGACCGGTATTATCCCCTCTCAGGCGCTGGAGGCGGTCGATGTCATGCACAGGTCGACGCTGTCTTCCGACAGATCCCTGCTGGTTGCTGCGGACCGCGACTTCCACCGCGCGATCATCGCCTCGAGCGGTAGCCCTCGGCTCAAGCGGACCTATTCGGACCTTGAGGGCGAGATCGAGCTTCTTCTCGCACAGCGGCAGGATTTCTACTCCACCGCTGAAGAAATGGCGGAAGAACACGAGCGGCTCATCAACAGCTTGAGGAGCCGTCACTATGATACTGCGCGGGATGCATTCCAGGAGCACTGGGAAGATCTCCAGATCAAATTGCTCGATCAACGCTGACCAACGCTCGCTAGGAATGTGACGTTTCGGAGAAAGACCACCTCTCAGGCGGCGCTGAGGATGCCGGCGCCGCGGGTTCGACGCCAATCGCATGTCCGATAACCGTCACCGACAGCAGTCAACTTGAGCCAATAACGCTGCGGAGAAGTTTTATGCGTGAATACTCCATCGCAACCATACCCGCCGACGGCATCGGACCTGAGGTGATCGCTGCTGGCCAGACTGTTCTTTCAAACCTGCAGACGCGGCTCGGCGACGTAAAATTCACCTTCGAAAATTTCAACTGGGGATCTGACTACTACAAGAAGCATGGCGTGATGATGCCCTCGGACGGGCTGGAGCAGCTCAAGAAATTCGACGCTATCTATTTCGGCGCGGTCGGCGCACCGGATGTTCCCGACCATGTCACGCTGTGGGGGCTCAGATTGCCGATCTGCCAGGGCTTCGACCAGTACGCCAATGTCCGGCCAACCAAGATCCTGCCTGGCATAACTTCGCCGCTGCGCAAGTGCGGGATCGGCGATCTCGACTGGGTGATTGTGCGGGAGAACTCCGAAGGTGAATATTCGGGCCATGGCGGCCGCGCTCACCGCGGCCTGCCCGAAGAGGTCGGCACCGAGGTCGCCATCTTCACCCGCGTCGGCGTCACGCGCATCATGCGATACGCTTTCAGGCTGGCCCAGTCCCGACCGCGCAAGTTGCTTACGGTTGTTACGAAGTCCAATGCCCAGCGGCATGGCATGGTCATGTGGGACGAGATCGCTTGTGAGGTGGCGGAGGAATTCCCCGAGGTTACGTGGGACAAGATGCTGGTCGATGCCATGACGGTCCGGATGACGCTCAAGCCGCAGAGCCTCGACACCATAGTGGCAACGAACCTGCACGCCGACATTCTTTCCGATCTCGCTGGTGCGCTTGCGGGTAGTCTGGGGGTTGCACCGACGGCGAACATCGATCCGGAGCGTCGCTTTCCCTCGATGTTCGAGCCGATCCACGGCTCCGCCTTCGACATTGCCGGCAAGGGCATCGCTAACCCGGTTGCCGCATTCTGGACTGCTGCCCAGATGCTTGACCATCTCGGCGAGCGGGAAGGCTCGGCCCGCCTCATGCGCGCTGTCGAGCGGGTGACCGGCGCCGGAATCCTAACCCCCGACGTGGGCGGCTCAGCTACTACCCAGGAGGTTACCGAGGCCGTCTGCGACGCGATCCACTTTTCTAACGTTTAGGCACACGTCATGCCATCTGAGATTTCGTGGTCATCTGCCCAACTCACCGACATCCGCGTCTTCCTCATCAGTAGGAGCTAGCCAGTGAAACTTGATCGGATCGACGTCAGGCCGAATTTCAAATGTCGAGCTTTCTGAAATGGTCAATCTCTCGCCAAGCCCCTGTTTGCTGCGAGTGAGAAAGCTGCAGGCGGAGGGCTATATCGAGGGCTATTCTGCGCAGATCAACATTGCAAAACTGGGCCAGACGCTGACGGTGTTCACCGAAATCACGCTAAAGAACCACCGTCAACTCGACTTCGCGAGATTTCTTACTGCGATCGAGAAGGTTGATCAGGTCATCGAGTGTCATCTAGTTTCGGGGGGTTACGACTATCTCGTAAAATTTGTCACCGCCGGAATCGAAGAATACCAGACGATCATGGAGCGGCTCCTCCATTCGGAGATCGGCATTGACAAGTATTTCAGCTTCGTCGTGCTGAAATGTAAGCGGTGTTCCCGGGTCACGGTTTGACGCTGGCTTGGGTCTGACCGATACCAGCCGATTCATCGGCCCGTAACGCTTTCTTGATCTCGATAGCAGCATCAACGAAACTGTCGAACTCTTCTGCATCGAAAGGGTAATATTGATAGTTGCCCGATGCTTTAGAGGCTAACACCACATAGACGCCGCCGCTTCCGCCATCGCGTTTAATACGCAAGGACATAATGCAACTGCCGTTCATAATTTGAACGTCTGATTGTCGGATTATCTTTCCAGTCAGCACTCTCTTCAATGATTTAAACAGTCCCGCCATCTAACCCTTAGAACTCCAGCAGCAACATAGTCAGACCTAGCTCGTTTCTCATTGGTATCATCGTGTACAGCGGAACGAAAGCTTAGCGGTTTATCGCAGTGCTTTCATTTACGGCTCAGGTTGTGCTCGGAGGGATAGGCCCATGGTAGAAGAGTGTCGATCTGACTGTTCGGGTGGCCGTTGACGATCTTGGTGAGTACATCGATGAGATAGCCGAGCGGTTCGACATCGTTGAGTTTGGCAGTTTCGATGAGCGATGCGATGGGCGCCCAGTGCTCGGCCCCGGCGTCGGAGCCCGCGAAGAGGGCATTTTTTCGATTGAGAGCAATTGGCCTTATGGATCGTTGGACGGTGTTGGAGTCGATCTCGATGCGGCCGTCATCGATAAAGAGGGTCAAGCCTTCCCAGCGTGACAGGGCATAGCGGATTGCTTCGGCGAGCTTTGTCTTTTGGCTGATGTAGCCGAGTTGCTCACGCAGCCAGGGAGCCAGCGTGTCGGTGATCGGTCGGCTCGTCTCCATGCGCGCGGCTCTACGCTCCTCGTGTGTGCGACCACGTATCTCGTCTTCGATCTTGTAAAGTTCGGCGATGCGTCGCAGTGCCTCGCTGGCAATGGGTGCGGGACCGGCCGCAGCCAACTCATAGAAGCGGCGTCGAACGTGGGACCAGCAGAACGCGAGCGACACGGTGTTCTTTGCCGCCAGCGGGCGATATCCGCTGTAACCGTCCACCTGCAGAATGCCGACGAAGCCGTCGAGATGGGCCATCGGCCGCTCGCCTTTGCGGTCCGGCGCATAGACATAGGCAACGCCAGGCGGGTCATCGCCCTGCCATGGCCTGTCGTCCCGTGCGTAAGCCCAGAGCTGTCCGGTCTTGGTTTTGCCACGTCCCGGATCGAGCACCGGGGCTGTCGTCTCGTCGGCGAACAACTTGGGCGACTACTTCAAATGATCAAGCAACCGCTGATGGACCGGGCGTAGATGCCAAGCGGCACGGCCGACCCAATCGGCGAGCGTCGAACGATCAAGATCGATGCCCTGGCGCTTGTAGATTTGCGCCTGGCGATACAGGGGCAGGTGGTCGGCATATTTAGAGACCAGAACCTGGGCGACAGTTGCCTCTGTCGGAATGCCGCCCTCGATCAGCCTTGCCGGGGCCGGAGCCTGGACAACGACCTCCTCGCAGGCCCGGCAAGAATATTTTGGGCGGCACACCACCAGCACGCGGAATTGGGCGGGCACAATGTCCAGCTTTTCGCTGACATCTTCACCAATCCGATGCAGGTTATTACGGCAGCAAGGACAGGCATGATCATCGATATCGACCACGACCTCGATGCGCGGCAGGTGCGCTGGTAGCGAGCCCCGGTTCGTGCGCCGCTTGGCAACTTGCGACTGGCGAAGAGCCGTGGCAGCCTGTTCCTTCTCTTCCAGTCCGTCGGCTTCGACCTGCTCGGCTTCTTCAAGCCCAAGCAGAAGCTGATCCTCGGGAAGCGTCTCTGCCCGTCGACCAAAACGGTGGCGCTGCAATTCCTTGATGATCTGACGCAGCCGGGCATTCTCCGCCTCACGCGAAAGCACCATGGCTTTCAGCGCGTTCAGGTCATCCGGAAGTTCGTCTGCCGTCATCGTCATTCGGCAAGAACAGCATATTTTGTCGCTCGGAACGAGAGGATGGATGGTGCCTGATTCAATTGGTCGCGGCCGCTAACCAGCCTTTATCGGGGTTCGCGTTTCGCTCGGCGCATGCACTCGCTTCCAATCCAATCCCTCGAACAGAGCCGAGAACTGGGCTGCGGTCAGATGCATCGCGCCGTCCTGCATTCGAGGCCAATGGAACTCGCCATCCTCAAGCCGCTTGGCGACCAGGCACACGCCGCTGCCGTCCCAGAAGATCAACTTGATCCGGTCGGTTCGCTTGGCTCGGAATACGTAGATCGTGCCCGAGAACGGGTCGGCACCCATCGCGGATTTCACCAACGCGGCCAACCCTTCCGCACCTTTGCGGAAGTCGACAGGCTTGGTGGCGATCATGACTTTAACCGCGCCGGACGGGCCAATCACGATGAGGCCTTTAGGGCCTGGAGGACGGCTGCAATTGTCATGGCATCCGTGCCAGATGCGATCCTCAGTATCGCTCCATCAATCTCCAGCTCAATGGCAACAGGATGCGGAGTGCTCCTTGCCGTCGTTTTGCGCCGCGTCAAAGGCTTTTCTGCTGGGATATCGATCAGCGCTGGCACAAACATTGGTGGTGAGGCTTGCTCCGGCTGCTTTCGCGACTGTCGCCGCCAGGTGAACAACTGACCAGGCGACAAACCATGCCGTCGAGCAACAGCACTCACCGACACCTCGCCGCTATAGCTCTCAGCGACTATCTGATGCTTCTCCTCGTCGCTCCAATCACGACGGCGACCCGCGCCAGTGAAAACCTCAAACCGCTGCACCGCCTCGTCGGCCTTAGTGCTATGCGTAAACCCTGTAATCGTCATATGTCGAAGCCCTGTTCGGGCACAACATCAACGATCAACTGCCAATCTGGAAGGTGGGGACAAAACAGCGCTTACGCTGAAATCGCCCCTGATCAAAGCGCAATTGCCGCTGGCAAGCCTGTTCCGGGTAACCTCTTAGCCCAGGTCGATACGGTTGGTGTGGCGTCATTCGGCATTGATGAGCAGCCGGCATCAGGAGCCGGTAGGTTGATGAGAGCGAAAAAGAAGACGGTGAGAATAGCCTCCCGCCGATGCGGCCATTGGACTTGTCGGGACAGCTCCAATGCACTGTCCAGCTGCTTTGGTGTCATCTTCTCGAGAATGATCGCTTGGTTCGTCATGATGCGGTCCGGCCTGTGTCTTCAAGGATCAAGGTAACTTCCACAGCACAGCAGTTCCTCCCGACGTACGGACATGCGCCATTCGTTCGCGCTAAGCTTTGCCGCCTGTGCCGCATCTTGTGCCGACCGTGACAGAGTCTGTACCGCGATCCCCGGAAAGGTCGCTAAGCAGTGACTCCCTGCAGAACAATCTGCTGCGGGTCCGGGCGAACCGGCCACTTCTTCTCCCCACTCGCCACTTTGGCAATTTGCGATACACGCTGTTCGGCGCTTCTGTGAAGCCCGAGAGGTCATTCCGGAAAATCGATGCTGCTTTATAAGGCGTCTGATCGGTACGACGGAACGTGTTCGGCAATGAAGGCTCCTGACTTCCTCCGGTCAACTCAGCCAATAGCTTGGCTGGCCAAGCAAAAAGTTTGAACCGCTAGTATTTCAGATCGACCCGCCGCGCCGCGAACCATCGCAACGACGCTACCCTCCTTAGGCAGCCCCCAGTCCGCGAGCGGTGACGAAAGGCCGGTCTGTTCAGGGATATCGACTCTTACAATGCGACCTTCCTTGCCCGAGAGGATGAAGGCAAGCAAGTCCCTCGCCTGTTCCGGGTTTTCCGCAACGACGGGCCCGACGACCTCACCCTTTCCGAACAACCGCGTTGCCGCAAATGCGACGATACGATCCCCTTTCCGGATGGCGGCGAAACTCCCCTCATTCGCCAGGGCGTTGTATATCGCGTCACGGTCGGCCCCGAATGCCTTACGATCGAGCGCTTTGATTGCCGGCAGCGCGTCAGGCCCGATCCACTCAACATTGTCAGGAGCACCGACCTGACCGGCAATGCCTTGATGACGGAGGATTTGGTGCGTCGCGACGAATCCGAGTTTTTCATATAGAGGCAAGCCGTCATTCGTCGCCGTCAATCGGCATTCACGCTCACCAGCGAGTTCCAACACGGCGGTGGTCAATTTTCTTCCCACCCCCCGTCCACGCTGGCTTTCATCGACAATAATCATGTTAATGGCAGAGCAAGTGTCGCCGAAGGGAGTCATGAGGGCGGTACCCACAACCCGGTCGCCGGCGAGCGCAACGCGTCCTTCGCTCAGAGACCGTATCATTTCCCAGTCTTCCCTCCTGTGCGCCCAACCCGCTGCACGCGACAGCGCGAGGGCTCCGCCCACATGATGAGCCTCGAAAGGCGCAAGAACGATCGATTCCGTTTGCATGAGTTCATCCATTCGTGGGTCTCCTGCTCACCAGTGATAAGAGCGAAGGGTCTATGAAGCCGCGGCGGAGAAGCGAGACTCCCGGCCGTACCGGACACGGATATACAAGCCGAGTAACGAGCCACGGATAAACCGCCCATCGCTTTCAAGTCTCGCCGGCCGAAACGGCTTGCCTGCCGCCTCGCCCCGCCTGCAGATGCGAAGATGCACGTAAAAACGGCATCGTTTGCTCGAATGATCAGGTGACGGTGACGAAAATCTTCCGCACCGTCTCGATTGTCTTCCAGACCCCGACGTAGCCCGGCTTCATCACAAAGCTGTCGCCCGCGCGATAAATGACCGGATCCTTGCCCTTTTCCGTCAGTTCGATCACACCATGCACAAGATGGCAGAATTCAAATGTTTCGCCCTTGATGGAGTGCGTTTCACCGGGCGTCGCCTCGAAAACACCGGTATTGACCTTGCCGTCCTTGGCGGTGTCCTGCAGCCACGTCTTGAAGGCGGGGCTGCCCGCAATCAGGCGCTCCGGCTCGGCAGTTCTATGCTTCGGCTCGAAGGATGGATTCGGGTCGATGGTTTTCAGTAGGGACATTTATCTCTCCTATTCTTGCTGCAGCCACCCGCGGCATCGTTCCGTGTTGGAGCCTGCCTGACGTCGGCACATGATTGCTAACTGGCAAGCGGCCTTGCTCGCAACGACCTACCAGGTGACGGCGATGTACTTCGTTTCGAGGTATTCGAGCATGCCGTGATGACTGCCTTCGCGCCCGAGGCCACTCTGCTTCATCCCGCCGAACGGCGCCGCAGCGTCGGAAACGACACCGCGGTTAATCCCGACCATGCCGCTTTCCAGCCTGCCGGCCACTGCAAGCACACGCTTGAGGTCTCGGCTGAAGATATAGGATACAAGCCCGTATTCGGTGTCGTTGGCCAGATCGACGACCTCGTCCTCGGTATCAAACACAATAATGGGCGCAACCGGACCGAAGATTTCTTCGCGAAGTATCTCAGCGTCCAGAGAGACATTGGCGAGAACGGTTGGCAAATAATAGAAACCCTCGCCGCTCAACCTGCTACCGCCTGTCACCAGCCGGGCTCCCTTGGCGATCGCGTCGTCTACTAGGCGCTCCACCTTGGCCACCGCGGCATCGGTGATCAGTGGGCCAAGCTGCGTATCTGGTGCCAGTCCTGGCCCGACGTTGAGCGCTGCCATCTCCTCGGCGAAGCGCCGAATGAAGTCGGCGGAAATTCCCCTTTGAACGTAGAACCGATTTGCCGCCGTACAAGCCTCACCGCCGTTGCGCATCTTTGCAACCATTGCGCCGGCGACCGCCGTTTCCAGGTCAGCATCATCGAATACGATGAATGGCGCATTGCCGCCCAATTCCATTGAACAACTGACGACCTGGTCCGCGGCCTCGCGCAGTAGTATCCTGCCAACGCCGGTCGAGCCGGTGAACGACAGCTTCCGGACCCGCTTGTCATGCAGCATTGCGCTGACCACAGGGCCGGCTTTTTTCGTGGGAACGATGTTGACCACTCCGGCAGGAACACCTGCCTGCCGCATCAGTTCTCCAATGGCAAGCGCCGTTAGAGGCGTCTCGGCTGCCGGCTTCAGGATGCAAGTGCAGCCTGCAGCCAATGCCGGGGCAATTTTTCGGGTCGCCATCGCTGCCGGAAAATTCCAAGGCGTTACCAATACGGCGATACCAATCGGTTCATGGCTGACGATGATCTGGTTTGCGCCGGAAGGCGCTGATCCAAATTCTCCGGGAGCCCTCACAGCCTCCTCGGCATACCAGCGGAAAAACTCGGCCGCGTAGGCGATTTCCGATCTCGCGTCGGGAAGCGCCTTGCCATTTTCCACGGTGATCAGTTGCGCCAGCCACTCGGCTTGTTCGAGAAGAAGGTAAAAACACTTCATCAGGACATCCGCGCGCCGACGCGGCGGAGTTGATTTCCAGGCCGCAGCCGCCTTTTCCGCCGCGTCGACCGCCGCCATCGCGTCCGCGATGTCGCCGTCAGAAACTGTGGCGATTGCTTCCGCCGTCGAAGGATCGATCACATCGAAGGTCCGGCCACCTTTTGCCGAAATCCATTCGCCGCCGATAAACAGTTGAGTGGGAGCTTCGCATGCTACAGCCGCCTGCGAAGGCACACGGCTTGTTTCAAGTGTCGGAGTTGCTTTCACGTTCACCACCATTCGCTACCAATCAGGATCGTTGTGCGATCAATATAGAATTGGTTTCGACATTGGTGTCAATATAGATCAAATTGGTCTCGCGGATTATTTTCGATCTGCTGAAATCGTGGTGGCGTTAGGATCAACAAAAGCAGCTCGAAACGCCTGATATCTCGTATCCCGGCTAAATCGAGAATGCCTGCGAAAGGAGCTCTCTCGGTCGACGGGAACGATCGTCACCGGCCTTTTGGACGCGCTCGTACGCCACATGATGAGCCGCTTCTCGGCTTCAGTTTGATGCGGTGCCTCAAACGCCAGGACGCAGATCGGTGGGCGGACGAGGCCCGCTGCGCAGGACCCGTCCGTGCAAATTCCCGGATCGTTTTAGATTCAGAAGAGGCCTGCTTCCGCCGGGCTCTTCATCTCCGACTTTCAGTGACGTCGCGCACCGCTGCGACAACTTCGTCAACGGCGACTCGATCGACGTCGAGATGGGTGACCCAGCGCATTCGCCCACCCGGCCAAAAACTCGCCGCGATGCCGCGCTCACGCAGCGCATCGGATACCCGGGTCGTCAGTTCGGGCGCGAGCTCAACAAACACCATGTTGGACTGCGGCGGCTTAACCGTCAGTCCTGCTATTTCCGAGAATCCATCGGCCAGAGCCTTGGCGTTGGCATGATCCTCGGCCAGACGTTGGACATGATGGTCGAGGGCGTACAGCCCCGCCGCTGCAACTATTCCTGCCTGCCGCATCCCCCCGCCCAGCATCTTGCGCCAACGGCGTGCCTGTCCGATCAACTTGACATCCCCGACCAGCACTGATCCGAGCGGCGTCCCGAGCCCCTTTGAGAGGCACACCGACACGCTATCAAAACCCTCAGCCAAACAAGCGACATCTACGCCGAGCGCCACTGCCGCGTTGAATATCCGCGCACCATCAAGATGAGTGGCAAGCTTCCGATCCCGTGCAAACTCGACGACCTCGTCCAGATGACGTCGCGGCAGTACCCGGCCGACGAACGTATTCTCGATCGTTACCAGTCGTGTGATCGCAAAATGCGGATCGTCCGCCTTGACCGCCGCGTGAAGATCCTCGATGCGGATCGTGCCGTCAGCCCGGACTGGCAAGGGCTGCGGCTGGACCGAGCCGAGCACGGCGCCGCCTCCAGCTTCCCAAAGATAGGTATGGGCTTCATTTCCACAGAGATATTCCTCTCCGCGCTGGCAATGGCTCATGATCGCAGCCAGATTGGCCATGGTACCAGTCGGCAGCAGCAGTCCCGCTTCTTTGCCGAACAGCTCGGCAACGCGCGCCTCGAGCGCCTTAACCGTGAAATCATCCCCCAACACATCGTCGCCCACCTCGGCGGCCGCCATCACCGCGCGCATTTCCGCAGTTGGGCGGGTAACCGTATCGGAGCGGAAGTCGAGGCGAATAGCATTGGCTTGCATGATCGAGACCCTATCGGTTTGGCTGTATCGGTCATACTAGCGAAAGGATAGGCTCGGACTATCGATATAAACTGACGGATTATGGTGATAGAGGATCACCAATCATGCGATCTAGCGGCGTTGCAACTGCATTTGACCACCACCTGCAACATCGATCTTGGCTCGATCTTTCGCGCCCTGTTTGCGGGCGGTTGCCCTGTGACGTCACATATGCTGCCTCGGGTTCACAGCTTGCGGCTGCCGTCTTGTCCCACTCTTCTGATTCGAGGAGCCTCGCTTCAGGAGAGCGCCCGCTTCGACCGATCCTCCGTACTTCGAGATGGAAATTGATATGATTTCAAACTTACCGGTGATAGTTTGTCACCAATGAAGCGTTCGGACATTCCATCCCTCGATGATCTGCGTGCCTTTGAAGTCGTTGCGCGCCTTGGTTCCGTGCGTGCCGCTGCTGCTGAGTTAAATTTGACGCACGGTGCTGTCAGCCGGCGCGTTTCGAAACTTTCCGAACACCTCGACATTCGTCTGCTGGAAGTTGATGGGCGTGGCCTAAGGCTGACGGGAGATGGTTCACGGCTCGCGCAGGCGACGACAGACGCTTTGTCCCTCGTTTCGGCGGCGCTGGAGGATATCCGCAAAATCGATCAGTCACCGCCGATCGTCGTTTCATGCGAACGATCCGTCGCCATGCGATGGCTGATCCCGCGCCTCTCGGAATTTCAGGATCGCCATCCCGAAATCGATTTTCACCTTTCTGTCGGTGGCGGGGGTTTCGATTTTGCGCGCGACCGTATCACCCTTGCAATCCGCAGGCTTGATTTCGCGATCGATGCGAATTGGCAGGTCGAACGGTTGATCGAGGAGGAAGTCGGTCCTGTCATGCATCCTGCCATGACGGATCGGTTTGCTGCCGGCGATTATGTCGCGCTTGCTGCAAAGACCCGTCCGGATGGATGGCAGAAGTGGTCCACCGCTCATCCGGACGCGCCGAAGCCGCGCTCGACGCGCTTTCTTGACCATCATTTCCTGATGGTGGAGGCCGCAGCCAGCGGTCTTGGTGTGGCCATGTGCCCAAAGATCATCGCCATTGACGATATCCGCAAAGGCCGCCTGACCGCACCATTCGGCTTTCGCCCTGATGGTTCACATTACGGCGTTATTCGTTCGGCATCGGCGAGGAGGACGGCTGGAATCGATCAATTCGTGTCTTGGCTTCTCGCCGCCATTCAAGAAGATTTTCATGCTGCGTCATGAGGTCGGCGGCAAAGAGCCGACGACTGTCAACTTTCAAAGAACGTGCCGGCACTTCGTTCTTCGGCGCGCGCAAACGCCAGCGTGGCAATAGCGGTATCCTGAACACCGGTGCCCGTAAGATCGGCTATGGTGATGTCCGAGGCACTTCTGCGGCCCGGTCTGGCGCCTGCAACGATCTGACCTAGTTCCGGAAAATCAGCATCGCTTGCGACGAGACCTGCGTCGATGGCATGGCGCAATTCACCCAGTCTTCGCGTTTGTTTGAGGCTGTCAGCCACGTAAACATCTGCCGCTTTGATAGCGATGGGGTCAATCTCGTTCTTATGTTCTGCGTCCGAACCCATGGCGGTCAGGTGCTGTCCGGGTTCGAGCCACGACGCATGGACAATCGGTCGGTCAGCAGGTGTTGTCGTTACGACGATCTGTGACCCGGTGATCGCTTCATGCGGATCCTGAAATGCGCAAATGGAAAGATTTTGTCGGGCTCCGAGCTGCTCAACAAGCGCTTGCGCCCGTCGATAATCACGCGCCCAAACGCGGATCTCTCGAATAGGCCTCACCAGCATGAGGGCCTCGAGTTGCAGCCTGGCCTGAACGCCCGCTCCGAAGACCGTTGCGATCGACGCGTCCTTCCGTGCCAGATGGTTTGCCGCGACAGCGCCGGCGGCCGCTGTGCGAACGTCGGTGAGGTAGCCATTGTCCAGCAAGAGCGCCTGCACCAAGCCGGTTTTGCTCGACAGCAAGACCATCAGACCATTAGTGCTCGGAAGCCCGATCTTCGGATTATCGAAGAAACCCGGACTGACCTTGATGGCAAAGCTGCTCAAACCATGAATATAAGCCGTCTTCACATCGACTTCGCCCCTACTGTCGGGCACGTCAAGGCGCAAAATCGGCGGCATCTGAACCGCGTTTTCCACGGCCAATGCGCGGAAGGCGTTTTCAACGCAATTCACCGCATCCATGTCGAGCGGAACGATGGTTCGAAGCTCTGACTCGGTCAATATCCCTATTTTAGGCATCAGCGTCCCTCACCAATTGTGTCGAGGCCGTTGGCCACCTTCATGTGCAACGCCATGTCAATGTTCCCACCAGAAAGAATGGCTACGATCGGGCCTTCAACCTGCGCCAGTTTACCTGAGAGCAGCGCAGCAATGCCGACTGCCCCAGCACCTTCGATAATCTCATGCTCATACGCATAGGCATGACGTATGCCGGCGGCTATCTCGGCCTCGCTGACGAGCACCACGTCGTCGAGAAGGGTTTTGCACATCGGGTACGTCCAGGCATTGGCCAATCCGATGCCGCCGCCGAGCGAGTCGGCGAAACTTCGATGCTCTTCGACCTGGATCGGGTGCCCCGCGTCGATGCTAGCCTTCATCGCCGCTCCCTTTTCCATAGTTATACCGATTACCTTGGCATCCGGGCGCACCGCCTTGACAGCCGCCGCGACACCTGCCGCCAAACCGCCGCCGGACAGGGGAATGAGAACTGCGGCGACGTCAGGCATCGCCTCGACGATTTCAAGTCCGACGGTGCCTTGGCCGGCGATGACCCAAGGGTGATCAAAGGGCGGGATCATGCTGAGGCCCTCCTCCGCGACGAGACGGTCAACCTCAACCTGCGCTTCATCTTGTGATAACCCGACGATCCGTACGCGAGCGCCGAGCCGGCGGATTTCAGCCACCTTGTTTTCCGGCACGAGGTGCGACATGCAAATGGTCGCTCGGGAGCCAATCGCGTCGGCGGCATAGGACAGCGCGCGTCCGTGATTGCCCGTGGAAGCCGCAACAACGCC
The DNA here is from genome assembly GCF_030518245.1 of Rhizobium sp. CBN3. Lineage (NCBI taxonomy): Bacteria > Pseudomonadati > Pseudomonadota > Alphaproteobacteria > Hyphomicrobiales > Rhizobiaceae > Rhizobium > Rhizobium sp. CBN3. The sequence goes on from NZ_JAULSE010000033.1 coordinate 18,356, forward strand.
TCTATCCCGCTCCGATTGAGTGAGCTGCAACACTGCATTGGTTGCTCCACGAAGCTTGAAGCTTCCGGTCAACTGGCGATGCTCGAGCTTCAGGCTGACTTGCGTCTCGGCCAGTTCGGACAGTGACGCCGACATGACGAAAGGCGTGGTGCGGATGTGCTTGCTGATGCGCTCGCGCGCCTGCTCGATCGTTTCCAGACTAATCATGTCTGTTCACCTTGGCTCCCTCCTTTGCCAGTTGTTGTCTGCTGCGTAGCGCCAACGCAGGGCTTGATTGCAAGCGAACGGCACGAACTTTTTTTCGGCGCCGTGGCGGACTTGCAGAAACGAGTATGGCACCTGAACCTCAGCCCTTCCGGCGTCTGAGGAGCATCTTCTTGTCGTGCCGCGCATACATCGAGTAAACGATAGGAATGAACCAGGGTTTGCCGTTGAAGAATGGGACGGCCCTCGGAGCGGCATCGAAATCGAACGCAGACCGCGATTGTTCCCCGTCACCGAGGATCTTGCACGCCGCCTTTTTGCCCAGCCATCTGGCCCACACGACACCGGAGCCGCAATAGCCGGTCGCATAGACTGTATTTCCGCGGGAGAACATGCGCGGGATCATGTCGCGGTTCATGGCGACATAGCCGAACCAGCTGTGCGTAAGACCTATTCCTGCGAGTTCGGGAAAAAGCCGCGCAAGTTCGCTTCGCAGATGTTCAATCGGAGCGGCGGAGTCTCCTTCAGTCGTCCCGTCGCGTCCGCCGAACAAGATCCGAGATCCATCGTGCGACGGCCGATAATAGTAGCTGAGCTTACGCAGGTCGCCATACATCATGCGTGGCGGCATCAGCCGATCCATCACCTCTCTGTCGAGCGGCTCAGTCGCGATTATCCTGCTGCGAACAGGGACAAGTCGGCGACGGAGCCACGGGTCGAAACCGTCGGTGTAGCCATCAGTGCAGACAAGAAGCTTTCTGGCGAAAACCTCTCCGCGCTGCGTTTGAATTCGCACTCCTCCGGCCTCGCTTGTCGATCCAAGGACTGCGGTATTTTCATGTATGATCGCCGACGATGAACTTGCCAGATCGATCATGGCCGCAAGAAGCTTGGCCGGCTGCAGCCCACCGATGTCTTTGCGCACAAGGCCTCCGACATAAAGGTCAGTTCCGATGAACTTCGGAACATCGGCCCTTTCCACCGGATATGCCTCGATGCCGAGATTCTGATGCAGAAAGTCTGCCTGACGACGGAGTTCGTCGGCTTGATCAGCCGTCATGGCCCCGTTGAAGGCGCCAGACAGCGAGAAGTCACATTCGACATTCTCGTCTCTGAGGAAGCGCCAGAGATCCTCTCGCGCGGCCTTACCTTCCAGGAGAATGGCTTGCGCCCTCTCCTGCCCGAACCGCCTGACCAAATCCTTCCGCCCCGGACGGATGCTTCCGCTGGACATGCCCCCGTTGCGGCCCGATGCCGCAAGACCAAGGGCCTGACGGTCGAACAGCTGGACATGCTTGCCCGCACGGGCAAGTTCGAGCGCCGCCGACAAACCAGTGTACCCTCCCCCAACGACCGCCACGTCGCATGTCTTCTCGACGTTCCGCGATGGCAGGGAAGGAAATGTGCTGTCCTCCCACCAGTAGGGCGTGGATTTAATGGGATGCGCTTGAGCTTGGGCCATGAGAGCTTAAGTTCCGGAAAGATGATTTCAATCGATTATTGGCTTAGTCTCGGCAGACCCAAAGCTTTCGCGTCGTTTCGATCACCCTCCAGGTTCCGACGAAACCTGGATGCATGGCGAAAGCGTCGCCGGCAACGATGCGTCGCGGCTCACAGCCATCCTCAATCAATTCGGACACACCCGACAGAATGACACAGAATTCGAAAGTTTCGCCCTTGATCGAGCGGTATGCGCCGGGCGTCGCTTCCCAGACGCCGGAGCGAACGACGCCGTCGGCGGTCTGTGCGATGTCCCAGGAGAGAAACTGCGGATTTCCCTCGACCAGCCTTTCAGGCGCGGGCTGGCCTTTACGCGGTTCAGGCAGATTGTTGTAATCGACGAAAGTGAGTTTGGACATTGGAAGACCTTTCTTGGATCTGCTTATCGGGCAAACGACAGGCGCCGTTCGAGGAGTTTCAAACCTGTCAAGACGACGACGTTTATAGTGAGATAGAACGCTGCGGTGACGATGAAGATGTCCATGATCGCGAACGTCTCGCTCATGAGCCGCTTCGCATATCCGGTTATTTCCAGAACGGTAATCGTTGACGCGAGGCTGGATTCCTTCACGATGATCGCCGCCTCGCTGCTATAAGCGGGAAGCGCCTGGCGCACGGCAAGCGGGAACTTCACCCTCCTGAAGACGTGCCACGGGTGCATGCCACAGGCTTCTGCCGCTTCGATAAGTCCTTTCGGCAGGGAGAGGAAAGCCGTGCGGAAAATCTCCGCCGTGTAGGCACCGGTGTTGAGCACCACGGCAAGGATTGCAGCGTTCAGCCCATCTCCGATCATCCACCACAGTACCGGGTTCTGACGAATAAAACTCACCTGGGCCAAGCCGTAATAGATGACGAAGATCTGGACCAGCATAGGCGTGCCGCGGAAGATCGCGCAGTAGGCGTCGCATACGCGGCGCAACACCCGGCTTCTCGAGCAGCGCGCGAGCCCGACGGCAACACCAAAGGGAAGCCCGATACCGACGCCCAACACGGCGATCAGCAACGTCGTCTTGGCACCTGTGACAAGGAACGGAACGGCATATGCAATTATTCCAAGATCCATGTCATCTTCCTCGGAAGCCGCGGTCGAGCGCACGTTCGGCGCTGGAAAACGCGGTTTGACTGACTGCGGTCATGCAGAAGAAGAGCGCCGCAGCGATGCAGTAGAAAAGCAACGGGGATCGCGTGATTCCTGCACCGATGGCAGCCGTCCTCATCAATTCCTGTAAGCCGACGACCGAGACGAGCGAAGTATCCTTGATCGTCATCTGCCAGACGTTGTTGATCCCGCCAAGCGCCAGCCGCAGTGCCAGTGGCAACGTGATGCGTATAAACGTTACACCTCTAGGCAAGGCGAGCGACTGAGCGGCTTCCAGCAGACCGTACGGCACCGCCTGAAGCGCACCCCGGATGACTTCGATCGAATAGGCGCACGAGATGACCGCGATCGCGATCACCCCGACGAGGTAGGGGTATGCGTCATCAGCCGAGTCCTGGTAGCCGAACGCAGCCGTAATCGCCTTCACCCACTCGATCGACCCGAAAAACAGGAGATAGATGACCAGCAGGCCCGGAACGCCACGAACAAGAATGCTGTACCCGTCCACGAGTTGCGAGACGAACACGACCTTCCGCCAGCGCATGATGGCCAAGGGGGTTGCAACGAGAAAACCGAGTGCCATTCCGATCAAACCGATCACGATCGTGACGACACTTCCTTTCAGCAGAGCCAGCGCCCAACTTTGCTCCACCATCAACACCCAAAGGTCACCCAACATGGACACAATCCCCGTGACCTGCCCTGGGCCGTGCCAAGGCAGGCTTCATGTTCGAAACGATCACTTCTTGCAGGGAATCGTGTAGTCGTCCTGGAACCAACGCATCGAGGCTTCTTTGACCTTGCCATCGTTGATCATGTTGCAGAGGGCGGCATCGACCTTGGTCTTGAGTTCGGTATTGCCCTTGCGCATGCCGACTCCCATGCCATGGCCAAGAACGTCTGGGTCATCCATGGCCATGATCTTCAGGTCGATCCTGGTGAAGTTGGCGCCGTCGGGCGTTGCGAAAAAATCCATCCATGTCGGCGAATCCGCCAAGGCGACGTCGATACGGCCGCTCGCGAGATCGGCGGTCAGCTGCGTGACGGCGTCGTATGTCTTAAGATCGGCGCCGTGCATCCGCTTCTCCATGAACCTGGCGTAGGTCGTCCCGGTGACGACGCCGACACTCTTGCCCTGGAGGGCCTTTTCGATTTCAGCGAGGCTCTTGAGCCCTGCAAGCGGGGAGTCCTTGGAGACAGCGAAATAGAGCGGTGTTGTCGCATAGGGGATGGAGTAGTCGATCTTCTTCTGACGTTCGGCGGTGATACCAAGGCCGGAAATGATGACGTCAAAGCGATCTTTATCCATGGAGGGCACCAGCGAGCTGAATGTCTGCACGACGAATTCACACTTCAGTTTCAGCTCGGCGCAGATGCCGTTGGCGATATCGGCGTCGAACCCGGTTACCTTGCCGCTCGGGTCGGCCATGCTGAACTTCGGCGCATCGCCCTCCGTCCCGATGCGCAGAACGCCGTCCTTTGCCGACGCGCCCGTTGCCAGTGAGCAGACGAGAAGGCTCGTTGCGAATGCTGACTTGATGAGATTGCTGTTGATCATAATGTTACCCCTTTTGGTTTTCGTTGTAGCGCGCTTTCAGGCGTTGGCCGCCATCACTGTCGATAGAAACCGCTTCACTCCTTCCGTCGCCGGGTTTCGAAACAATTCCTTCGGTTCGTCATCCTGCTCAAGGCGGCCGTTTTGCAGGAATATCATCCGGTTCGACACATCGCGTGCGAACCGCATTTCATGCGTGACGAGGAGGATCGTAGCCCCCGCTTCCGCCAGCGCCCTTATGACTTTCAGCACTTCACCCACGAGCTCGGGGTCCAGTGCAGATGTCGGCTCATCGCACAGCATCAGTTTTGGTCTCATTGCCAAAACACGCGCGATCGCGACGCGTTGTTGCTGCCCGCCCGAAAGCTGCTGCGGGTAGCGATCGCGGAAGCTCGCCATGCCCACTTTCGACAAGGCCGAGAGCGCTACCTCTTCGGCGTCGTTCTTCCCGAGTTTCAGCACCCAAACGAGTGCCTCGGTCACGTTGGACAGGACGCTCAGATGAGGCCAGAGATTGAAGTTCTGGAACACCATGCCGATCTGTCGGCGAAGATTCCTGATATCGCGAGCGTTGACGATCTGGCTCCCGCCGCGCTCATTATTGACGACGGAGACGGACTGGCCCATGCACTCGATCCGACCCGATGTCGGCGTCTCCAGAAAATTGATGCAGCGAAGTGCGGTGCTTTTTCCACATCCGGACGACCCGATCAGCGAGATCACTTCACCCTCTCGCATGTTGAAGCTGATCCCATCCAGGACCGTCGTCGATCCGAATGTTTTAGTGAGGTCATGCACCTTCAGAACGTCGTTCATGCGCTGCACCTTTCCAAAGCGAACGGCCACCGGTTTTTACAGCGGGGGGCCCTGTCAGTTGCTTTGGCGTCAACGCAACCAATCTGAACCTTACTTGCAGTTATAATAAGATTGGTCTCATTATTGGTGTCAATACAGATCAATTTGGTTGCGCAAATATTTTGCGGCGGGTCATGATTGCGGTATCGAATGACGTCGTCGATAAGATGGGAATAGGTAACTGATTCCTCCGGAGCATGACCGGGGAATGAGTCTGCGTGTTACCGCGCTGCAGCCTCATTGGAGAGGAAAGTGCGCGCTTGTCGGGCGTGTCAGCAGAGAACTTTCCCTCGCAGCGGGTAAACTCGACTTCCCCTCATCGTCTGCTTAGCACGGCGGAAGACGCCCTGGGCCCGGATTATTTGTTCGTTCGAGTTTTTCGATCCAGATGGTCTCACACGGCGGCATCATGAGCAAAATGCACGGCAGATTGGTCTGTTTGTACCGTTCCGACTGAGCGATTTGCATCTGATGATATGCGGATAAATCGCTTCATCGGAGGAAGCCACATGAAAATCTACAATATTGCCCTAATCGGATTTGGTGGCGTCAACCGTGCTTTGGCCGAACTCATCGCGACGAAGAATCCTCTGTGGGAACAGGATCTCGGTTTCCGCCTGAACATCGTCGCCGTCAGCGATCTCTATCTCGGTTCCGTCATTTCGCCGAACGGTCTGGATGCCAAGACCCTCGTGGAGGCGAATTTCGCGAAGGGCGGTTTTGGCGGGCTCTCCGGCGGCAGCGCCGAAGCTGACAACGAAGCCATCATCAAGACGGCGCCTGCCGACATCGTTGTGGAGGCGACATTTACGAACCCGACGGACGGCGAGCCCGCGGTTTCGCACTGCCGTTGGGCTCTGAACTCGGGCAAGCACGTCGTCACCACGAACAAGGGGCCTGTTGCAATCGCTGCTCGGGAACTGAAAGCCCTTGCCGAGGCGAACAGCGTTCATTTCGAGTATGAGGGATCCGTCATGAGCGGCACGCCCGTCATAAGGATGGCAGAGAAGACCCTCGCTGGCGCGGAGATCAAAGGGTTCGAAGGGATCCTCAACGGCACGTCGAACTTCGTCCTCGGTCGCATGGAGCAGGGTCTTGACTTTGCCAGCGCTGTCGCGGAAGCGCAGGCGCTGGGCTATGCCGAAGCCGATCCTACCGCCGATGTCGAGGGTTTCGACGTTCGCCTGAAAGTCGTGATCTTGGCAAATGAGCTGCTGGGAGCAAATCTCAAGCCGGAGGATGTCTCCTGCAACGGCATCTCCAAGCTTTCTCCCTCCGACATTCAAGCAGCTGCCAAGGCTAAAAGCCGTTGGAAACTGGTCGGGTCAGCAGTTCGCAATGCCGACGGGACGATAACCGGCAGTGTCGCGCCCAAACAGCTTGCCCTCGGACATCCGCTCGCCGGCGTCAACGGCGCTACCAACGCAGTATCGCTGAACACAGGGCTTCTCGGCCCCGTCACCGTGAGCGGCCCGGGCGCCGGTCGAATCGAAACCGCCTACGCACTGCTGTCCGACATCGTGGCTATACACAATGCGCAATCGGCAAATTTCGCGAAGGAGGCAGCGTGATGCCCGGTCTCGCCTTAAAACCTGCCTCTTCCAAAGAGATTATCGTCACTAATCCGTTCGATGGAAGCTTTGTAGGCACGATCCCAGAGACCAGTGCCGAGGCTGTGGACCTGTTGCTCGAACGCGCCAGGCGCGGCGCGCGAATTGCCCGGTCGCTCCCCCGCCACCAGCGCTCTGCAATTCTCGAAAGGGCCGCAGCCACCATTGAAGAACGCAAGGAGGAGTTTGCGCTCCTGATCGTACGGGAGGCGGGGAAGACGATTGCCCAGGCCCGCAAGGAGGCGACACGTTGTGTCAACACACTGAAACTCTCCGCCGAAGAAGCCAAGCGCAATGCCGGCGAGGTTATTCCGTTTGATGCCTATGCTGGATCGGAATCTCGCCAGGGCTGGTACACACGGGAGCCGCTAGGGATCATAGCTGCGATCACGCCTTACAACGACCCGCTCAATCTCGTGGCCCACAAGCTTGGCCCCGCCATTGCCGGCGCAAACGCGGTACTTCTGAAGCCGTCGGAGCTTACACCTCTGTCGGCCATCAAGCTGGTGGAGGTCTTGATCGAAAGCGGCTTGCCGGAAGAGGTCATCACGGTCGCTGTCGGCGCCGCCGACCTGGGCAAGGCACTTGTTTCGGCAAAAGACGTTCGCATGGTCTCCTTTACAGGGGGATTTGTCACGGGCGAAGCCATTGCAAGATCTGCAGGCATCAAGAAGCTCGCAATGGATCTCGGTGGCAATGCGCCGGTTATCGTGATGGAAAATAGCGATGTTCAGGCCGCCGTGGAAGATTGCGTGTCAGGCGCCTTCTGGGCGGCGGGCCAGAATTGCATCGGAACGCAGCGGATTCTGGTACAGCGCTCGGTCTATGAACGCTTCAAGACCGACTTCGTGGCGCGAACCGCCCGGATGAAGACCGGCGATCCGATGAACTCCGAGACTGACATGGGCCCGATGATCTCCGAACGTGCGGTGAACCACGCCGCCGCAATGGTGGAACGAGCAATCGCTGCCGGCGCGACGCTGCTCTGCGGTCACAAGCCAGCCGGCACGATCTTTCCCCCGACCGTCCTGGAAAACGTGCCGGCCACCTGCGACGTACTGAATGAGGAAGTCTTCGCCCCGGTCGTCATACTGCAGCCGTTCGATGAACTTGAAGAGGCGATAGAGCTGGCTAACAAGCCGGAATACAGCCTCCATGCCGGCATCTTTACCAACGATCTTGCCAGTGCGCTCGAGGCCGCCAAGCGGATCGATGCCGGCGGTGTCATGATCAACCAGTCGTCCGACTATCGGTTCGATGCAATGCCGTTTGGCGGATTCAAATACGGCAGCATGGGGCGCGAAGGCGTTCGCTTTGCTTATGAGGACATGACCCAGCCGAAGGTCGTCTGCATCACCTCGCTGCAGCACTGATCGCGGGCGCCAGCGCCAATTTGAACGCATCGTCGTTTTTGGAAGTCAAGATGTTCAAAGGATCCATCACTGCCCTTGTCACCCCTTTTGCCGATGGGAAAGTCGATGAGATTGCCCTCCGCAGCCTCATCGAATGGCAGATCGCCGAAGGCACGTCAGGGCTTGTCCCCTGCGGAACAACGGGGGAAAGCCCGGCCCTCAGCCATGCCGAACACAAGCGAGTCGTGGAACTCGCGATATCGGCAGCGAATGGTCGGGTTCCGGTTATTGCCGGCGCCGGCTCCAACAGCACCGAGGAAGCGATCAGCTTCGTGCGGCACGCACAGGAGGCCGGTGCAGACGGTTTGCTGATCGTCGCGCCCTACTACAATAAACCCACCCAAGAGGGGATCTATCAGCACTTCAAGGCCATCGACGCTGAAGCTGCGGTTCCGATCATTGTCTACAATATTCCGGGTCGGAGCGTGATCGATATTGAAGTCGAAACGCTTGCCCGGATTTTCAGAGATTGTCCGAACGTCAAGGGTGTCAAGGACGCGACAGGCAATCTCTTGCGACCGTCGCTGGAGCGTATGGCCTGCGGCAATGATTTCAATCTCCTCACCGGCGAAGACGGCACCGCGCTGGGCTACATGGCCCACGGAGGCCACGGTTGCATCTCCGTGACCGCGAACGTTGCTCCCCGGCTGTGTGCAGACTTCCAGCGGGCATGCCTGAAAGGCGAATTCGCGGCGGCACTGGCTCTTCAAGATCGACTGATGCCTCTGCATCGCGCGCTATTCCTCGAGACCAGCCCGGCTGGGGTGAAATTCGCGCTGGCGCAACTCTCGAAAATCCGCGGTGACCTGCGCCTTCCTCTCGTAGGGGTGAGCCATCCTGTTAAAGAGGTTATTACTCATGCCATGCGTCACGCCGGAATTCTGGACTAGGGGAGCGGCGAATGGGAATTGAACGCATAGAGACCGATTTGATCGGCCCCCTCCCTATCCCCGGTGACGTTCTCTACGGTGTCCATACGCGTCGAGCCGAACTCAACTTCACCGTTTCAGGCCTTCGCCTGAAAGACTTCCCCGAACTCATTCAGTCTATGGCTATGGTCAAGAAAGCGGCCGCTTACGCAAACGCCGAGCTTGGCCTGCTGTCAGCGGAAAAAGCGTCGGCGATCTCAGCGGCTTGCGATGAGCTCATCGAGTTGAAATGCGTTGATGAGAACTTCCCGGTCGATATGATGCAGGGTGGCGCCGGAACGTCCACCAACATGAACGTAAATGAAGTTGTTGCGAACCTGGCGCTCTTGAAGCTCGGTGCGAATGTGGGCGACTATGACAAGCTTCATCCGAATGATGACGTGAACCTGTCCCAGTCGACAAACGATGTCTATCCGACCGCACTGCGTCTGACCATTCTTCGTGCTTGCGAAGGGCTGATCGAGTCCCAGGTCGGGCTGCGCGATGCATTCCGCGCCAAGGCCCGTGAATATGCGACCGCGCTGAAGGTCGGCCGCACTCAGTTGCAGGACGCCGTCCCAATGACAGTCGGGCAGGAATTTGATGCGTTCGCCGAGCTGATCGACGAAGATATCAACCAACTGCAATCCGCTTCCAGGCTGTTGAAGGAGGTTAATCTCGGCGGATCTGCGATCGGAACTTCGATCAACGTCCCCCGCGGCTTTCCAGGCGCGGCTTGCATCCACCTCACACAGATTTCCGGTATCCAGCTCATTCGAGCTCGAAATCTGATCGAGGCCACCTCCGACACCGGTGGTTTCGTTTCCATCTCCAGTGTCCTCAAGCGGATTGCTGTGAAGCTGACAAAGGTCTGCAATGATCTGCGGCTCTTGAGCAGTGGGCCGAGGGGCGGCCTGGGGGAAATCCGACTTCCGCCCGTCCAGGCCGGTTCCTCGATTATGCCCGGCAAAATCAACGCCGTCATTCCGGAAATGATGAACCAAATCGCATTTCAAGTTATTGGAAATGATCTCACTGTCACCCTGGCGGCAAGTGCAGGGCAGTTGCAACTCAATGCGATGGAGCCCGTAATCATCCTCAACATCCTACAGTCCATGCGGATGTTGACGCGGGGCATGGACATTTTTAAGCAGCGGTGCGTCGCCGGCATTGAAGTTGATGTCGACCGTTGCAAGGACCTCCTCGATCAGTCTCTTGTCCTTGCGACACCGTTGGCGATGCTTATCGGCTACAGTAAGGCAGCGCAGCTTTCCAAGAAAGCCCTGACCGAAAGGCGGGGGCTACGCCAAGTCGTGGAAGAGGAAGGGATCTTAGCCTCCGGTCAAGTTGAAGAGCTCTTTGAGGGTAGCGCGACCTTCGCAAATTTCTGATGGGTTCATCGTCCGCATAAGGGTGGGAAATGGCTGTTTTTACCGAGCTGTCTGACGAAGATCGCCAACTCATTACCGCGGCTTATGGTTTTACGTCGCTTCTGTCGGTGATTGGCATTGCGGACGGCGACTCTGAGACGACCTATCTGTTTCGGACTGGGGAAGGCGAATTCATCGTTACGCTATTCGAGAACGGAGCCCAACCTTTAGATCTGGAAAGGGCCTTCGAAACCATGGAGGCTCTTTATCGACATGGCGTCCCCTGCCCGAAGCCGCTACGCACTGTCGCCGGCCACGCCACGTCTCGGGCCGCAGGTCGATTGGTTGCCATCGTCAGCTTCGTACCCGGCGCCTCACCCACATTTGCAAACCCGGCAAAATGCCTCAGCCTGGGCCGCGTGATGGCTGAAATGCACACTGTCTTAGAACGAAAAGCGAACCGCAAACCGACGGATCTTCCCACTGGCGCAATTCATGGCGCATTGGTACAGGAGAACGTCTTTTTCCTCGGAGAAGAAGTCAGCGGGGTCATCAACTTCAGGCTTCGGCACGAGGATGCGCTCGTGTCGGAGCTTGCTGATGCGCTTGTAGGTTGGGCGGGCGAAATCAACGGAGAGCTGAACAAAGAGCGGGCGCGAGCGCTGCTGAACGGTTATCAGGGAGTCCGCGGCCTGACTGATGCGGAAAAGAAGGCGCTGCCAGGATTCATAATGGCTTCGACATCAAGGCGTTTTTCGAGCAAGAAGGAAAGAACATTACTACCGGAAATCGCCGTGTTAGCTTATCGGTCCCTAACCCCCGACATTCTAGGTTAAGCGACCCGGCTCAATCCCCATGAAATATCTTCTCGATCGAACTGACGAACAGATACTTGTCGAATTGAAGGCCAACGCCCGTATCTCGCACGCGGATTTGTCGGCGAAGGTGAACCTTTCTCGCAACGCCGTGCGGGTGCGAATCGAACGTCTCGAACGAGAAGGCTTCATCAAGGGATATACAATCCTCACCGGGGATGGAGGGAATAGCCAAAACGTCACAACCGCATTGATTTTCGTCTATCGTCACGATCGCATGAGGGGCGGCGAAGTCATTCAGGCGCTACGGAAGATCCCAGAAGTCGTTGCTTGCGACGTTATGACCGGTGATTTCGATCTCCTCGTCCGGGTCGAGTCCCCCGAGGCCGACCGCATCCGGCAGATTTGGCAATTGATTGCCGAGATGCCCGGCGTGCGCGATACGCTAACTGCGTTCGCACTATCCTCTGTAATCCGAAGATAATCCGGTGTGATCGGTCAAAAAGGGGCAAGTGTCCGCCCCAACAGCAACCCCGGGTCCAAATTCAATTGTAGGACCATGCTGCTCGTGATGAGCACGCGCAAAATTGCGCCACCATCCGCTCCATGCGAGGGATGATCATTCCGGCGAGCAGGCCCAATTCGAGCTGTTGTTCACATGACGGAGCTTCGAGTGAAGACGCTCCCAGACCGGCGAATGGCCTGTCATCGTCACGCGGACTTGCCTTGCGGATCAAATGTTGAAGCCCACGTCTTCGGCTCCGGAGTTCGTGTCATCGCCCTCACATCGGCGGAGCGTAACGCTTCTCCGCCGATTTACGGCACGTTGATGTCCAGGCCGGTCGGTCGCGACGCTCGCGTACCGGAGGCGGCGGAGCTGGTTAGTTGACAGTGACGTAGATCTTCCGGACCGTCTCCACGGTGCGCCAGGTGCCGATGAATCCCGGTTTCATCACGAAACTATCGCCTGCTTTGTAGGTCACCGGTTCACCGCCATCCGGGGTGATTTCCACGACGCCTTGAAGGATGTGGCAGAATTCGAATGTCTCTCCCTTGACGGAGCGCGTCAGGCCCGGTGTCGCTTCCCAGACGCCGGTGTGAATCATGTCGTCTCGCGCAACGTCCTGGGGCCAGCTCTTGAAAGAAGGATTGCCGGAGATCAGGCGTTCCGGGCCCGGCTTTGACTCACGTGGTGTTTCCGTGCTGTTGGGTACTATGGTCTTGAGGAGGGACATATTTTCTCCTTGCTCTCCTGGTTGCAGCTTCAATAACCGCGGTCGCGATCGACGAGCCCGATCGGGTCTAGACCGTTGCGAAGGCGTTTGATGTTGTCGATGACGGCGCCAGCCGCCGTCTCTGCTTGCGTGACGCTTGCGACGTGCGGCGTCAGGATGATCTTCGGATGCCTCCAGAAACCATGTTCGGGGGGCAGGGGTTCAGGTTCGGTGACATCGATGACCGCACCCGACAAATGTCCATCATCGAGAGCCGCAAGCAGCGCGTCATGATCGAGTTGCGCGCCGCGCCCCACGTGGACGAGCGCCGCGCCCGCTGGAAGGGTCGCGAAGACCCCGGCGTCGAGTAGTCCTTGCGTCTCTTTGGTCAGCGGCAGGAGACAGATCAGGATGTCGGTGCGCGCAAGGAGCGGCGTAAGCCCCTCCGGCCCGTGATAGCAATCAACACCATGCACTTGTCGTACCGAGCGGCTCCAGGCCGCAAGCGGAAAGCCGAAGGGTTTCAGTCGCTCAATAACGGCCTGGGCGAGCATGCCAAGGCCAAGGATGCCGATCCGCTGCTGGCCAGCTTGTCGCACAGGTAGTGGGAGCCAGGCGGCTTCAGCCTGCTGTTCGATATAGGCCTTCAACTTGCGGTGCAGGACGAGCACGGCGAGCGTGACATATTCTTGCATCATCCGCACGATACCGTCCTCGACCATCCGGACGAGCATGACGTTTGGCGGAAGCGATTCTGGCTTGAACTGATCGACGCCGGCGCCGATCGAGAAGACAACCTTCAAGTTCCTGAAACGACGGAGATCGGGCGGTGCTGTCCACGTGAGAATGTAGCGGATTCCGTCCGGATTGCGATCCGAAATATCCATCACGAAGGGCAGATCGGGCAGGTCGCGTGCAAAAGCCTCGGCGAAGACGCGGCCTCTTTCTCGATCCGAATTGAACCAGAAAACCATGAAGCTCTCCTACTGCTGCAGCGTATTGGCGAGCCGCAGGATCATCTCTTCGCAGGCAGCCAGTTCGTCGAGGCGAATGAACTCGTCAGCACGGTGGGCGCGGGAGATGTCCCCGGGACCACAGATGATCGCGTCGATGCCGGCTGCCTGATAGAGTCCAGCCTCGGTGCCGTAGCTGACGGCAGCCAAAGTCTGCGCTGAGGTCAGCTCCTCCATCAGCCGAGCGAGCGGCCTGTCCGCATCAAGCGAAAGCGCCGGATAGGTGCTGCTGGTTTCCCACGTGACGCGGAAACCGTCTTTCGCCAAAGCCTCGGCCGTTGCCTTGATCTGTTCCAGGAGAACTGTTGGCGATACGCCGGGCACGGCGCGGGCTTCCAATTCCATGATGCAGACATCCGGGATGATGTTGACGCTGCGTCCGCCTGTGATCGTTCCGATCTGCAGCGTAGAATACGGCGGCTCGAAGCTCTGATCCGAGGCGCTGTCTCGCAAGGCATCAACGGTCTTCAGCGTCGCAGTCATCACCGCAGTCATGGCGTGAATGGCGTTCAGGCCCTTATCAGGGCGCGACGAATGACCGGTCGTGCCATGGATCTCGATGCGGGCGGCGGCCTTTCCCTTGTGACCGCGGATCGCCACCATACTGCTTGGTTCACCGATGATTGCTCCCAAAGGAGGAGCGCACAGGTTCCCGATCTGCTGCAACATATGCGGTACGCCGCGGCAGCCAGCTTCCTCGTCATACGAAAAGGCGAAGTGAATCGGGCGCCTCAATGGCATTTTTGCTATAGCGGGAAGTCCGGCAAGCGCGGCGGCAAGAAACCCCTTCATATCGGAGGCGCCCCTGCCAAAAAGCCGATCTCCCTCAGCCCGCAGGCGGAAGGGATCCGACGTCCAAGTCCGTTCGGAGGCCGAAACGACATCCATATGCCCTGAAAGAATGTAGCCGGGCTCATCTTTCGGGCCGATAGTGGCGAACAGATTTGCCCTATCCCCTTCCGGACCCGGCAAGACAGTCACGATGGCGCCATGACTTTCGAGATAGGTCTTCACCCAGGTGACGATGTCGCCATTCGGAGTCCCGACGACGGACGGAAAACCGACCAGCTGCTCCAGTATGTCCTTAGCATTCATCGCAGGTTCTCCATCACGTGTAGGGCACAACGCCGTACTGGCGCCCACTGGCCGCATGGCAGGCTCCGTTCGAGCAGCGGTCGCGGGGTCATCGTTCGGGGATCCCTTCCCGGTCTGGGGCGGCCAAATCGGCCGGCGCATTCTCGGTATCCGGTTTCCACCCGCACCCGCTGAATACTGCCCAGGCGAGCCCCTCGCGCTGATAAGCCAACGTCGCCAGCTCCATGAATCCGTTCTCCAACCTAATCTCACCTTGTCGCCGAAGCCTAAAGATGACAATTAATCCCAGATGAATAATCACTTCAGGTAGAGGTTAATGCTCACGTCCGACGATCTTGCCTTCTTTTCGGTCCTCACCACCTCCAAATCCCTCGCTGAAAGCGCGAGAAAGCTGAACGTCACCCCTCCGGCGGTAACCCAGCGCCTGCGCGCGCTTGAAGAGAAAGTCGGGGTAAGGCTGATCGACCGCTCCGGGCGCCACCTGCGTCTTACCGAAGAGGGCTCATTGGTCGCTTCCCACAGCGTCATCGTCAGCGATGCCATAGACTCGCTTACCGAAGCCCTGGCTGATCGCAAGGGTGCGGTCCGCGGGCACCTCAGGGTCGCAGCACCTCACGGTTTTGGTAGGATCTACGTGGCCCCGGTCGTGGAGGCGTTTGCTCGAGAGCATCGTGGTGCCACCGCTACCCTGCAACTGTCCGATCACCCCACGGCATTGATCGTCGACAGCTATGAGGTAGTTGTTCACATCGGGGCGTCCGCGCATCTGGATCAAGTCGTGACGACGCTGGCGCCGAACGACCGGATTCTGTGCGCAAGTCCCGAATACCTCGCTTCGGCTGCGCCCATTTCCACGCCCGCCGACCTGGCGCGACATCGCTGCCTTGTCGTTCGCGAGAATGAGGAGGACGTAACGCTCTGGCGGTTTAAGGGATCACGGCAGGAAAGTGCCACAGTGCGCGTCAACCCCGTTATGTCGAGCAATGATGGCGCCGTTATTCGGGATTGGGCGCTGGCCGGTCAGGGCATCATGATGCGCTCCGAATGGGCCGTTGCAGAAGACCTCGCCGACGGACGGCTGAGGCAGGTACTTCCCAATTGGAAGCTGCCGTCGGCCGATATCGTCGCCATCCTCGGATCGCGGCACGGACGAAGTGCGCGCACTGCCGCTTTCCTGACAATGCTTCGTCAGTCGCTGAAACCACTGCCCTGGAGCGCCGATGCTGCGGAGAAGCCTGGTCAATAACCGAGGATCGACTTCGTTTCGAGATACTCTTCAAGCCCGTATACGCCATACTCGCGGCCGTTGCCCGACCGTTTGTAGCCGCCGAAGGCGGCCGCTCCGTCCCAAGCCGGATAGTTGATATGGACCTGACCGGCACGGATGCGAGTGGCGACCCGGCGTGCCCGCTCCGGGTCTGAAGACTGAACATGGGCGCCCAATCCATAGACGGTGTCGTTGGCAATCGCGATTGCCTCTTCCTCGTCTTTGTAGGGGATGATCGAAAGGACGGGACCGAAGATTTCTTCACGAGCAATCCGCATTTGGGGCGTCACCGCGGAAAAGATTGTCGGTTGCGTGAAAAAGCCGGTATCAAGGCCGGCCGGCCGACCCAACCCGCCGCACAGCAGTTTGGCGCCGTCATCAATACCGGCCTGGATCATGACCTGTACCCTCTCGAACTGAGCACGATTGGCGATGGGGCCCATGTCCGTCGCCGGATCAAGCGGCGCGCCGACGCGGATGGCACGCGCAGTGGCGCTAGCCAACTCCTCGACTTCGCCGAGCCGATGTGCGGGCACGAGCATGCGCGTCGGGGCGCTGCACGACTGGCCGACATTGCGCATTCCGGCGAGCACGCCCTTCGCTACCGCCTCGCCGAAGTCGGCATCGTCGAGAAAAATGTTCGGTGACTTGCCGCCCAGTTCCTGCACCACCCGCTTCACCGTCGGTGCGGCCGCCTGCGCGACAAGCACCCCTGCGCGTGTGGAACCGGTGATCGAAATCATGTCGACCTCCGGATGGCTGGCAAGCGCTGCGCCTACGCTCTCGCCAGTGCCGTTGACCAGATTGAATACGCCCGGCGGAGTGCCGGCATCATGCATCAGTTGGGCAAAGAGCAGAGCGCTATAAGGTGACAGCTCACTGGGCTTGAGGACGATGGTGCAGCCTGCTGCGATCGCGGGAGCGACCTTAGCCGTGATCTGGTAAAGTGGCCAGTTCCAGGGTGTGATCAACGCACAAACCCCGATCGCTTCCTTCGCGGTTGCGGTGCGCCCATCAACCGTGGTGAATTGGTACTTCTCGAGAATCTCCATCTGGACACGGATGTGCTCGGCAGCAAAAGGAACCTGGGATGTCCGCGCGAAGCTGATCGCCGCCCCCATTTCCACGACGAGCGCTTCCGCGAACGTATCCGCTCTTTCTTTCAGGAGAGAATGCATCCTGCCGAGCAGACCAAGCCTCTCGGAAACAGATGCTTGAGAGAAAACCGGGAATGCTTTGCGGGCAGCTGCAACCGCGAGATCAACGTGATTAGCACCGCCCGCAGCAATTTGCCCAACAACCTGCTCGGAGGTGGGATTGACCACAGGCAAACGGGTTACATCCACAGCTTCCTGCCACTTCCCACCAATGTAGAACTGGCTCTCGCGTCCGGTCAGCATCATTTCACCTCGCTTCACGACATTGCGGCCATTGGACCTGCCATGCATAAGCATGCCCGGAAAGACCGGAAGATGACATTTAGGAGGACTGAATGTTTGCTTAAGAGAGGTGTTAACCACGAAGGCGCTCACACCGGCTGAACCTTGCGCGCCGCGGCACCTAAAGTTGGCAAGAAGCTCTTACGTTTTCTGGTTCTCCAGTTCGTCGCCACCTACCGATGCGTACCTCGGAGGAAATATTGCGCAGCCGGCTTTATTGCCGACGTGCTCGGCGGACGAACGCCTTAAACCACCGAAGCTGACTCGCCGGCGTTCGGCTGGGAAACATCATCGCTGCCAATCCCGACGTCATCGTCGTCGCGCAAGGCAATAGCTGACCGAGCGGCGACGCAGGTCAAGATCCAGTGCGTGGTCGAAGGCTTCTAAATCATCGCGATCAGTTACTATCTGCCGGGCTTGCTGAAGTTTATATATGAGACAGCGGACCATGCAGGGCTCCGTAGTGATCCGATAATCCTGCTTATTGCCGTTCCCCTGGTTTTGGGAGCCGTGCGATCGCCATCCTCCTCGTCAAGCATGCTCTGAAGCAGGGAGCGAGAGCTAAGGCGGCGCTTACAGAGCCGCGGGTCGCGCCAACGCGGGCGCCGACGATTTCGCGTTTTTCGATCAACTGAAGTAGAGTCCACACTCAGCCACACGAAGAGGTCCCGCAACTGGTGACCTTGTGCCTACTAGGCAATGACGTGGGAATTAGTCGTCCGGTTCCCTTTTCGTCCAGTTGAAAGGAATCGAACGTCAGATCCGTCGCCGCAAATAGTTATGTGTTTGGCATTCGGTAATTTTTCCGTTCGTCGACCCTCAGCCACTTCCAGTCGATACTTTATGCGATCATTTTAGCCCAGACCGTGAACATTCTTGCAACACGGCGTCCACGAGGCTCCGTGAACAGCGGCTCGCTTCGGACGGCCGCCTCGGCGCCACCCACCACGTGGATGGCCGGCATCCGAAACTCTGCACCGAAGCAGACTCAGAGCGAAGTCGTGGTGGCCGCTTTGCGTCTCCGGCCCTTAAGATAGGTCGAGCGGAATGTCCAAAGCCGACGTTCCGCTGGACGCCTGAGTCACCTCCTGTATGGGCGGTAAGCAGCCATTCCGGACGCCAAACCATAGTACCTGCTTTGTCGCGCAGCCGAAACAAGCGAGGCTCTAAATGTGGAGCCTCAACAGGTTGTCCTGGGTAAGAGCGAGTCTGCTGATTGGTGGTTTTGAATTTAGGCTTCCGTGAGGCCTGTGCCAATTGTAGCGATGGAGCCATCGTGGC
>NZ_JAULSE010000034.1:0-35558 GCF_030518245.1 Rhizobium sp. CBN3
GCATTCCCTCGAACAGATCGTCGCCCACCATCATCCCCCACGCAAATCAACGACCCACAGAATCACAATCCAATCGCCGCCGCCACAAAACATTCACAGGCTCTGAGGTGCGCAGCCCGTAGGGCGGAGCCTCGAAGCACGCCCCAACGCTGCTCCTTGCCGCCCCATCGCCGGCACGTCCACCTCGCCGTTGCGGCCCCCGGGGGATGAGGCTCTCTTGAGTGCCGATCCAATCGATGGCGCGGGAACAAAATCGCGGACAATGCGCCAAATTATGCCGACCCATCCTCGTCGAATAAAAGCGACATGCCGATCGCATCGATGAACCGACCATCGATGCGCGCGGCGCGCCGGATTATGCCTTCGCGCACGAAGCCCAGTTTTTCATAGAGTGCGATCGCACGGCTATTGTCCTCATACACATCGAGTTCGATCCTCATAAAACCAGCTTCCCGCGCGGCTCTCAATGTGGTTTCGATGAGCTTCCGCCCGAGACCCTGGCCGCGATAGGCGGGAAGAATCCCCATACCGAGGTTTCCGCGATGGGCGTGGGACGGGAAGAAATGCCGGCTGATATCGCACCAGCCGACGACCTCTTCGCCAATCACAGCAACGAATTGCGGATTGCCCTTTGCGATCATGCCCATCACGAACTCACGCGTCTGAGGCAGGGGTGTGGCTTCGAGCATGGACAAGTATTTTTTCTCCCGCGCGACCGCGTCGAGGGCGCGATGAAAACTGTCGATATACGCGGCGGCGATCGGTTCGACGTTGACGCCTGACGTTTTGGGTGTTGTTGCGGTGGCCACAAGGTCTCCTTCGCAGACAGCGAAATATCCAAGGCAGACATGTCGCGGACCCGCAACGAAGCGCATAATTCACCGTCCGTCAACTTTTGCGTGTCAATTTCGAGGGAACGGGCGCCATCAAAAGGTTGCGAGTATTGAAGGTCAGGCTCACATCGCACATCACGCTGGTCCTGGTGGAGCCAGGGTACGCGCGATCATGATCGGCAACAGACCGGCGATAGCTCGCGCCTGGGTTGATGGGAGAATGGTGGAAATCGCCATCGCCGATAGTAGCATCGGCATGGATACGGATGATCTTCCGAAACTGTTTCAACCTTATTATCGCGCCCGCAGCGCGACGGAGATTGCCGGAACCGGCCTTGGCCTGAACGTCGTCAAGCAGGTCATCGAACTACACGGCGGCACCGTCGAGGTGACGAGTGAGCTTGGCAAGGGCACAACATTCACCATCTCTCTGCCAATAGAGTTTCTATTGTCGGATCAACAAGTCGCAGCTTAAGGAAGAGCTTATGGTTACAGTCCTGTGCATAGAAGACGAAGTCGAGATCCGGAATCTCCTCGTCGAAGAGTTGAGCGAGGCCGGCTACAGGACGCTCGAGGCCTCGAACGGCGCCGAAGGCCTGGAAATGATCCTGTCGAAATGGCCGGATATCGTCATCAGCGATATTTCCATGCCTGTCATGGATGGGCATCAGCTTCTGGCGGAGATCCAGATCAATCATCTGGAGCTTTCCAACATTCCCTTCATCATGCTGACGGCGCTGACAGACCGGGAAAACACGCTCGCCGGCCTGCGGGCCGGTGCTGCGGATTATCTGACGAAGCCGCTCGACTTCGACCTCCTGCTCGCCAAGCTGGAGGGCTGCGTGACGCGGCTGGAGAACGATAAGGCGCTCAATAGGTCGTTTTGATGGGTGGTAGAAGACCCCGCCCCAAACCCCTCCCCACAGGGGGGAGGGGCTTAATTTGCCGCACCGGTTTTCCAAATCTTCGAGGCTTCGGAAGGAGCGAGGCCGTGCCCCAGATTAGTCCCTCCCCCTTGTGGGGAGGGGTTGGGGAGGGGTCTTCCTTCGGAGCGTAAGCGAAGGGCATGATTGGGTGTGCGATGAGGTTGATCCTACCTTCCCAACACGTCCCCCAACACCGCAAACACTCTCTCATCCAGCGTCTGCGACACATTGAACCGCATGAAATTCGTCGCCGATTGCGACAGGCTGAACGCATTGCCCGGCGCCAGCACGACCCGCTTCTCCAATGCCGCCCGCGCCACATCAGCCGCGTCGATGCCGTCGGGCAGGCGGCACCAGAGGAACATGCCGGCCTGGGGCTCCAGCCAGGGTTTTATCCCGAAGCCCTTCAGGTGGGCCGAGACCTCGGTCATGGCGCGCGCCAGCCGCTGCCTGAGTATTTCCATGTGTTTGCGATAGCCGCCGTCGCTCAAGACGTTGAGCACCAGCTCGGCCGTCATCCGGCCGCCGCCGAAGGAGGTGGCGATCTTGAGGTCGGTGAGGCCCTCGATCCATTCGGGCCTGGCGGCGACGAAGCCGCAGCGGGCGGAGGCCGAAAGCGTCTTCGAAAAGCTGCCGATGTGGATGACGCGCTCGAGCCCGTCGAAAGCGGCAAGGCGGGGTGCGGCCGTATATTCGAAATCAGCAAAGATATCGTCTTCGATGATGGTGAGATCGAACTGGTCGGCGAGCTTCAGCACTCGGTGGGCCGTGACGGGAGAAAGCGTGGCGCCCGTCGGATTATGGATGGCGGAGTTGGTGATGTAGAGCCGCGGCCGATATTCGGCGAGCGTCTGCGCGAAGAGTTCGAGATCGGGGCCGGAGGATGTATAGGGCACGCCGACGATCTTCGCCCGGTGGGCGCGCAGCAATGCGTGAAAGTTGAAGTAGCAGGGGTCATCGACCAAGACCGTATCGCCGGGCTCGAGCAGGAAACGGCAGAGCAGGTCGATCGCCTGCGTGCCGGACTCGGCGAGCAGGATCTGATTCGGCGAGGCCTCGATGCCGCGCTCGCCCATGCGCCGCGAAATCAGCTGGCGCAGCGGCGGCAGGCCGAGCGGCGAGCCGTAATCGGCAAGGGCCGGCCCCTCGGCGCGGGCAAGCGTTCGGAGTGCCCGGCGCATGCCCTCGCCGGGCAGCCAGGAGGGCGGCAGCCAGCCGCACCCGGGCTTCAGATCGGCTTCATCCGCCTCCAGCGATTGCCGCGAAATCCAGAGGGGATCGACGGCGCGGTCGAGCTTCGGCCCGGCCTCGGCCAGCGCGAAGGGGGCCGCCTGGTTGGCGACATAGAAGCCGGAACCCGGCCGTGACAGGATCGCACCCTCGGCGACCAAGCGCTCATAGGCGTCGACGACGGTCGAGGTTGAGAGCTTCATGCTGGCCGCGAGGCCGCGCACCGAGGGCAGCCTTGCTCCCGGTGTCAGGCTGCGCCCGGCGATGCGCTGCCGGATCGTCGCCATAACCATCTCGACGCGGGTGCGCCCCGCCATCTCTGCGTTCATCCGTACTGCCTTTTGAACCGTAACAGTTTTTCGAAACCGTATCAGACCGTCACTGTCGTGGCTATCGGCATTGGCGGATAAGGGTGACGGCCCGTTCTCGCGACTTCGATTCAGCTAACGCGCCTGAGGTTATTATTTATGCATGCCGTTCTCTCAGCCGCAGGGTTTCGACGACATGCATCTCGGAAGGAATGCATGATGGAGCGAATGACGGCAGGGTGGGTCAATGGTTTGATCGGTGTGGTGATCTTCAGCGGCTCGCTGCCGGCGACGCGCGTGGCGGTGGCGCAGTTCGATCCCGTCTTCCTGACCGTTGCGCGCGCGGCGATCGCCGGGCTGCTGGCGCTCGGCCTGCTGATCGTCTTTCGTGAAAAGCGGCCGGCCGGGCGCGATATCCTCTCGCTGGCCGTTGTCGCGCTCGGCGTCGTGGTCGGCTTTCCGCTGCTGACGGCGCTGGCGCTGCAGCATGTCACGTCAGCCCATTCGATCGTCTTCGTCGGTCTGCTGCCGCTTGCAACGGCCATCTTCGGCGTCATCCGCGGCGGTGAGCGGCCGAAGCCGGCCTTCTGGCTTTTCTCCATCCTCGGCAGTACGCTGGTTGCGGGCTTTGCCCTGACGCAAGGCCTGACGGCCTCGCCGGTCGGCGACCTGTTGATGCTGGCGGCCATTCTCGCCTGCGGTCTCGGTTATGCCGAGGGCGGCCGGCTGTCGCGCACGCTCGGCGGCTGGCAGGTGATTTCCTGGGCGCTGGTCCTGTCGCTGCCGATCATGATTGCAGTCGCGTTCGCCTACCGGCCGGAAAGTTTCGCCGGCATCGAAACGCCGGCGCTCATCGGCCTTGCCTATGTCTCGCTGTTCTCGATGCTCATTGGTTTCATCTTCTGGTATCGCGGCCTCTCGCTGGGCGGCATCGCCGCCGTCGGCCAGTTGCAGCTGCTCCAGCCCTTCTTCGGCCTGGCGCTCGCCGCCACCCTGCTGCACGAGCCGGTGACGTGGGGCATGCTCGGCGTTACGGTCGCGGTTATTCTCTGCGTGATGGGTGCGCGGAAGTTTGCGAAGTAGCGGCTGGCGTCGGGCCACAAAGCTGCCGCTCAATCGTCAGCAAATGGCCCTGTTATCGCCGCACTGAGCCCTTTTCAGCCTTCATCGTTGCGACCTCGCCAGCCTTTAGATCGGCTGAGCGATCGACCGAGGCGGTCTTGCTGCCGTCCAAAATCACCGGAAAAGGAATGAAAATGATCACTCGTTACACATCCCTCGCAACGATGACAGCCGCGGTGTTCAGTCTGCTTGCTCTCAGCCCGGCATCCGCGACCGAGCTTGCCCAGGCGCAACAGCAGCCGCCGGCACAGGGCCAGGCGCCGATGCAAGGACAGGGTGGTACCGGTGCGGCTGCCCCTGTCAGTGATCAGAAACTCGAGGCCTTTGCCGTTGCCTATGTGCAGGTCGATAAGGTCAGGCAGGAATATTCCGCCAAGATCGACGCGACGAAGGACCAGGCTGCGAAGCAAAAGCTGCAGGAAGAAGCCAAGAAGCAGATGGTCGACACCGTCCAGGCCTCTCACGACATCTCGGTCGAGGAATATTCGTCGATCCTGACGGCCGCGCAGAGCGACCCGGCTCTCGCCAAGAAGGTTCTGGACAAGATCGGTACCCCGCCGCCGGCGCAGCCGCAGCAGTAAGGTCGCATGAGGACATAAGCTGTGCACGCAGCTAATTTCTGAGATCACCTGCTTCAAAAAGCAGCGCCTGCCGCCGGCGGGAGCTGCTATCCATTTTTTGCGCAGGTGTCGCGCTAGCTGATCAGGTTCCAACTATCCTGATCAGTTTCAAGACGAGTCCGACGCATGGGGCGTGCGCCCGACGCCGAACTCAATGCAACCTTCACTTGACCGGCATGACCAGCGCCTCGCCCTTATGCACGATATAGGTCGCCAGTTCCGAAGCCTTGCCGCTGCCGACATTCTTGGCCGAGTGCACCACGCCGGACGGAATGAACAGCGACTGGCCGGCCTTGAGGGTCACCGGCTCCCTGCCTTCGAGCTGATATTCCAGTGTTCCCTCGATGACGAAGGCGATCTCTTCGCCGGGATGCGAGTGGTTCGGAGCAAGAACGCCGGGCGCGAAATCGACGCGCACCTGAACGGCCTCATGGCCGGGCACGTCGATATCGCTTCTGAGGAGGTCGGTGCGCTGCAGCGGCTGTTCCGCATTCGCTGCCGCCGCGCCGCCGAGGAGAATGGCGAGCGCCATGGCCTGGATCATTTTCATCGTGTCATCCTTCCTGAATTGATCGTTTCCGGCTCGTTGGCCGCGTCGCCATTTCAGTCGATGATTGAACCAGGGATGTGTCTGGAAACCTGTGTTTTTGTAAGCGAATGTATCTGCAGGTCCGGCTGAGATTCCCTGCCAGAACGAGGCTTGGCTTACCCGAACCGCATCGCGGATCTCGCCCGCGCCTTCGCCGCTACTTCCTCGCGATCGCGAGGCGGCTGAGACGTCTCCAACGAATCGAGCAATTCACGGGCGCAAGCTGCGATCGAACTGACCGCGCGTTCGAAGGCGGCCTCATTGCGCTTCGACGGCTTGGTCGTTCCGCTGAGCTTGCGCACGAACTGCAGCGCGGCATCATGGATCTCTTCGTCCGTCGCCGGCGGGTCGAAGTTGAACAGAGGTTTTATGTTTCGGCACATGGTTTGCTCGCGTGATTTTCTCTTTGTCGCTAAGGGGAGGGTGTCCTCGCATAAAAGGTAGTCGCGCGAGCGTGAAATGCAACCGCCCCAGGGGGAGGCTGCGCCACTCGGAGCGCATTCAGGGATCAGCGAGCGGAGGCCGATGTTTGGAGCAGGAATGCGTTGGAAAACCTGTATTTTTGCACGCAAGCTTATCTGCGGCGCGGCCGGCCGATGTTAGGAAGTCGTAATGGATATCAAAAGCCTCTTACCTTGTCACAAACATGATCTTGCGGCAGTCTCGGCCATTGAGAAGGCGGGCTTTCCTGCGGTGGCACCAATTCTCGATGATCTCCTGGCATGGATCGCTGACGGCAACTGGCCGGTCGCTAGGCCACTTGCCCGGTTTCTGGCATCGCTTGGCAATCCCATCGTCGAGCCAGTCATGCACGTACTTGCCGGAAAAGACTCTGGCTGGAAGTATTTTTGTCTGGATTTGATTGTTCGTCACCTTCCTGCTGACAGCATTGGCAGGCTGCACGAGGTGCTCTATCAGCTAGCGATCAATCCGAATGACGATGATCGCGTCGATGCCGATGGAGATGCCGGCTAGCCTGTTTCGTTGTGCCGTGTGGTACCCCCTCTGCCCTGCCGGGCATCTCCCCCACAAGGGTGGAGATCGGCAAGAGGTTGGACCATCGTTCCCTCTTGACCATAGCGCAGCAGCTATAAGGTAGTTGTTTGGGGAAGCCATCGCGCCCAGCCGATCTCCCCACCTGTGGGGGAGATGCCCGGCAGGGCAGAGGGGGGTGCGGCACGGCTGGCCAGGCAAGAGCGATCCCGCCGTTCTCTCATCAAGCCGCCGACGTCGAACCTCTCACGCCGAGTGTCCCAATATCCGTCACCCCGCCCGACGATTCAAAGTCGAAGATCTTCTGCGTCACCAGCGCCGCCGCACCCCGGGCCCAGGAATTGTCCTCCCAGTCGGGCAGCAGCGGTGGGGCGGTGCGGAAGGTGCGGGCGGCCAAAGCCTCGCGCAGCGGCGTCAGGAAGGGATCGCCGAGGGAGACGGCTTCGCCGCCGGCGACGATGACTTCGGGATCGGTGATGTTGACGAGGTTGGCGAGTGCGGTGCCGATGCCGCGGCCGGATTCGGCGACGAGGGTGAGGGCGGTCGCGTCGCCCGATGAAAGCGCTTCGCGGAGTTCGGGCAGGCCGAGCTCGTCGCCGCGGCCGGTCGCTTCGCGCCAGCGGCGCAGCATCGAGAGTTCGGAGTGATAGGCCATCAGGCAGCCGCGCTTGCCGCATTCGCAGAGGCGGCCGTTCTCCTCGAACAGGGTATGGCCGAATTTGCCGGCCGCGCCATTGGCGCCGCGATAGAGCTTGCCGTCGATGACAAGCGCACAGCTGATGCCGACGCCGACGGCGAGCACGGCCATGTTGCGGTGCTGGCGGCCGAGGCCGAAGAGCTGCTGGGCGATGGCATAGGCATTGGTATCGTCCTCCAGCCAGACCGGCACGTGGACGCGGGCGGCGACCAGCGCGGCCAGCGGAACGTTGTCCCATTTGAAGCGGTGGCTGCGCACGCAGGCTGTTTGTTCGTGGTTGATGACGCCGGGCATGGAGATGCCGATACCGGCAAGCTTGGCTTTCGGCCGGCCGGCGAGCTTCACCAGTTCGGGCACGGTGTCGGCCAGGAGATCGGCGACATAATCCGGATCGTGGCCCTTCAGATCGACGCGCATGGCGGCGAGAGGATTGGTGGCAAGATCGGTCGCCACGCATTCCACCGAATCCACCATCAGCTTGAAGCCGAGGGCGAGCGAGTGCTCGTAATTGATTTCGACCGGGATCGGCCGGCGGCCGGCGGGGCCGGGCACGGCCTTGCCCTCGGTGACGATGCCTTCCTCCAGCAGATCGGCGACCACAAAGGTGACGGCAGCGGGGCTGAGCCCGATCACCGTTGCGATATCGGCGCGGCTCCTCGGCCCTTCGCGGCGGAGAAGGTTGAGGATGAGGCGTCGGTTCATGGCTCTCGCCGTGGTCTGGTCGCCTTTCAGCTTCACGATGCATTCCTTAATTTTGTAAATTAATTATTGCGGGCTCGCACAATCTATGCATAAGTTCGGCCGCCGATCAACTGAGGCAGCCGGATTGTACGGTCGGGTTCAGGAGGCGGGATCGGCGCGTGGAAGGCCTGCGTGAGCGCGCTCCAAGGAGGAGGCGGCTCGGCCAGGCGGTGTTGTCGATCAACCGGGAGGAATTCAATGGTATTCTTAAAGCATTTTCCCTCAACCACCCGCAGAAGCTTCCTGAAAGGGGCGGGCGTGGTTTCGGCGGCGGCGGTCACGGGCAGCTTTCCGATGCCTGCGATTGCGCAGGCGCAGGACGTCACCATCATCTCGTCGGAAAATAACGGCGCTGCCCTCGATGCGCTGAAGGCGATCGCGGCGGGCTTTGGCAAGGAAGCCGGCGTCAAGGTCGTCGTCAACAATATGGACCACGAGGCGCACAAGACGGCGATCCGCAACTATCTGGTCGCCGGCGCGCCCGACATCTGCTTCTGGTTCTCGGGCAACCGCATGCGCGCCTTCGTCAAGCGCGGGTTGTTCGACGATATTTCCGATCTCTTCGAAAAGGAAAAATACAAGGACGTGCTGGGTGCGACGGCCGGCGCCGTCACCGAAGACGGCAAGCAATACGGCCTGCCCACCGGCGGCACGCTCTGGGGCATGTTCTACCGCAAGGACGTGTTCGATCAATACGGGCTGACCGTGCCGAAGACGGCGGACGAGTTCCTGGCCTATGGCGAAAAGTGCAAGGCGGCAGGCATCACCCCGGTTGCGATCGGCACCAAGGAATTGTGGCCGGCGGCCGGCTGGTTCGATCAGATGAACCTGCGCATCAACGGACTCGACCGGCACATGGCGCTGATGAACGGCGAGATGAGCTATCTCGATCCGGCGCTGACCCCCGTCTTCGACCAGTGGGAAGCGATGATCGGCAAGGGCTTCTTCACGCCGAACCACACCTCCTTCGGCTGGCAGGAGGCCGCAGCACTGCTGGCGCAGAAGAAGGCCGGCATGATGAACCTCGGCGCCTTCCTGCGCTCGGCCTTCACCGAGGCTGATCTGCCGCAGCTTGCCTATGCGACCTTCCCGGTGCTCGATCCGAAGATCGGCCATTTCGAGGAGTTCTCGGTCAACTCCGTCCATATTCCCGCCAAGGCGAAGAACAAGCAGGGCGCGCGCGATTTCCTCGCCTATTTCTACAAGCCGGAGAACCTGGCGGCCTATCTGGAGCCGGGCGGCAACGTGCCGCCGCGCAACGACCTGCCGGCGAGCAAGGATCCGCTCGTCAATGTCGCCGTCGAGACGATGAAGACGGTGCAGGGCGCCTCGCAATATTACGACCGCGACAGCGACCCCGACATGGCCCAGGCCGGCCTCGTCGGTTTCCAGGAGTTCATGGCGAAGCCGGATCGGCGTAAGGCCATCCTTACGCGGCTCGAGGGGACGCGGAAGCGGATTTATAAGATCTGAGCTTGGGGGCGCACATTCTGAAGCTGCCCCTCACCCTAACCCTCTCCCCGTAAAAACGGGGAGAGGGGACGTGCCCTGCGAGACGTATGCAGGGGACGGAGAGATCGCGGCTCGGTCCCTTCGCTCCGTGAGCGGGGAGAAGGTGGCGGCAGCCGGATGAGGGGCACCCCATGAGCGGCAGCCTGGTCACACAAGAGGTTCTCGACATGCAGACAATATGGCGCCGCCAGCGGTGGTGGCTGACTCCGACTCTGCTCATCGCGCCGGCGATCGTGCTGTTCTTCACCGTCATCCTGCTCTCGGCGGTGCGCAGCGTCTGGATCAGCTTTCACGAGTGGGATGGTTTCGGGCCGATGGTCTGGATCGGGCTCGGCAATTACGTCGAGCTCTATAACGATCCGCAATTCTACGTGTCGCTGAAGAACAATCTGATCTGGCTCGTCATGTTCATGGCAGCACCGCCGATCGGGCTCGCCATCGCGCTGCTGGTCAACCAGAAAATCGCCGGCATGCGCTTCCTGAAGTCGCTGTTCTTCATTCCGCTGGTGCTGGCATCAGTGACGGTGGGCGTCGTCTTCACCTGGGTCTATACGCCGGAATTCGGGCTGCTGGCGCTGATCTTCCGGGCCTTCGGGGCGGTGGCGCCGGCGGTGCTTTCCGATGAGCATTTCGTCACCTTCGCGATCGTCATCGCGGCACTCTGGCCGCAGATCACCTTCTGCATGGTGCTTTATCTCGCCGGCCTCAACAATCTGAGCGAAGAGCTGATCGGGGCGGGCCGCGTCGATGGGGCGAGGGGCTGGGACATGCTGCGCCATATCGTGCTGCCGCAGCTGACGCAGGTCACCTTCATCGCCATTGCGGTGACGGTCGTCGGCGCGCTGCGCTCCTTCGACATGATCTCGGTGATGACGGCGGGCGGACCGTTCGGCTCCTCCTCGGTGCTTGCCTACCAGATGTACGAGCAGTCGATCTTTTCCTACCGCTTCGGCTACGGCGCGGCGATCGCCTCGGTGCTCTTCGTGATCATGGCCGTGTTCATCGCCTGGTATCTCACCCACATCATCCGCAGCGAAGAGAGGGGAGGCTGATGTATCCTCGTCCGATACCGGAAACCGCGATCTGGCAGCGCCGGTTCTATGTGTCCGCCGTCATCATCGTGCTCCTTCTCTGGCTCTGCCCGCTCTTTGCGATCATCCTCACCTCCTTCCGCTCGACTGCTGATGTGATGGGCGGCAATCTCTGGGGCTGGCCGACCGAGATCGGCGTCATCGACAATTACAGGGCTGTCTTCACCGACACGCCGATGGCGCGCTATTTCCTCAACAGCCTGACGATCACCATTCCCTCCGTCATCGGCGTACTCGTCATGTCGACGCTCGCGGGCTTCGTGCTGTCGCGCTACCGCTTTCGCGGCAACATGCTGATCTTCGCGCTCTTCGTCGGCGGCAATTTCCTGCCGCACCAGATCATGATGATCCCGGTGCGCGACCTGATGGTGCGGCTCGACCTGATCGATACGACGGTGGCGCTGATCATCTTCCACGTCGCCTTCCAGACGGGGTTTGCGACACTCTTCATGCGCAATTTCATCGCAGCCTTGCCGGACGAGCTGTTCCAGGCGGCGCGCGCCGAAGGGGCGTCGCCCTTCCAGACGCTCGTCCATGTGGTGATCCCGCTGGTGCGGCCCGCACTCGCCGCGCTCGCCATCCTGATCTTCACCTTCGTCTGGAACGATTATTTCTGGGCCGTGGTGCTGACGGTCAGCGATAGCGTCAAGCCGGTGACGGCGGGCCTTGCCAATCTGCGCGGCGAGTGGGTCTCGGCCTGGAACCTGGTTTCGGCGGGCACAATCGTCGTCGCCGTGCCGCCCGTCGTGATGTTCTTCCTGATGCAGCGGCATTTCATCGCCGGCCTCACCATGGGCGCGGTGAAGGGATGAGCCGGCGTCTTCCGTTTCAACAAGAGAGGGCCAGGACATGACCAGTCTCGAACTTCGTGCGATCAACAAGAATTATGGCGCCTATCACGCGCTGCGCGGCATCGATCTTTCCGTGGCGCAGGGCGAGTTCATCGTCATGGTCGGTCCGTCAGGCTGCGGCAAGTCCACGCTTCTGAAGAGCATTGCCGGGCTGGAGGCGATCTCCTCGGGCCAGATCCTGATCAACGGCCGTGATGTGAGCCGGCAGGAGCCGGGCGATCGCGGCATCGCCATGGTCTTCCAATCCTATGCGCTCTATCCGCACATGACGGTGGCTGAGAATATGGGCTTTGGCCTGCGCATGGCGAAGCGCCCGAAGGCCGAGATTGACGCGGCGGTCGCCCGCGCCGCGAAGATCCTGCGCATCGACGACCAGCTCGACAAGCGGCCGAAGCAGCTTTCCGGC
Organism: Rhizobium sp. CBN3; assembly: GCF_030518245.1. Lineage (NCBI taxonomy): Bacteria > Pseudomonadati > Pseudomonadota > Alphaproteobacteria > Hyphomicrobiales > Rhizobiaceae > Rhizobium > Rhizobium sp. CBN3. The sequence continues at coordinate 11,920 of NZ_JAULSE010000034.1, forward strand.
GGGCAGCGGCAGCGCGTGGCGATCGGCCGGGCGATCACCCGCTCGCCCGAGGTTTTCCTGTTCGACGAGCCGCTGTCGAACCTCGATGCGGCGCTCAGAACCCAGATGCGCGTCGAACTCAGCAGCCTGCATGCCGAGCTCGGCGCCACCATGGTCTATGTCACCCACGACCAGGTGGAGGCGATGACCATGGCAAGCCGCATCGTCGTGTTGAACAAGGGCATTATCGAGCAGGTCGGCTCGCCGCTGGAGCTTTACCGCAACCCCGATAATCTCTTCGTCGCCGGCTTCCTCGGCGCGCCCAGAATGAATTTCCTCGGCGTTACTATTGACGACGTCTCCGGCTGTAGCGTCACGGTCTCCGCCCCCGGCCTTGCACCCCTGACGGTGGAGCTTGCCCAGCCGACGACGCTTTCGAAAGGCTCGGATCTCACGCTCGGCGTGCGGCCGGAGGCGATCTCGGTGGTCGCCGAGGGCAGCGAGGGCGGGGCCATGCATGGCGAGGTCCGCCTCGTCGAGCATCTCGGCCGCGAGACCATTCTCTATGTCGATGCCGGCAGTCTCCGCACCATCGCGTCGGAAAGCGGCACCGGCAACATCACCGCGCAGCTCTCCTATGTCGCGCCCTTTGCCGCCGGGCAGAAGGTGGCGCTGAAGCTCGATGCGAACGAGCTCTATCTCTTCTCCCCCGATGGCGGCCGCACGATCAGCGCCCGCAAGACCATCCTCGACAAGTAATCAGGAAAGAACCGCCCGTGTCCGACAAGACCCTCTCCGCATGGAACACCGTCAAGACCGACCGCTTCCTCGTCGGTGTGCCGCACTATCCCGAACATGTCGACGAAAGCTATTGGGAGCGCGATGCCGAGCGCATGGCAAAAGCCGGCTTCAATGTCGTGCGCATGGCCGAATTCGCCTGGCACATTCTGGAGCCGAAGCTCGGCACCTATGATTTCGATCTCTTCGACCGCGCCATCGCGATCCTCGGGCGCCACGGCATCGACACCATCATGTGCACGCCGACGGCCACACCGCCGCGCTGGCTGACGGCTGCGCACCCTGAAATTCTAAGGGTCGATGGCAAGGGCCGGCCGATGAGCCACGGCTCGCGCCAGCATTGCGATACGGCAAGCCCTGTTTTCCGCGAGCACAGCAAGCGCATCACCCGGGCGATGGCCGAGCATTATCGCGGCAATCCCTTCGTCGTCGGCTGGCAGACCGACAATGAGCTCAACACCAGCATGCCGGAGAGCTTTTCCCAAGCGACGCTCACCGAATTCCAGGCCTTCCTCGCCGATAAATACCGCGAGATATCAAAGCTCAACGCCGCCTGGGGCGGTGATTTCTGGGCGACTGCCTATGACAGCTTCGATCAGGTGGTGCTGCCGATCGAATTCGGCCCGACCTTCCCGAGCCCCGGCCATCTGCAGGATTACCACCGCTTCCTCGCCTTCTCCACGGCGCGCTTCCAGCACGACCAGGTGGAGATCCTCAGGGAGGTGAAATCCTCCTGGTTCTTCTTCCACAATCTCGGGGGCCTCCGGGATATCGATTTCCGCGGCCAGTTCAGCAAGGATCTCGATTTCGTCGGCTACGACATCTATCCCATGCTCTATGACGAGTTCATGCGGCTCGGCAACCACGCCAAGGTGCAGGCGCTGCACCTCGATATCTGCCGCGGTTTCTCCGGCAATTACATCGTGCCCGAGCAGCAATCGGGCTTCGGCAGCCAGCCGGGCTTCTGCACGCTGACGCCGGAGCCGGGCGAGCTGCGCCGCATGGCGCTCTCCTCGGTCGCGCACGGTGCCGACGGCCTGATGTTCTTCCGCTGGCGGCCGGCCCATTTCGGCGCCGAGATCTATTGGATGGGCATCATCGACCATGACGATATCGGCCGCCATCGCTATGAGGAAGCGACGCGCTTCGCGACCGAGATGACGGCGCTGAAAGACAAGATCCTCGGCACTTATGTGCGCATGGATGTCGGCATCGCCGGCTCCGACTTCGACAATCAGGAAGCCCACAAAACCTATCCGATCGGCCTGCCGAGCCCGCAGGACGATGCGATCCTGCTGCATCAGCATTGTTACGATCGCGGCATCGCCTGCGGCTTCATCCATCCGGAGGACGATCTTTCCAAACTGAAGCTCTTCTATGTCCCCCATTGGGTGATGTGGAAGGACGAATGGACGGCAAAGCTCGAAGCCTTCGCCGCATCCGGCGGCACCGTCGTCATCGGCGCGCGCACCGGCACCCGCAATGAGGATAACCACGTCATCCGCGAAACCGCGCCCGGCACTGCGCTTTCCAAACTGACCGGTGTCCGCGTCGAAGATTTCGGCCGCCTCGCCGCCCCCGGCGCCAACGGCCTCTTCGACGTGATAGAGCGCTCCGGCGGCCTCGTCATCCCGCCGAACAAACCGGCCGAAAGCCACCGCCGCGTCCGCCGCTTCAAGATCGGCAACCGCGAAATGGCCGCCGGCCACTTCTACGAAAACCTCACCATCGACCCCGATGTCGAGGTTATCGCCGTCTGGTCCAACCGCTACGCCGAAGGCCAGCCGATGGCGACCTCGCGCAAGATCGGCAAGGGGCAGGTTGTCTATCTCGGGACGTATCTGACCCCGGAGCTGACCGAGGCGCTGACGGAGCGGCTGTTCGCGCCGGCGGGCGTGGAACCGCTGGTCGGCGGGTTGCCTGAGGGCGTGGAGGTGACGATGCGAATGAATGAGGAGCGGCGGCTGCTGTTCGTGCAGAATTATATGGATCAGGCTGTGACGGTGGGCGGGGTGCCGGCCGGGCGGGATCTGCTGGATGGGGAGAAGATGGTGGCGGGGAGGCTGGAGCTGGAGGGGTATGGGTGTGCGATTGTGGAGTTGGCGGGATGAGGCGATAAGGAAAAGGCGAACCGTGCGGCCCCCTCATCCGCCCTTCGGGCGCCTGCTCCCCAGCGGGGAGAAGGGAATCGCGGCAGCCGGATGAGGGGGCTGCACGCACAGGATCAGCCAAGCTTCGTCAGATGTGGACGATACGCGCTGGAGCGCATGTCAGAGATCGATGGAAAACTTGATCGGATCGTTCGGAGCGGCTCGCCGGCAACTGTGTTCTAACCGATTATTCCGCTATCGCATTGCAAGATGATGTTATCGACGTGGGCATAAGCGGTACCTGCAAAATTTGCGGCAAAGTACATTTCCTGGAAGTTATCGACGGTTGCCTCGATGTGTTCGATGAAAGGTTCTTGATAGTCCGAGGGGGATTGATGGTTCGGCTGCGCCGTTGACGATTGGGATGGTCGTGCTCAGGCAGCAAAGGCTGTGCTGGGTCCGAACCCAACAGGCGTTGCATCCATCAGAGCGGACGATCAAACCCATTAGTAAATCGCGTTTGACGGCGTGGAACGGCTGAACAATTGATAAATTCAGCCAAAATTAATTCTGAAGGCGATAAAAGAGGGTGCTGTGAAAAGATGAACGACCCGATACACCCTGCACGCCAAATCCCGTTTCCCGACCTTATCGCTGGCTTGAAGCGAGCCCAAGGGCTTGGCCATGTCCATCGCCGTCCGAACGCAACCGGTACTTTGCAGCTCTACATCTATACGCCCCGGTGCGTATATGAGGATGGTTGGGATCAGTTTTCGCTGATCGCTCGCGGTCTCATTGTGGACGAGGGCGCTGGTCGGGTCGTTGCCACGCCGTTTCCGAAGTTTTTCAATGTCGGCGAGCGGCATGGCGAAGTACCCGATCTGCCGTTTGAGGCGTTCGAAAAGCTCGATGGTAGTCTGATAATCGTGTTCAATGATGCTGGCCGTTGGCACGCGGCCACCAAAGGCGCGTTCGACTCCGAACAGGCCCTATGGGCTCAAGCACGCTTGGATGCCCACGATCTCTCCGGTCTGTCGCCGGATACGACATATCTGTTCGAGGCGGTATATCCGGAAAACAGAATTGTCGTGCGATATGCGGAACCTGCCATGGTGATGTTGGCGGCCTACCACGCTTCAGGTTTTGAAGTAACCTACGACGAGGTTCGAACGACCAGCCAAGCGTTGGGATGGCGTGCGGCCGAACGCCATGCGTTCGGGAATATGGCGGACATGATGCTCCATACTGCAACCCTCCCACGCGACAACGAGGGATTTGTCGTTAGATTCACAAATGGCTTGCGCCTCAAACTCAAAGGCTCCGAGTACCGTCGTATCCATGCGTTGATCTCACGCTGCACGCCATTGGCATTGTGGGAAGCAATGGCCGCTGGGGACGACATGGCCGCGATTCGTCGTGATTTGCCGGAAGAGTTTTGGAGCGATTTTGACAACATCGTACTCCTCCTGACGAAGGAATACGCGGGGATGGAAAGGAAGGTCGCTGAACTGGCAGCATCTGTCGCCCATCTTTCCGATAAAGAGTTGGGATTGTCGCTCAATTCACTGCCTGCTGACGTGGGTCCTTACGTTTTTGGCTTGCGAAAAGCAGGTGCAATCATAGGCAAGTCCCGAGACGCGTTGATGCGTTCCATCAGACCCACTGGCAATGTGTTGCCAGGTTACCAGCCGTCATATGCCATGGGGCGTGTGATTGATGAGGCAACACCGTAGATTGGCAGCGTACAGTAGCTCTGGCGTGAATCCGGGATCGGAGAAGGCCTCGGCTGAGAGGTTCCTTCGGCTGTGACATTGAGGCAATAATGCGTTAATAGCGGCATCAAGTGGAACGTGTGCTTTGCTTCAGAAGGCGTTCGAATTCCTCTGCGGCAGGTCAGTCTGTCCAAGGGACGAGACTCTGAGTCTCAGCGGCACCTTCAGCGGTCTTTGTCCAATCGCGCTACCCCTTAGAAGCCCTCAGAGGGCGGGCTTTCTGGGATGATAGAGGGACGTCCCCCTAGTTGCCCCAGCCGATTTGGAACCGATCAAATCGAACCTCGCTCAATGGCTGGTTGGTGGTGCTCAGCCTCACCGAACGAAGAACGAGATGTAGCTCGGGGGAATAGTATTGTTCGAAAATAATCGGAGGCAATTCCGTCAGTTTCAGACGGCTGTTGATGGCCCAAACTTTGTAGGAGCAAGATCCAATAGTTTCCTCTTCCAAGCCGTCGAACCTGATAAAAGTCGTGCCCGAAACGGATTTTTTGCCATTGATGAAAAGCGTGGTGCCGGATTGCCAGTTCTTCTTCTGTGGTAGATCGTCCAATGCAATCGCATTCGCGTATTTCAGTTCATGCGTCCCGCTGGCACTTACTCTCTTTTCGACGAGCAAGGGGTGCAAATATACAGCCGACACCGGCTGCAGTGAGCCGTCGCGCTCCATCAGCCGTTGTTCGGTGAGACCCGGGCCGTTCGGCTTGTAGAATACGGAATAGAAAGGCGCTTCTCTGGTCAGCAGCACGCCCTGTTCGATTTCTTTGGCGGTTAAGCAATCGCCAAAGGCTGGTACCGCCAATGTTATTCCAACCAGTAGCGACAAACTTCTTAGCAAGATCGACATCCCAGATTCCCTCATCCAAGTCCGCTACCACGGTGCTTGGGTGAAATTGGGGAGATCAAAGTCGTCGGCCCGGGCTGGCCCATAGCCTTGACTTGAAGCTTGCTTCGGTAACCGAGCAGGGATTTGTGCATCTGAATGCCAGAGGCCAAATGCTAATGCATCAAGAGTATATGAGGTTGCGTTGAGAAATTGCGTTCATGTTCGCACAGGAGAGAAGTGTGCGGCTGAAGTTGGTGTTGCAGCAAGCGAATTAATTTAGCGTGCAAGTACTCGCTTCGCGCTTCGAAACTCCTACGGGGCGCTACTTCTCCTCCCTCATTCCTGTGCTCGTCACAGGAATCCAGCCACGGCGCGTCTGCGCCGTGATTGACTCAAACTAGGGGCGGAGATGTGTCTCCTGCGCCCAAGGACTTGGGCGCGCTGGATCCCTGTGACATCCCTGGGTCAAGCCCGAGGATAGGGATGAGAGGCGTTTGGGGCACCGTCCCCCCGAAGCGGCATCCTCCAACCTCCTCATGCTGAGGTGCGCAGCCCGAAAAGGGCGGAGCCTCGAAGCACGCGCCGAACGCTGCTCCTTGCATCCACCAGCCGCGCTTTCAGAACGCGAGCACGGTCTTGCCGGAGCTGTGCCGGCCGGTTTCCGTATCGGCGATGACCGACCAGGCGAAGGGCGCTTGCAGGCCGATTGCCGGCCGCAGCGTGCCACTGCCGGCAAGGAAGGATTGGACCGCTGCAAAATTGTCAAAAAAATAGAGCATTTCCGGACGCAAACAGAAACGGAAATGCTCTCAGTTCGGTGCGAAGCTTACCAGAGTCGGCTTCGCACCTCTCACATCTCGCCATGTGGCTATTCGTCTGGCGCCGCCGACGCGGCGTTTTCCAGCGAGGTGCGGATCTGATCAATCTTGCCGTCGGCATCGCCAACCCCGAGAATGGTCTTGGCTTCATCCAGGACCGCCGGGCTGACCTGACCGGTTTTCGTTGCGGAAGCCAACGCATCCTCCAGCGCCTGATCGCCCAGCAGGGGATCGTCGGCCGCAGGCTCGATACCGTTGTCGATTTCATACTGGGCATAAGCCACGGCGTAAGCCGAGATGGCAGTCATGCGCGGGTCCGATGTGTGCATCAACGCCCTGTAATTTCGCTTCAAGGAATTCAGGCCCGCAAGCTGCGCCGACAGGTTCTTCTCCTTGGTGCTAGTGGCTGCGGTGTCTGACTTGCCCGACTTGGACTTGCCCGGTGCCTCGGACGATTTGCCTCTCACGGCTGACGAGTTGGAATTGCCGTGGTTTGAACCGCTGTTGTGGCCGCCACCGTTTCCGTGGCCACCGCCGTTACCGCCGCCGTTGCCACCACCATTGCCGCCGCCGTTTCCGCCGTCCTTTGCCAGTGCGCTCATGTCGAGCCCCGCAATCGTTGCCGGGCTTGCTGCAAGCGTCAGCGAAAGCACGGCCAGGGACGCTAAGGTTGTTATCCGCATCGTTTCCTCCGAATGAGACCAGATGCCGTGCAACTGCACGACGAGATCTGACTTGGAGAATAGATTGCTATCGCGCTCTGCACATCGGACGGAGGTCTGGCGAAGGGCCCCGGCTATGGTCCCAGAAGAAGCATCCGAGACTCGGCGTGCGGGCGGCCATGGTCGCTCGCGAAGGCGCGAGAACCGGTTCAGGGAAGACTATCGCGAGCTTTCCAGGTGGCTCTCGCCACGCAGAAGATTCAGCCAGGCCTGCGACACTTTCTCAGCGCCTGAGCCCCCGATATGGCAATCGTCGTAGCGGTCGTCTCCATCGAGTAACGCGTCAGAATTGACGCCCTCTCGGATACCGTGGCCGCTTCTTGATAGGGCCAGTTGCGCCCGTATGATCGCATTGTCCGGAATGTGCTCCTTGAAGCCGCCGTTGCTCGGTTCCAGGCATTTCGATGCGATCGAAATGTAAACGGGTGCTTCGACGCCGTGCTGACGCAATGTGTCAACCATCGACATGAAATGTTTCTGATAGGCCTCCGAAGTGGTGCCCATAACGAAGTCCGCCTCTCCTTGCACCCAGAGGACGCTCGTTACCCGATAACCGGAATCGTGAAGCTGTTTCATCGTATCGACAAGCATAGGATTGAGGTCACCGCCTGTCGCCCATCGTGCGACCTCTGATCCGCCATATGCGAGAGGTGCGAGGATGACATTGTCGTTTTGTCCCGATGCGATCAATTTGTTCCCCAGAAGCGTCCAGTACTCTCCCTTGGTATTGGTCGAGCCAAGAAGTGGCGACGCCGCGATGAAGCACCGTTTGTCAAAGGCGTTTACAACGCGAGCGCCATAATCCGACCGGTGCCGTTGTCCACCGTAGTTGGCCGCGTTCGATTGGCCAAGAATGAGTAGGACAGCAGTTCGATCAGTTTGCGTCGGGCAGGTCACAGTGGTTTTTGATTCATCGGCAACGAGTCGTTCCTTGTCGTCGAAAGTATAACGGCTTGGAGCTGCCGCCTTCTCTCCGGTAACCATTTTCTTCGCCGCGGAAAGTTGCGGCCAAGGAAAGATCTCATGTCTCGCGCTCGTGCCGCCGAGAAGGTACATGGCGATCAGGGCTGCCAGGCCGACTGCTACTGTTTTACGCATGTTGTTACCTTTAAAAGATCATTCGGCTATTCGAAGCTAGTCCAGCCACGAAAGCTCCTTTACACCTGCCACATCTGCTTGCTCGGGCATGCTCTTTGCAAAAAGAGTTCGTCGCGAAAACCGAGCCCCGAGCGAGGACTAGTCGCGTGGCGTCGCCAAAAACCTGCTCTAAACTATAGATCGGGCCAGTGATTACAATCATCCGGATGGGTGAGAGATCGTGCTCCGCAGCATCAACTTCATGGAGAAAACTCCCGTTGCTCGTCCACTGAAAGACGATCACAGATTGTAGCCCGAGGACAACGTGGGAGCGGAGCACCGGCTATTCGTCGCGGCCAACTGGTGGGGTCGGCGCGGGAGGGTCGATCTGATAGGGGCATCACCGCGGTCGTTGGCGATATTGCGCGCGACTGCATCACCCCCGGGTCAGCCCGAGACAGGAATGAAGAAGGAGAGTTGTTTGCCGCAAATCACGCCAGGCGCAAATCGAGCAGCGGGTGCAGCTTCTTCAGATTCGGCAGTGATTTTGCCTGCCACGGATGTTGATTGGTGCCTTTGACGATGAGCAGAAGGTCGCCCATCTTTCTGGCTTCGATGGTCAGCTTCGCCAGGAGGTTGATGCCCGAGGAATTCAGGAATTCGAGGCCCGTCAGATTGAACGTCACCTGTTTGTGCCCCTCATGGAGAAGGCCTGTTATCATTGAATAGATCGGCGCATAGGCGTCTGGGCCTGCCAGGCGGAAGACGCCATCGAAATACACCTCGTTTTTTTCCGCCCATACGCGGAAGCTTTCGTCGCTGATTTCCATTCTTCGCTCACAGATTGGAGGAGGGGGGCATCGCCACAGCTGCAGTCGTCGTCAGTATGATATGCTCGTCCTTATTCTCTTGGAATGTCCATGCCATTCTCGCATCGTAATCGCTCAAAAGGGTGAGCAGGCCCAAACCGGAACCGCTTTCCGATGATATCGCGTTGATTTCGATTTGCTCAAGAAGAAGTAGTCCGGGTTCCTTCGATTGAAGGCGGTGCAGGAGCTGCTGTAAGCGAGACGCTGTCCCGCTATCGAGGGCATTCTTCACCCTGAGCAGAAAGCTTCCATCGATGATGCCGGCTTCAATGAGGATGTCGCCAGGCTGTCGGAATTTGACGGCATTTTCGATCAGCTCGTTGCTGAGGTATCCGATATCATGATGCGCCTGCAGGTAATCTTTGCGCGACCGGGAATAGGGCAGCGCCATGATCTCCGCTATGAAGTCCGAAGTCATTCCCGAATGCTTCCATCCAAGCTGAAGCGGCCCATCGCTCAATGTCAGGCGAGCGCCAGAATCCAGGCTGATGTCCGCTAGAGATTCGATGCCGTATATTTTGGGCGCCATGTCTCACCTATGCCGTACCGCGAGAAGCGTGATGTCGTCGTAGATTTTTTGCGATCCGATAAAGTGCATTAGTGTCGCGACAATTCCGGAAACGACCTTGTCGGCGCTCTGACCCTTCAAGCGAAGTGCTTCGCTGCAGAGACGTTCGATGCCAAACATTTCTCCCGCGTCGTTTGCTGCTTCTGTTACGCCGTCGGTGTGCAGGAGGATGAGGTCGCCTTTTTCGAACGTTATTTCACGAGTTTTGATGAATGCAGAAATATCCGCGTCCAAGCCGATCGGTATGCCGAGATCCATGGTATCGACGCGTTGAATTTCGCCGTTCGCCCGCACGATGACAACTTCCTCGTGCTGCCCGGACAAAATCATCTCTTTGCCGTCATAGTCGAGAAAGGCCAGGGTCAGGTGCTTGTCTATTCTCGTCCTCACTATGTTCTTGAACAAGGCGCTGTTTAGATCCGCCAGAAATTTGACGGCGTCGGTGTTTCCCGCCTCCTGAAGGGCGCGGGCGACGGACTGGACCATCAGCATCAACACGCCGCTTTCGAGTCCGTGGCCGGTGACGTCGCCGATGCCGATCTTCAACCGCTTTCCGTTCTTCAATACGTCGTAATAATCGCCGCCGACCTCTTCCGCGGGCCTCATATAGGCTGCGATCTCGATGTCCTGAAATTCCTCCAACTCTTGTTGCAACGGAAGAACCATGAGCTGGATTCTTTCAGCGACGGCCACCTCTGTCCCGAGACGACGATTTTCTCGCTGGAGCTGTGCGTTCAGCGCCGAAATCTCTTCCTTCTGATCTTCGATCTGGGCCGTTCGTTCTTCGACGATTTGCTCGAGATTTTCGGTGTGATAGCTGATCTGTTCAGCCATGCGATTGAATGCTTCACCAGCTGCGCCGACCTCATCCTTGCTTGTTATCGCCACTCTGACCGAATAGTCCTGCGCCTGAATGCGCTTAGCGGCCCCCGCAAGTGCGCTGATCCCGCTCGTTATGCGTTTCGAAGCCGCAAACACAGCGATCGTCACGATCAGCAGCGACATCAAGATCGCCAGGATCTGATAGATCACGATCCGGTTGGTTGCCTCGGAAATTTTCGCCTGGGCGGCATAGAGGGAGGCGTCGATTTCCCGTTCCGGCACCACTACTCCCAGCAACATCGCCTCTTGTCGAACCGGGCCGCTGGACCAGAGATTGGTCGCGGGCAGTTTCTTGACGATCACGATATAGGGGACCTCATTGCCGTCCCGCTGCAGCAGCAGATGTTGAATGCCCTGTTCCCGGTCGAGCGCCAGTTTCGCTATCGCAGGCTGGGCGCTTCCTTTCAAGGAACGCTCCAGCCCGGTCACCCCGGTTCCGCTTGCGCCGCTCGCAGAACGCAGGCCGAGCGTCTGCTCGCCTCTGCTGTTGATCGCGACCACGTTTCCGTCGGACATTGCCAGGAATCCAAAGCCGGATTGGGCCACCTTGACGTTTTCGACCGTTTGGGCGAGCTGGTCGAGCGTGATGTCGGCGCCGGCCGTTCCGGCCACGTCTTTTCTGTCGGCGGTCCAGAGTGGATGAAAGAAACTGACGATCAGCTTGCCGGTGATGGCATCCGTATAAGGAGCCGTCTGCGTGATGTCGTCTGCGACGGGTCGCGTCTTCGTGTCCCTGGCCCAGCCCTGCCAGGACTCATACAGGCCAGGAAAAAAGAAGTTCCAGAAATCAGCCTCGTTGTGCCCGGGATAAAGGCGGTCGAAGGTCTGAGCCTGATCGGTATAGGGCGCCGTCCTGAAGATCGGTCGTTCCCTCGGTCCGATGTAATACATCTGCAGCTTTGAAGCGCCGTGTTGCAGCAGGCTCGGCGCAACGAGATCGAGAACCGCGCTTGTCTCAATATCGCGCCTGATGTCGGGTTTCGGCTGATGGTCCTGTCCGAGCAAATAACCCCAGACGCTGACGACTGAAGCGGAGCCGGGCGCGTTTTGCGACCATTTCCCCTTCTCATCGTAAGACAGACTGACACTGTCCGGCGATGTGCGGGCGATTGCCGCGCCGACATCGGAATTGCGGGCGGGATTGTCGATCTGCGCCTGCAGCACGCCTGCCAAGGTGTCGACGTCGTTGTGAACCTGCCGCAGGAGCAGGTTCACCTGGGCTGCGGTCGAATCGGCATAGGTGCGGATATATTCCTGGCTAGCGGCTTCGAGGCCCTGGCCGACTTCGAGCGTTGCGTCACGCGACAGCCTTTGAACATTCCAAAGCGCCAGGCCGCCGCTGACCAATAAGTCGAAGAGAACGGCGCCACCGACGACCAAGATGAACTTTGCTCGAAACGAGCTCAATCCGACCGGTCTTTTCGATGATCCCCTATCCATTACAGCGGCTTTCGACCAGAGGCTGCCCAGATCGGCCAGCCTGCGTAACCTTTAGGGTGAAGGGCGGCAAAGACGTGATCCCTGAATCCTTGCCTGAATCTGCGAATGAAATCCGGCGTGTCGCCGCGGCGGACGGCCATCTCGCCTGCATAGACGTTTTCCCAGGCTTCGATGACATCTGCGAAATCCTGGGGGTCGCCGTCAAGGTTCGTCACCATGAAGCAGTCGACCTTGATGTCCTCGAAGCCGGCGTTGAGGAGGAGATGGCGGCTTTTCGGTCCCATCTCGACATCCATGTCGAAGTGCCTGAAAAGTTTCGCCACTTCCTCGTAGGTCCATCTTATCGAGTCGGCATGCGGCTCGCCCAAACAATGCGAATTCTTTTCATTCGTGATGTAGACACGGCCGCCGGGCTTGCAGATGCGATAAAGCTCCCGGAGCAGCATCTCGGGGCGGTCGAAAATCTGTAGCGAGTGCCGGCAGGTAACAAAATCGAATTGATTGTCTCGAAGCAGCATCTGAGAAGCATCGCCATAAGTGTACTCGATGCCTTCCAGGCCGAACTCGGCGGCGACCTTACGGGCATAGTCGAGACTGCGCACGGAGTGGTCCAGTGCGACAAGGCGCGTCGGGTTGAATTCCCGTTGAACCAGAGCTGCGAAATCACCGATGCCGCAACAGATATCGGCCATGATCAGGCCGAGGCGCAGGCCGTGGCGTGGCAAGAGTTCGCGTTCGTGCCTCCATGTCATTTTCGTCTGCGTGCGCAAAATGGGAATGAAGCTCTCGTCCTCGACAAAGCTTTGCCCGGGATAAAAGGCCGAATCATAGACTTCAACCGACAGGTTTGGTTGCGATGCCGTCAATGTCTCGAACAACGAGGCAGACCACGCCATCACGCTCGACGTGATAATCTTAATTTGCCGTTCCGGCCTGGTTCGGCAGCCTGCCGCCACGACATCGGAGAGGGCGGCGAAGGCCGTCATATTAATGTGCGTCAGGCGTTTGACATTGAGGTAAACGATGCCGCTGTATCTTTCCAAACTTTGCCGCATCAGTTCGAGGGCATCGGCAATCTCGGCGGTGCTTTCGGGCCGCATCTTGCCGGACAGCACGAGCTCTTGGTTTGTCGGATCAAACCGCACGGTGTAGGGCAGGGGAAGCAGGCTCATTGGAAATCCTCGGCGGAGGGGAAATCGGCAATGATTTCGATCCCGTCCTCGCCGTCTCTCTCGATGCGGACAGAGGCGCCTAATATCGTCGCCAGATTACTGAGCAAGGCCTCATCGGGCGTGGCAACCAGGTGACCGGAGCCGTTGTCGAGACCAGGCTCTATTTCGCTTGTTCCTACCTTGATGTGTTTGCGGCGGAATTCCTCATCGCACGGAAAGGCAATTCTCAGCCGGTTGAACGTCGCGTTGCGTGAGAGGCTGAAACGTATCTTTCCCCGTTCGTTTGTCGCGCGGAAGGCGAGCTCTATGAGCTCGTTTGCAGCGACCGAAAGAAAGTTGGAGTAGCGAGCCGGATCGCTGTGACTTTGGCCGAGGATATCGGAGAGATATTCAGTAATCTCATCACAAAACTGCCATTGAGATTTGAACATCGCAACGTTCATTTCCAGCGATACCATCGGCACAAATGCGTGGTCGTCGAAGCGGGATGCTTCCTCTTCCAATATGCCCTCCGTTCGCTTGTCAGGAGCGTTAGATCTGCATGCAATGTATAAGTACGACGTTTCGAGCACTATAGTCGGGCGTGGCTTTTGGATGCTTCCGCCCCTTTGATGAATTCGTCAATGGCCTCCACGGGAAGCGGCCTGCTCAGCAGATAGCCCTGAAGCCTGTCGCAGCCCACACGGTGCAGCCATTCCGCCTGACCCCGCGTTTCAACTCCCTCGGCTGTCACCTGCATGTCGAGGTCATGTGCAAGGTTCACGATGCAGCGGACAATTGCCTGGCTTTTCAGATCGGTTTCGAGATCGGTGATAAAGTATTTGTCGATCTTAATCGTGTCGAAAGGGAATGTCTTGAGATAGCTCAGGGACGAATATTCCGTGCCGAAGTCATCAAGCGAAATTCGTATGCCCAACACGTTAAGGGTGTTGAGCGTATCAATGTTGTTGACGGTCCGCTCGAGCAACACACTCTCGGTTATTTCGAGCTCCAGACGCTCGGGCGGCAGTCCGACCAGGTCCAGCGTCTGCGAAATCCGGTCGGTCAGGCCGCTTGTCAAGAATTCAGCCGCTGACAGGTTTACGGCGACGAGGTAGTTCTCCGGCCATTTCATCGCCTCGCGACATGCCTGCTCCAAAACCCAGGCGCCGATATCCGGCATCATCCCGTCCGCCTCGGCCATCGGAATGAATGCCGCCGGAGGGATTTTTCCAAGCAGGGGGTGGCGCCATCTCAGCAACGCCTCGAAGCCGACAATGCAGCCACCCTCGGCAATCGGCTGGTATTCTACATAGAATTGCTGTTGGTCGAGCGCCATACGCAGACTGCGACGCAGCAGTTCCCGTTGCTCCAGCAATTCTAGCATTGTTGGGTCATAGGCTTTCGCCCGACCACGCCCCTCTTTCTTGGCGGCGTAGAGTGCGAGGTCGGAAGCTTTCATCAGTTGTTCCGGACTCGTGCCGTCCGGCGGAGCGGTGGATATGCCGATGCTGGTGCCGACAAAGAGCGCGATGCCGTCTATCGTGAAGGGTTCTTTGAACGCGGCAACCAAGTCTTCCGCCAAGCGGTACGCTTTGGCGGGATGTCCTCCGCCCACGGAGATCACCGTGAATTCGTCGCCGGCCAATCGATAGGCCCTGTCACCGGTGGAGAGGCAGGCTTGGATACGCCTTGCAGCCGATTGAAGAAGCTTGTCGCCCGCGGCATGCCCGAGCGTGTCGTTGACAGGTTTGAAGTCGTCAAGGTCGAGTTGCATTAATGAAAGGGTGTCGCTCGAGCCTGCAATCTCCTGCAACAGCCCGCTCAGATCCTCGCTGAACTGGCGCCGGTTCGGCAGTCCAGTCAGCGGATCATGGGTCGCGAGATGCAAAAGGGTTGCGCGCTCGTCGTCAGCGTGTTCCTCGGACCGAACCACGGCAAACAGATCACCGATCCGATAGATCGTCAGGTCGTGTGATCCGCCGAGTGCGCCTGTTATTCGCAAAGGCTGGGCGCTGTCACCCAGTGAACGAAAAGCGAGCATGACTGCCGATTTGTCCAGTTCCGGAAAGTGCTCCCAAAAGGACGCGGCTGGTTTGACGGAAGCGGGCAGCGCATTGCCAAGCAAATTTTCGATCGGATTGAAATCGCGGTCAAAGAACAAAAGCCGGTCGATTAGGCCCGAAGTTATCGCCTCCGTTTTTTCGAGGGCCAAGCTGGCAGCAGGAATTTTCCCCATGTCGGAGGCTCTCCCCAATTGGATGTCATACCAGATATTATAGCAACTTAACTGCCGCACAACTTGTGCACGTCAAGAAATACATTAGGCATTTCTGATTAACAATCCCCAACGTCTGCCAATGCACGTGCGGCTGTGGATGCGAGCGCACTGGTCTGACGAACTGACTGCCGCCATCGAAAGTTCGTGCGCTGCGGCTCAGGCAATGGCAGCCCATAGTTCGCGCACCATTTGGCGCAAAGCCAGAGCTTCGGCCCATCTGTCCGTCGAGTCGTTGCCGTCTCTGCCGGTAATGGCATAGGGTTTAGGCCCCAATTCGCAGGTAAGACCAGCTCGGCGTCATCGGTTGCGTGTGATCGCCAATGGCGAAAGCCGTAATCCCACCACTGCAGGAAGAGATCGACCCAGGGCCGATGGTGCGGAAAGGTGATTTCGATCTGCACCTGCTCTCTTGAAGCGACGCGGCCGTGAAATGCATGAGCATTCTGCAGGATGCGCCTGACATGCGCGTGATTTTCCTCATCAATCGGAAAGGCGAATTCGCGACCGACTAGGAAATGCGACAGATCGGCCAACAACGGCAGATCGGGACGTCGATCGAGCAGATCGAGCGTAAAGAACAGGTCCGTCGTCATCCTGTCGCGATGGGTTTCGATGAATACCGGAATACCCGCATCCTCGGCGAGCCGCATCCAACCATCGAGAATCGGCAGGCAATCCTCGATCCGGCGGGGGCGAATATCGGGCTGCAGGTTGATATGGCTGACCGGAAAGGCCGTGGCAAGTTCCAGCGGCAGACGCAAATCCTCGATGCTGCGGGGAAAGCAGACCGCCTCGATTTTCAAGCCGGTTCCCCGGATGGCCTGGTTGAGGCGGATGACATCGCCGCGGTTTGTATAGTGCGCACTGATGCCGTCGAAGCCCGCCTTGCAGATCGCAGCGATATTGTCGTCGAGGCTCGGCTCGAACCCGTCCGTGTGCCGACGCTCCATGGCCCAGAGCGACTGGAAGATCAGGAGCTTCTGCATCATGCGGCCCGCGCGCTTTTCAGAAGGGTCTTGAGGTTCACGCCCGGATCGGCCAGTGCCGCAGGCTCCGGACTGATACAAGCAGCAATCAGCATTTCGGCAAGCTTGATATGCTTGGCCAGGCCGTTGCCGATGCCGAGACCGGCGGCGGCTACCAGTCGACCATCATCGAGATAGAATTCGAGCTCTCCCTCCGCTGCCGATCGCCGGACGATCTCATGCTCGGGCAGCGGCTGCCCCCCCCACCTGGAGGCCGAGATCGTATTGGTCGGACCAGAACCAGGGAATGGCGGCGAAAGTCTCGGCGGCGCCGGCCATGTTCCGTGCTGCGGTCTCGGCCTGCATTCTGGCATTGCGCCAGCTTTCATAGCGGATGTGTCCTCCGCAAGGTTGGGCCACCGCGGCGCAATCGCCTGCGGCAAATATATTCGGCGCGCTGGTGCGAAGACATGCGTCCGTCAGAATGCCGTTGCCGGTGGCCAGCCCCGATGCTTCCGCCAAGGTCATTTCAGGCACGACCCCGATGGCGCTGACGACGAGGTCAGCGGGCAGGATGGTGCCATCGCTCAAGACGACACCGTCGTTGCCGATTGCCGCAACACTCCGATCAAAGTGGAAGCGCACACCTTCGGCGGCATGTCGGGCATGCAGCTTGTCGGCAAAACGGGCAGGCACGGCGCGGCCCAATGGTTTCGGCGCGGCCTCGATCACATCGACTGCAACGTCCTTTGCGCGAAGGACCGATGCGAGTTCCATCCCGATCAGACCTGCGCCGATGATCGCGGCGCGTCGGCCGGGCGCGACATTGGAGAAGATCGCTTCGGCGTCGGCGTGGGTGCGAAAATCGAGCGCACGTTTCGCGCCCGCGCATGCAAGCCGCCTCGGCCGTGCGCCGGTGGTCAGAAGCAGTTTTTCGTAACCCAACAGCTGACCGTCGCTCAAGCTTACGGTCGCGGCGGCGGGATCCAGCTTTGAGGCCGAGCAGCCCTTGAGATAGGTGATGCCGGCCGCCTCGAGCGCTTCTTTCGGGCAGATCAGTTTCATCGGCACCGCGCCGTCGAGGGTTTTCGACAGAGGTGGCCGTTCATAGGGCAGATGAGGCTCGGCTCCGACCAGCGTGACGGCTCGGTAATAGCCCGTCTCGCGCAGGGCGAAGGCCGCCCGGGTTCCGGACTCGCCTGCACCGATAATGACGATACCGTCCATTGCATTCTCCAGTAGAAAGAGCAGCCGGCGCTCGGGAGGAGGAGACGCCGGCCGGGGGAGGATCAATTCTTCTTGGCGTATTCCGCCATGTCTTGGCCACTTAACCGAGGGCCACGCGCACCTCTCCGTCGACCACCTCCGCCGGATAGATCTTCAGGTTCTCGCAGGCCGGCAGCCTCAGCGCTTCACCGGTGCGGTAGTCGAAGGCGCCGGAATGCTTCGGACATTCCACCTCGAAATCCATGACCAGTCCCTCGGCGAGGTGAATCGCCTCGTGGGTGCAGAGCCCGGCGGTGCAGTAGACGCTGTCATCCGGGCCACGGTAGATTGCGTAGGTGCGTCCGCCATGGTCGAAGCGGATGGCGCCTTCCTGTTCGATGTCGTCAAGTTTGCCAGCTGAAACCCAGGTCATTCGGCGGCTCCTTCGGCTTCCAGGCGGGCTTTGCGGGCTGCGAGCCTTTCCTTGCGCCTGCGGTAGCGTTCCTGCATCTGCGCTTCGCCTTCGGGCGAGCCGTCGTGCCAGGTGCCGAACCACTTATCGAGCGGGATCAGGGCATCGCCGTAATTCACCTCAAAATATTTGTGGTGGAGGTAATGCGCATAGGCGTGGCTATCGACCAGCCGTTCCTTGCCGATCTCGACCTTGTCGAAGCCGACATGGCCGGGAATTGCCCCGAAGCCGGCATAGTGCAGCTGATAGAGCATGATGACCGGGTTGGAGGGCAGCATCAGGTGGTAAAACGCCGTTCCAAGATAGAGCAGATGCTCGACCGGATGCATCGACAGCGATGACCAGGGCGAAGGGTTGACGGAATTGTGGTGGACCGAATGCACCCACTTATAGAGAAAGGGCGTGTGGATGAGCCGGTGAATGCAGAAGAAGTGGAACTCGTGGATGACCGGAACGACGAGCGCGACGAGCGCCAGTGTCCACGGATTTTCGGCAAAGCCGAGCCACGGCGCATAGCCGTTGGCATAGGCCCAGAGCATGCCGACCTCGATGGCAGTCCAGATCACGACGCCCGAAAGGAAAGTGCGCAGCATGTTGTCGAGGTTCTGGCTTTGGAACCAGAAAGCGTTATTTTTCTGGTCCGCGGGAAACTTGCCATTGTACTTGAAGCGGTTTTCCTGGCGCTTCAGAACATAGAGATGCAGTTCGAAGGCGCCATAGAACAGGAATACGCAGATCGCGTTCACGGCGTACAGCCACGCGATCCAGCCGAGGCTCAGCGTCTGCATCGTGGCGACCGGCGGTATGATCCAGGCCCAATAGGCAAGCGCAGACACCGCAAAAAGCAGGTTCCAGGGAAGGAAATAGTGCGGCAGCCATTTCAGGATTGCCGTCAGTTGCGGGGGGAAGACGAAAAGCGGCGCGGTTTCGACCGGCTGGCTCGGCGCCCAATCGCCGCGCTTATTACGCTTGCCGAAGTTCAGATCATCCATTGGCATCTCCTCCGGGCGCCTGATGTCTCCGTGCCCGCACACATTTTGGTAAAGGAGAGCGCCCCGCGCGCCTTGATCCGATGCGGCTCCTTGCGCGCGGATCTTCTCCTGACGCCAAAGTAGCAGGGGGCGTTTCGAACGCCGAAGCCTTCTTTGATCTAATTAGATCAAAGTCCTTCCCTGGTGATAGTAATGAAGCGGATCGGCGTCCGGTCCGGCTCGATATCGGTCAAACCGATGCGGCGCAGGACGTGGTCGAGCGCCCGCCGCGCCTGCGCTTCCGGCGCCTGATCCAGCACGACATCCATGATGCCGTCCTTCAGGGCCGCGCGGGTATAATCCGTCAATTCATGTCCGACGAAGAACACGTTGCCGCCCCGTGGATGGCGGCGAAGCACTTCGATGAGGGCGGAATTGGCGCCGCCGGCGTTGTAGAGGCCGGCAAGGCCGGGATAGCTCTCCAGGGCCGACCATAAGAGATCGGCGCTGGCGCGCTCGTCATCGCCGCCGAATCCCAGCCATTCGAAATTGGAGGCGCCGGGATGGTCGCGAAAATAGTCGGAAAAACCGCGGATCCGATCGCGATGCACCTGATAGATGGGATGGCAGATCGCAACGACAGGGCCGGTCCGAAGGGCCATTCGGCTGATATAGAGCGCGGCCGTCCGGCCGGCGGCATTGTTGTCGATGCCGACGAACTCCCCGACGCGCTCGGAAGCGCGGGTGACGACGTGGACCACCGGCAGACCTTGTGAATTTACCTTTTCCACCGCGGCGCTGATCAAGGGGCTGCTCGGCACGGCAAGGATCAATCCGGCACGGGAAAGGTCAGTGGAGAGAATGCGGCGCGCGATCGCCTCCGGATTCATTTCGTCGGTGAAACTGCGGTGCACGACGACCAAAGGATCGAGGGTCGCCGCAATCCTTTCGAAGGCGTGGGAAAGGCGACGATAGAAGCTCGTTTCCGGACGAACCATCAGCACTTCTATCCGGAGCAGGCCGCGATGGGTGTCGGGAAGCTTGCGCGGGTAGTCCAAGTGACGCGCGGCGGATATGACCTTTTCGACCAGTTCCGGCCGAACGCCCCCGCGTCCGTTCAGGACCGCTCGACCGTGGCCGTTCCAACGCCGGCGTGGCGGGCGATATCCCGATAATTCGGCTTGCTCACTTTCCAGATCCTTCGGATGCTAATGCAGTGCGGCCGATCCTATGGGCAATTTGTCCTTCTTCCTACACCCGGCCCCCGAATCGCACAGGCACGCTTTCGCGTGGCCCGCTATCGGAGCGCCGGCAACGCCGGCCGATGGCGGAAGGCTTGTGTCGCGGGTGCAGCCGATCTATGCTTTCTCTCATTCAGCATGAGATTGCAGGCAGTCATTCACCGTTAAACCGGACGCGGAAGATTTTGTCCGCCGGCCGGGTCGAAGGAGCTGAGCAATGAAAATTCTCATGGTTCTCACATCGCATGATCAGCTGGGAAATACCGGCAAGAAAACCGGCTTTTGGCTTGAGGAGCTCGCCGCCCCTTACTTCGTCTTCCGTGACACCGGGGCCGAGGTCGTGCTCGCGTCGCCGAAAGGGGGCCAGCCTCCGCTCGATCCGAAGAGCAATGAGCCCGCATTTCAGACGGACGACACGAGGCGATTTGAAAAGGACCCGGCCGCGACGGCTGCGCTTGCCAACACGTTGCGGCTGTCCGACATCGATCAGGCCGATTATGACACTGTGTTCTTCCCCGGTGGCCATGGCCCGCTTTGGGACCTGACGAACGACCGCAATGCGCATGCGCTGATCGAGGAGATGCTTGCGGCGGGAAAGCCGCTGGCGCTCGTCTGTCACGCACCGGGAATCCTGACCAATGTCAAGGCGCCAGACGGCGGCCCGATCGCGAAGGGGCGCACGGTGACCGGCTTTACCAATTCCGAGGAGGCCGCCGTGCACCTCGTCGAGATCGTGCCCTATCTGCTCGAAGACGTGCTGAGGGAGCAGGGAGCGAAGTTTTCGGCGACCGAGGACTGGGCGGTGCATGTCGTCCAGGACGGGCTGCTGATCACCGGACAGAACCCGGCCTCGTCGAAGCAGGCCGCACGGCTGCTGCTCAATGCAGTTGGGGAGCAGGCGGCTGCATGACACGAATGGGGAAACGTATTTGCGGTGCGGTGCAGTTCGGACTCGAGTGATTTTTTCTTAAAGAAAATTTCCGCTCACTGTCGGGTCGGCGAATGCCTGTCCGTCCTTAGCTCGTTCATTCCGTCCACAAAAGGATCACCACTATGCCAAGCACCATACGACTGCACCGCGTTTTCGCCACCAGCCCGGAGAAGGTCTATCGCGCCTTCATCGAGGCCGATGCGCTCGCCAAATGGCTTCCGCCGAACGGCTTCCTCTGCACCGTGCATCACCTGGAGCCGGCCGTCGGCGGCACCTTCAGAATGTCCTTCCGCAACTTCACCACTGGCAATAGCCACGCCTTCGGCGGCGAATTTCGTGAGCTCGTCCCGGGCGAACGCGTTCGTTATACCGACAAGTTCGACGACCCGAACCTGTCGGGCGAGATGGAAGTCACCGTAACGCTGAAGAAAGTCTCGGTCGGCACCGAAGTGGACATCACTCAGGCCGGCGTGCCCGACCTCATTCCGCCCGAAGCCTGCTATCTCGGCTGGCAGGAATCGCTACGCAATCTGGCCCGGGTGGTCGAGCCTGACATCAACGAATGATGCAAATGCGCGAGACTTGACGAGCGGCGGCACGCGGCCGCTCGCCACCTCTCTGCCCGTCATTCCGCAAATATTACGTCGAACGGGGCGGAGAGGCGGAAGCTTGCAGGGGCTGGGGCGTGGTCGCCGCAGTCGGCCGACTTGCTAAGCGTAATCTGCGCTTTGCTTGATTGAGCCGATCGTCTGGCGCGCGGGAAGCAGCGAAGACAGCCAGAGGGAATAGGTCAGGGATATGCCCGTCGACCACAAGACCATTGGCAGTGTCATCACCTCGGAAATCAGCTTAGCCATGTCCTGCGGATCGAGCTCCCAGGAGAACAGCGCGGCCGCCGGCTCCGGCTGACCGGTCTCCGGGCTTGCTTTCTGCATCTCGTCGAGCACGGACGCGGTGACGGCTTGTTCGGCTGCTGACGGGTTCTGAACTGGAAGGGTCGCGGTTGTCGCATTATTTTCGGCTTCGCCGGACATTTGGAGCTCCTTGTTTGGCTTCGTTGTAGAAAGCCGATCCGAGGCTAGAAGTTTCATGACATGTCGATGAAATGATCGGCGTGGACTCAGCCGGTGCTGACCCTGAAGCTTGAGCCTGCGCTTCGCCAACGCCTCGCGCCGCCGTCGCACCCATTGCTTATTACAATCGAGGTCTACCACTTCAGCCTCGGCGACCGCCGTCGCGCGTGCCGCGCTGACAGAAGGCCTCTCGCAGTGAATTCGAGGAGAAATTAACCGTCGCAAGAAAATCACCTTTCATTTCACAGTATATATGTTAACACTTTATTAGGAGTGGGGAGTATTCCGGTTCTGATTTAAGAAAAATGGTGTTTGCCTCGACAATACCGAGGCGACGGCGCGTTCATGCGTGTCGTGTTATCCTAAATAGTCTTGAATCGATTCCCGGTTACTTGTTTTGTGTTATGGGGGTATTTAAATGGCTACGCAAAGCACCGGCGGTGGCAGCACGACTTCTTTCACCAATGCGCCACAGGCGAAGGATGACTCTTACATCTGGACGGAAGATCAGCTGCTCAGTCTTCAGCTCTACAATGCGGCCACCAAAACCATAACCCTTGACGTGATGTCGAATGATCTTGGCGGGAATGCCAAATCCCTCTTCTCGGTCGACGACGGAGATGGCAATCCAATTACAACTGACTATGAGCTTATTGCGAAAGACGTCGGAGCGAATGGGGCATCTGCCTGGGAGACGACCCTGCTCGGCAATTGGGTCAGGATCAACAATGGAAAGATCGAATACCGTCTGAGCGATGGAAGCGGCATCGCGGGCTCGGGCGCGGATATCAACACGCTGTCTGCCGGTGAAATCCTTAAAGATAGTTTCGTCTACGCGATACGACTCGGCAACGGCACGCTGAGCGAGGCAAATGTGACGATTTCGCTCACCGGCGCCAACGATGCGGCTGCGATCGTTGTCGATGCGACGGTCAGCGACGACCGGGCAACGGTCGAGGCGGGGGCGGCCGGCAGCGGCGATCCGAGCGCCTCCGGCAAGCTGACGGTCAGCGATGTCGACGACGGCGAGGCGGTGTTTGCCGCTCCGGCTTCGCTGAACGGCATCTATGGCAGCTTCAGCTTCAATGCCGCCACCGGCAGCTGGACCTATACGCTGGATAATACCCGGGCGGCGACGCAGGCGCTCAACCAGGGTGACGCGGTCAGCGACACGCTGAGCGTCAGCTCGCTCGATGGCACCGCCAGCCACAACATCGTCGTCGCCATCACCGGCGCCAACGATGCGGCTGCGATCGTCGTCGATGCGACGGTCAGCGACGACCGGGCGACGGTCGAGGCGGGGGCGGCCGGCAGCGGCGATCCGAGTGCCTCCGGCAAGCTGGCGGTCAGCGATGTCGACGACGGCGAGGCGGTGTTTGCCGCCCCGGCCTCGCTCAACGGCCTCTATGGCAGCTTCAGCTTCAATGCCGCCACCGGCAGCTGGACCTATACGCTCGACAACAGCCGGGCGGCGACGCAGGCGCTCAACCAGGGCGACGCCGTCAGC
>NZ_JAULSE010000035.1:0-34575 GCF_030518245.1 Rhizobium sp. CBN3
CCTGCGAAAGAGCCTGTTCATGTGCGCATTCACGGCAACCCGGCACAATCCGGATCTCGCCGCTTTCTACACGCGCTTGCGTCAGAGCGGAAAGGAACACCTGTGCGCCGTTATAGCCGTCGCCCGAAAACTCATCGTCCTCGCCAACACAATCCTCTTTCGCAAGACCGAATGGACGCCACAATACCGCAAAAATTAAACATGGTTGCTCCCCGCTGGGGAGAAGAGGGAGCAAGCTGCTTGCTTCTCTTTCCACTGCAGACGTTTCTTGGAAGCGAGACGTTGCCGCAGGTCCCTTCTCCCCAGCGGGGAGAAGATGCCGGCAGGCAGATGAGGGGGCTGCACGGCACAACGGTTTCGTTGCCACTCCCAACACTCAGCCACCAATCTCCTCAGCAACCAACCTACCCAAACGGCTGATGCCGTCCTCGATCATCTGCTCGTTGGCGCAGGAGAAGCTGACGCGGAAGGTATTGGCGCCCGAGCCGTCGGCGAAGAAGGCTTTGCCGGGCACGAAGGCAACCTTGGCCGTTTCGAGCGATTTCGCCAGCAGCTTGGCGCCGTCCATGCCCTCCGGCAGCGTGATCCAGATGAACATGCCGCCTTCCGGCTTCGTCCAGCTGGTGCCCGTGGGCATGTATTTCTCGAGCGCCGCCAGCATGCAGCCGCGGCGATGGCTGTAGACCGCTTTAATCTTGGCGACCTGCTTGTCGAAACCGCGCACGGCGACATCCGATATCGCCATCTGGTTGATCGTCGAGGAATGCAGGTCGGCCGCCTGCTTCATCAGCACCAGCTTGCGGATGACGGGCGCATTGGCGACGATGAAGCCGACGCGAAGGCCGGGCGCCAGCGTCTTGGAGAAGCTGCCGCAATAGATCGTGCGCGTATCGTTGATATGGCCCTTTTCAGCGATCTCGAGCGCCAGGATCGGCGGGATCGGCTCGCCGTCGTAACGCAGCGACTGGTAGGCCGCATCCTCGATGACGGCGATATCGAGCTCTTCGGCGAGCGCCAGCACCCGCTTGCGGCCGGCGAGATCGACCGTTTCACCGGTCGGATTGGAGAAATCTGCGGAGAGATAGGCGAATTTCACCTTGCCGCCGGCAGCCGCAGCCGCCACGCGGTAGGACCCGGGCGTCCGATTGCCGCTCGGCGTCAGCTGGTCATAGGCCGGCTCATAGGCGTTGAAGGCCTGCAGCGCGCCAAGATAGGTCGGCCAGGTCACGAGCGCGGTATCATTGGGCGACAGGAAGAGCTTGCCGAGATAATCGAGCCCCTGCTGCGAACCGGAAACGATGAAGACATTGTCGAGTCCGCAAGGAATACCGAGCGCACCCATCTGCCCGATCAGCCATTCGCGCAGGGGCTTATAGCCTTCGCTGACCGAATATTGCAGCGCCGAGTTGACGGCCGCACCCGAGAAAATATCAGCATAGGCCCGCTGGAATTCCTCGGCCGGAAACAGCGCCGGATCCGGAATTCCGCCGGCAAAGGAAATGATGTCGGGCTGGTCGAGAAGCTTCAGGAGCTCGCGGATTTCGGATGCGCGCATGCGCGACGAGCGCGACGCAAACATGGTGTCCCAGTTCAGCATGGATGTTTCCTCGGATTTTCTATATCGCCGACAAATCATGCGGCGAAAATTATGTCAATAATGCTGACCTATTTTCTTGTCATGGTGACAAGTCAGCGAATCTTATTTCCGAGGCCTTGGTGCAAAATTCGCGAACGTCGTTCCCGATAAGAATGAAATTCCCGAGCCGACCGAATCCTTTCGGGGTACTATTGATGTCGCGGATTCACTTGATGGTGACGCCATCCACGATCGACCGCGCTCGATTTCGAATTTGCTGCTCGACGTCGGCCACATCGAGCGATTATTCCTCTGATCAAGCCGAAACCGGCTGCTTCAGACCTTTCCAAGACCGGCTCGGCGGCGGTAGTGTCGCCGCCACTATTCAATTTACTATCAAGGTGCCAGCAATGACCGTGACGTCGGCCTCTCCTGAAATCAAAATCGAACTCCACAAGTCCCCCGTCCCGGACGCCGACCGCGTCCAGGCACTGGAGACGCCCGGCTTCGGCAAGGTCTTCACGGATCACATGGTCCTGGCGCGATGGACAGCCGACAAGGGCTGGCACGATGCGAAGGTTACGCCCAGGCGGCCCTTGGAGCTCGATCCTGCGAGCGCCGTGCTGCACTACGCTCAGGAAATCTTCGAGGGCATGAAAGCCTACAAGGCAGACGATGGCCGGATTCTGCTCTTTCGGCCTGAAGAGAACGCACGCCGCTTCGCGCAGTCGGCGACCCGCATGGCCATGCCTCCGGTGCCCGAAGAACTCTTTTTGAAGGCGGTCGAAGCACTGGTCCGCGTCGACAAGGCTTGGATTCCATCCGGCGACGCCAGCCTCTACCTTCGCCCCTTCATGTTCGCCAACGAGGCGTTTCTCGGCGTTCGTCCGGCTCAGGAATATGTCTTCTGCGTCATCGCCTCACCGGTCGGCGCCTACTTCAAGGGCGGCGCGAAGGCCGTCTCTCTTTGGGTCGAAACCGAATACACCCGTGCAGCCAACGGCGGCACGGGCGCTGCAAAATGCGGCGGAAACTACGCAGCCAGCCTCGTGGCGCAAGCCGAGGCGTCCAAGAGGGGTTGCGATCAGGTCGTCTTCCTCGATGCCGCGGAGCACCGCTGGGTCGAAGAACTCGGCGGCATGAACGTCTTCTTCGTGATGAATGATGGATCGATGGTGACCCCGCCCCTTGGCGGCACGATCCTGCCGGGCATCACCCGGGCTTCCGTCATCGTGCTCGCAGAAGAAAGAGGCTTGCGCGTGGAACAGCGTCCCTACTCCTTCGCGGAATGGCAAGAGGATGCCGCCAGCGGCAGGCTCGTCGAGGCCTTCGCTTGCGGCACTGCCGCAGTGCTGGCGGGCATCGGCCTGGTTCGACATGCCGGCGGCGAGTTTCTGGTCGGAGACGGACAGACCGGCAAGCTGACCAGCGAACTGCGCCAGCAGCTCGTCAGTCTACAGAAGGGCGTAACGAACGACGAGCACGGCTGGACGCGCCTCATCCCGGCCTGAACTTCAGACCTTCCACGCGAACGACGGCGTCAACACCGACATGGTGGCGCCGCTCTCGGCCTCGCCCGCAAAGCCATCGGGCTGGCCGCAGTTCTCAAACTCGCCGCCGCCCATGCGATCATTTACGCGACCGCGAGCGCCACGATGCCGACATCCTGACCTGAGACGCCCGTTTCAAGGATCTCGAACGCGCCGTCTACATCGATAAAGAAGACTGACCATCATGTGACCCAAGCGCTCGACTGCGGGCGACAACGCTTCTATCACGAGGTGGGGAATGGTAACGGGCATCAGGGACAGCTGAACCGGCACGCACGGACGGCAGCGAATTCAATGGCGAAAATGACGATCTCGCTTCCGGATAATCTGGCGGATTACATCGCGCGCCGTGTCGCAAGCGGCAGATACGACAGCGCCGGCGCATTCCTGGCGGAGCTGATCGTGAAGGACCAGGACCACCGCAAGCTCGACGACGACGAACTGCGCGAGATCCTGAGGCAGGCCGAGGAGAGCGGTATCAGCGACCGGCGCATTCCCGATATCCTGCTGGAAACGAAGGTGAAGCTGCATGACATCAACCTATAGGCTGACCCGAACGGCCGACGCCGTACTGTCAGGCATCGACGAATATGCCAATCTGCATTTCGGCGAGGCGCAGGCGGATGCCTACCTTCTCGATTGGGACCGGATTTTCATACTCCTTTCGCGCGTGCCCTCCATGGGCGACGAGTGCGACGCGCTTGGCGCCGGCCTGCGCCGCCTCCTCCACATGCGCCATGTCGCCTTCTACCGGGAAATACCCGACGGCATCCTCGTCATCGACATCATCGGCGCCGACCGGCTTGCCGAAAGACATCTCCAATCCAACCGACGAACCGGACCGGCCACCCATCATGCCCCATGACAGCACCTCCGCCTTCTACGACAATAACGCAGAGATATATGCCAACCGCGCGCGCAGCCTGCCGAAACAGAAGCTCGACACTTTCCTTGCCCGACTTGCGCCGGGGGCGGCGATCCTCGAACTTGGCTGCGGCGGCGGCCAGGACAGTGCCTACATGCTCTCTCAAGGCTTCGACGTGACGCCAACCGACGGCTCACCCGAACTCGCGGCACAGGCCGAGGCGCGAATCGGCAGGAAGGTCAAGGTCATGCTGTTCGAGGATCTCAACGCCGAGGCCGCGTTCGACGGCGTCTGGGCCGAAGCGAGCCTCCTTCATGTCCCGAGATCAACCCTGGCCGACATCTTCGCCCGTATTCACCGCGCGCTCAGAACCGGCGGCATCCTCCACGCAAGCTTCAAATCGGGAGAAGCCGAAGGGCATGATGGCTTCGGGCGCTATTACAACTATCCATCCGCCGATTGGCTGTCGGCGCTTCTGACAGCAGGCGGCTGGCGCAATCTCGCCGTCCAGGAAAGCGACGGCGGAGGATATGACGGCAAGCCGACCCGCTGGCTCATCGTGCGTGCGCAACGATAAAGGTCGGCGCTTCGCCCCGTGTTCGACGGCGATCTGGCACCGTCGCGCTTTCAGGTGAAACGCCGCCCCTTCGTCATTCCTCCGCCTGTCGCAGGAATGACCGACAGAGGATAGTGCCCCCACATTGTCATTCCGGCAGTGCAACGCGAAAGGCGGCCGCCGCAATTCCGCGATTTCGCCGAGGAGGCGATCGACAAACAGGTGCCGCCGCAACGGAACTATCCGCTGCCTCCACGGTTGGATCGCATATCTGCGCTCTTGCCGCTCGGAGCATGCCATGGCTGTACTTTCCCCCAACGATCGAGACGCGACCGCCTATCCGATACAGTCGCTCTTCGTCCCGTTCCCTTTCGTCTGCTTCACGCTTGCGCTCGCGACCGATATCGCCTTCTGGCAGAGCAACAACCTCATGTGGCAGAACTTCTCCGCCTGGCTGTTGTGCGCCGGCCTGGTGTTCGGCGTGATTGCGATCCTGGCTGGCTTGATTGACCTCGCGCGGCCCCGCACTCGTCCGCTGCGGTCGGCTTTCCCGTCTGTGCTTCTCTACATGATCATCCTCGCCCTCGCCTTCCTGAACAGCCTTGTCCATGCCGGCGACGGATGGACTGCCGTCGTGCCTTATGGACTGGCGCTCTCGGCCGTTACATCAGCGCTTTGCCTGGTGGCAGCCGCTGTTTCCGCCCGAAAATATGCCAGATTGGCCTGGAGGATATGATGATGAGATCCCTCGTTCTCGGCACCTCGGTTCTATCGCTCTTCCTCGGATTCGGCACGTCGGCGCAGGAGGCCGAATTCGATCTGTCGCAGCAGATCGGCCCGAATCCGGTTCTGCCTGAGCCATCTTCCTCCCTGATATCTGATCTCAAGCTCGCGGAAGTGGTCGGCTGGAAGGAAGGAGAGACGCCGGCCGTCCCCGACGGCTTGAAGATCAGCGCCTATGCGAAGGGCCTTGCCAATCCACGCACCGTCCATACCCTGCCCAACGGCGACGTGCTCGTCGTCCAGTCCCGCGGCCCGACTGGCGAACCGACCTCGCGGCCGAAGGATCTCATCCGCGGCTGGATCATGTCGATCGCCCACGGCGGCGGCGGCGAACAGAAAGAGAGCAATATCATTACCCTGCTGCGTGACACCAATCGCGACGGCACCGTCGATGAACGCCATGACCTGCTGACGAAGCTCGATTCTCCCTTCGGCCTTGCCTGGATAGACAATACGCTTTACGTCGCCACGACGAGCGCCATCCTTGCCTACCCTTACGAACTCGGCCGGAACGAGGTGACCGCGCAGCCGAAAATCCTGACGCCGCTTCCCGGCGGCCCGATCAATCATCATTGGACAAAGGATCTGGCCCTCAGCCCTGACGGCCAGACGCTCTATGCCTCGGTCGGATCAAATTCCAACATCGTTGAGAACGGGCTCGAAGCAGAAAAAGGCCGTGCAGCGGTCTGGCAGGTCGACCGGCAGACCGGCGCCGCCCGCGTTTTCGCCTCCGGTCTGCGCAACCCGAACGGTCTCGCCTTCAACCCCGAATCGGGTGCGCTCTGGACTGTCGTCAATGAGCGTGACGAGCTCGGCCCGAACCTCGTTCCCGACTATATGACCTCTGTGGAGGATGGCGCCTTCTACGGCTGGCCGTGGAGCTACTACGGCAACCACGTCGACGCTCGCGTCCATCCGATACGGACCGACATGGTCGAAAAGGCAATCTCACCGGACTACGCCCTGTCCAGCCATGTTGCCGCGCTCGGACTGACCTTCTCGATGAATTCCGCGCTGCCAGCCGCATATGCCAACGGCGCCTTCATCGGCGAGCACGGCAGCTGGAACCGGAATAGCTTCAATGGCTACAAAGTTGTCTTCGTACCGTTCCAGAATGGCAAGCCATCTGACAAGGCGCAGGACGTCGTCACAGGCTTTATCCAGGGTGATCAGGCAAAAGGGCGGCCGGTCGGAGTGGGGATCGATGGGACAGGAGCGCTGCTTGTTGCCGATGATGCCGGCAATACCGTTTGGCGCGTCGCTTCATCCGACGGCAAAGTCACGCCGCAGCCAATTGGCACCGACCAGCTTTCGGGGAATCCTCAAGGCTCGATGAATTCGAAAACGGCGCGGACTTTCGATTCGAACCCCGGCGTCGGAACGGAAACGACGAATTCGACCGCCCAAACCCAGGGACATCAGGCCTCGGCCGACGAGCGCTTGACCGGTCAGGAGCCACTTTCCGGAGTGCAGGACAAGTTTCAGCCTGCGCAGATGCAGATTGCCCCTGCGGCCGGCCCCTAAAGACTTGGTGGACGCCGAATTCGAAGAAGGACTGAGACGACATCTGGATAAACACCAAACGGAGATTTCAGGCATGCCGACCGCATCCCGGAAGTTCAAACGCCTCCTCAGCGCGCTGTCGCTCGCCGTGGCGGTCCTTACCCTACCGCTCCAAGCGAACGCGCAGGCGCCGCCTGACAAATGCGTCGCCCCGTCACAGCCAAACCAGGGCCGCGATTCAACGGATGACCATCAAGATCTCTCCAAGAAACTGGACGAATGCAACGGCGAACTCAGGCCCCCTCCCGTCGGCGATACCGAGATGGTGGAGCCGGCGCCCGACACCGGTAATTCGCGCATCATCCGCCCAGGAGATATGCCGCCCAACACCAATCCGTCGAACAACTCCCATGATTAAGTTCACCGTCCAGAGATCTTTGTGTGGGCCGAGAAGGACAATCTCGCACACAATTGGCGGTTTTTCTTCTTCAGCGGGAACCGAAAACCATCAAGAGGGTTCGGCCACAATCTGACGAAGCCGGCTAAAGCTGAACATGCCGCAGGTATCTCAAAAGCGGACGAAGATTGGAGGGGGAGATACCGAAGATCCCTTATTGACCACCTGTCTCCCTGGATGGATAGCCCGTTCGCTCGCCAGAAGTGGAGTTCACCGAATGAGCCAATTGGCAGACATGAAGAACGCCGAACTTCTTGAGCTCGCGGGGATCGGCCCCCGTTCCGTCGAGCAGATACGGTCGGCGATCAGAAAATTCAAACGTAACCGGACACACATCTCGGCGGCGCAGTCCAAGGAATGATCGACACTGCGGATCGGAGTACGGAATGAACGAGAAGGCTCGACTGGAAAGCGACATCGCAGCCCTGAGGCCATGGTTTCACAATCTGCGGATTAACGGCGTTCAGACCGCGCCGGATCATTTCCTTGGTGACTATCCGTCCTTCAAATGGGCCCATTTTCAGCAGGTTGTGCCTGAAGATCTCCAGGGATGCAGCGTTCTCGACATCGGCTGCAACGCCGGATTCTATTCACTTGAAATGAAGAGAAGAAATGCCGGGCGGGTCGTCGGAATCGATTCCGACCCGCATTATCTCAGGCAAGCCGAGTTCGCAGCCAGACAGACAGGTGAGGATATCGAGTTCAAGCTGATGTCGGTATACGAGGTGGAAAAACTGAAGCAGAGATTTGACCTGGTTCTTTTCATGGGTGTCCTTTATCACCTGCGGCATCCGCTGCTGGCACTCGACCTTCTGCATGAGCATGTCGTCGGCGGCCAGATGCTGTTTCAATGCATGCAGCGGGGTGAAGAGGAAGTCGCGGCACTCAGCGAAAATTACGACTTCTTCAACACGACGATATTTGAGCAGCGCGGCTTT
Organism: Rhizobium sp. CBN3; assembly: GCF_030518245.1. NCBI lineage: Bacteria > Pseudomonadati > Pseudomonadota > Alphaproteobacteria > Hyphomicrobiales > Rhizobiaceae > Rhizobium > Rhizobium sp. CBN3. The sequence goes on from NZ_JAULSE010000035.1 coordinate 8,229, forward strand.
CCCAAAATGTATTTCGTTGAAGAACGTTACGCTGGCGACCCCACAAATTGGTTCATTCCGAATAAGGCAGCGGTCGAAGCGATGCTGAGAAGCGCCGGGTTTGTCATTCGTGCTAATCCGGAACGGGAGGTTTATCTGGTGGAACATGGAAGCCGCCATCCGATGGCGGAACCGCCTCCATCACTTTGCTGAAAAATTTTCCGATCCAGACTGCTTCGCAGTCAGGGTCCGATCAATTGCCGCAGGCGGTCCAGGTAACGTTTGATGGTGTTTTCAACGCGCTCCGCCTCGGCGCCATCGACGCTGACCCTCGCCTGCGACCACAGACCTATCTGAAAACCGAGATAGCAGGGCTCAAAAAAATTGAGCACATCGCCGCGCAAATCGCAGTCCGCTTCCCGACTGACGAGATTGGCGAGACGATCGCGCTCCTTGCTCGAGAATTCGAATTCCACGCAGGCACCCGCGACGTCCCAGGCAATGTCCTGGCACCCGATCAGATCGTGGGCCGCATTGTGGTCGAGCGCATCCGTCTTCATGATGCGCCCGCTGGTGGTCGTCAGCCATTCCCATGGGTGAAGCCGGTTGTCCGTATCGACCCGTCGCAATCGTCCGGCTAGCCGCTCGGGCCTGTCTATCACGCACCTCAATTTCTCTGCCGTGTCCGATCCTGCGGCTTCCGCAATATTGAAAACAGCCATTTCGCACAGTTTCCGGATCGACGCGCCGCCGTTTCGTGCCGGGAGGTGACGGGCGCGAAAACCGAGATAACGTCCGAGGTGATCGACGATGTCGCGCCTGCTTGCACCACTATTGTCGAGGGGAGTTCCATCCAGCCACTCCTCGACAATAAATCCGTAACAGGTGCCGGCAATCTTCGGAATAAAGCCGGCTTCGCTCAGCAAAGAGCCTCTTCTGGCCTTATCCACGTCGCTCCCGCAGAGCCCGGCAAACTTGACATGCCATGCCCCTCCTTCGGCTTCCATCAGGAATTTGCGTTTTTCCATCTGCATATAGCTCGGCGGCCAATATGAAGGATTGCGATACCGAACAGCGCGCCATGCGCCACCGGACAGGTCCCGCCACGACGAACGCTCAACTCCGACAACATCGGCGGCCCATGTCTGCAAACGATGTTTCGGATCTTGGGCCTTGAGAGCAAGATCGTCGAAGCTGACGACATGGCGTGGCCGATCTCGCCAACGGCTCCGATGCGGCTCGCTTGCACGCGGGCCCGGTTCACCCGTGTGGCTCGGGAAAAAATGAAGCCGACCAGACGCAACGCCGTTCGCCTGCAACCAGTCCGCAATGCAGCCGAACGAGCTCCCCGATAGCCCCGGCCCCTCATCGACGATGGCGAAATCGGTGTTGCGGTCGGCAAGAATGCGCTTGGAAAAAGCCGGTGTAACGCGTACGCGCCGCTCGAAGGGGTGACCAGTCGGGCGCAGCGAATAGGCCGGCTCCGCACCCAAGGCTGCCGAAACCAGGGCCGCGAGTCCGGTTCCGATGCTTCGGATCCCGAGGACGACTGTTTTAGGCGTCAAATTCGAGATCGAAGCCGCCTCGATATAGCTCTCGGGATACAAAGCATAAAAGGCGTAACCCTCGGCGCGCTTCATCCGCACCGGATCGGCACTGGCGAGTGAATCGAGTTTGGCTGTCCAATCCTCTGGAAAGGACAAACTGCCGGCAAACCCGTTTCGCCACGATTGCATGATCGCCCGTGCCTGGATGCGCAGAAGTTTCGCGCCTGCGTCCTGAAGCTCGGACATATCGTCCGCGCCTATTCTCCCGAATTCCTGATCGGCCAGTCCCTGAACGAGTTCGCCAGTCAGGATGAATGCTCGAACCAAGGCTTCGTGGCGCTGCCGGCTCGGCTGCATGTCGATGCACGCCATTATTATTTGTGAAATCGATGCGCGTACTGCTGCTGCATTCTCGATGTGCTCGACATCGCCATAGACCAGCATCCGGTCCTCCTTCTTTGCAGCAATGCCTGCCCGAGATGGTTGGATCGTCGTCAGAGGCGACCGGAAAAAACGGGAAGGTCGGGAACCGTCGCAGTTCCCGCTTGTTAGCTTTGTAGATGCCTCAGCAAGCAGCCCCTGGAGGGAACCATGCGTTCGAAATCCATTCGCGTTGGATTGGTGGGAATTGGCAATTGCGCCTCGTCATTGGTTCAAGGACTTACCTACTATGATAACGCCCGGGAAAAGGAGCCGGTTCCAGGCCTGATGAACATCGACCTCGGTGGATATCACGTGCACGATATTGAAATATCCTCCGCCTTCGACGTCGCGGCTTCAAAGGTAGGGCGCGATGTCGCGGAGGCGATCTACGCCGAGCCAAACAACACGCAACGTTTCGCAGATGTCGCCCCGCTTGGAGTCGAGGTGAACCGCGGCAGGACGATGGATGGGATAGGGAGGTATCTTAAGGATCGGATCGAAGAATCGACGGAGCCGCCGGCGGACGTGGCGGAAATCCTCAGGCAAAGCCGGACGGACGTACTGGTTTCCTATCTTCCCGTTGGCTCGGAAGAAGCAACGAAATGGTACGCCGAACAGGCGCTGGCGGCAGGTTGCGCCTTTATCAATTGCATTCCGGTGTTCATAGCCTCCAAACCGGAATGGCAGCAGAAGTTCGCTGCCCGGAAGCTGCCGATCATCGGCGACGATATCAAGAGTCAGGTGGGGGCAACGATCGTCCACAGAATGCTCGTCAATCTCTTCCGTGAACGGGGCGTGCGTGTGGATCGCACCTATCAGCTCAATTTCGGCGGAAACACCGATTTTCTGAATATGCTGGAGCGCGAGCGGCTGGAATCGAAGAAGATCTCCAAGACCCAGTCGGTCACCAGCCAATTGGATATTCCGCTTCCTGCGGACGATGTACATGTCGGGCCAAGTGACCATGTCCCGTGGCTCACCGACCGCAAATGGGCCTATATCCGTCTCGAGGGCACCACTTTCGGGGGCGTGCCGCTCAATGCAGAGCTCAAACTTGAGGTGTGGGACTCGCCCAATTCCGCCGGCGTGGTCATCGATGCAATACGCTGCGCCAAACTGGCCCTCGACCGAGGCCTGGGCGGAGCTCTGACAGGGCCGTCGAGCTATTTCATGAAGTCGCCGCCGCAACAGTTCACCGATTACGAGGCCCGCCGCCGAACGCAGAATTTCATTGACGACCAGGAGGATGTTCTGCGCGGAGCCGCGGAATGACGGCAACGTTCTTCCTGGTACGTCACGCCGCGCATGACAATGTCGGGAATTTCCTGGCGGGCCGTACAGCCGGTATTTCGCTGGGCGAAGCCGGCCGCTCGCAAGTTCAGCGTCTCGGGCAGAGGCTGCGGCGCGAGGACATCAATGAGATCTACACCAGCCCGCGCGAACGAACACGGGAGACGGCAGAAGGTATCGCATCAGCCTGTGGCCTCTCTCTGCCGCAAACAGACGATGCTTTGGACGAAGTGAATTTCGGTAACTGGTCCGGAAAAACCTTCGACGTTCTCAATGACGATCCCCTGTGGCGCCGCTGGAATAACACACGCAGCCTCACCCGCACCCCAGGAGGCGAGACCATGCTGGAGGTCCAGACCCGAATTTTCGGCCTTATGGAGAGCCTGACCAGCGGCGGGAATGAGAAGCGAATAGCTCTTGTGTCCCATGCCGATGTCATCAAGGCGGCTGTCAGCCATGTTCTGGGACTGCCGATCGATGCTTGGCCCAGATTTGATATTGCGCCTGCGTCCGTCACGACGGTTGTGATCGGCGACTGGGGGGCAAAAGTGATGACGCTCAACGAAGTGACCTTATAACCCGTTCGTTAAATCCTGCCCGGGGAAATCAAATGATCGAAGCTGCAATGATCTGGAACGAGCCGAACAACAAATCGCACTGGGATCCTGAGATCGATCCCGAATGGAGCCTGTTTGCGCAAATGGCAATCCTCGCGGCCGATGCCATCGCAGCCAAGAATCCGGAACTGACGAAGGTGCTCGGCGGAATATCTCCGATAGACCCCTTCTTCATCAGCCGCATGAAGAATTACGGCGTGCTCGATCACCTCGATGCCGTCGCGCTGCATGGTTTCCCCCTCGACTGGAACCTCTGGCAGATTCATGACTGGCCGGAGAAAATCAACGAAATTCGCGCCGTCACCGATCTGCCGATCTGGGTCAGCGAAGTGGGCGTCTCGACCTTCGGCGCGGAGGAAGTGCAGTTATGGGGCCTACAACGAACTGCCGAGTTGCTCAAGGGCAAAGTCGAGCGCTGCCAATGGTACAGCCTCTACGACCTCCCCCGATCATGGGAGGCAACAACGCGTCATCGCGAAGCCGAAGGCTCCTCCTATTATCGGCACTACTATATGGGCATTCTGCGCGAAGACGGAACGCCCAAACCGGCGCTTGAGGAGTTTGCCAAACACACGCCGGATTTCGGGCTGGTGCAATGGTTCCACTTCGAAGACCCGCGGCTGGATGAGGCCGCTGCCTGGATGCGGCGGTTGGGCGTGAAATCTGTGCGCACCGGGCTTTCCTGGGCGGACCGATTCCGGCCCAATGCTCTCGATTGGTTCGACCGACAGATGCAGGCCCTCGAAGATTTCGAGGTAACGGTGACATTCTGCTTCACACCGGAGCATAGAGGTATCGCGCCGCACCATACCAGCGCGCCCCTGGTGCCCGAAGAATTCGCCGGCTTCTGCGAGGAAATGGTCGAACGTTATGCCCCGCGCAGAGATAGCGGATATGTGTCACGCGTTGCCAAGTCGGCTGCCCGATTGCTGGGGCTTGAATCACGTGCGTCCCTCGGAGCCGGCTAAACCCAGGCTCTGGGCTATCCTGCCGATCGGCCCCCTGGAATAAGCGATCCCCTGATAGCATGCCAGGGCCGCACGAGCCCACAGAATGTAAAGTCTGGGGCTGTGCAAGAAATCGGCGATTGCAAAGACACGATGACTCCAGAAGCTGATCCAATAGCGCATGATGTAGACCGCCATGCGCTGCCGGGACAGGCCGTGGCTGCCGGCACGGACGCGTTTGCGCGGGCGCATACCCATACGCGGCCAGCTCAACCGGAATGCGAGGCCTTCACGACGCTGGCGGAATCCGGCTGCCTGGGTGGCCACAACGAAGGCGGAATCGACAGAAGACAATGCGATCCTCTTCTCAGCGATCCCCGCATGGATCACATCCAGAAGTGCATTTGAGCGGACGATCACCACGTTCGTTCCTCTTCCATCAGAGGAGTAGGGCTCCTTCCAGGCATCCCCGAAAGCGATATCGGCCGTTTCTGCAACGACGTCGTCGCAGAAATTGCAGGCGGAATTCTGAAAAAAGCCCGCACCCCAGTCCCCATCGACCAGATCCCACCAGTCTTGGGCGCACGTCTCTCCGTTTTCGAGCGTCAGCTGCGCCCGATACCAATTCGCAGGCCGGTCCTGAGTTTTCTTCCTGTAGTCGAGCCGTTTAACCTTCCGGATGTCCTGCCCCATCTGCCATGCGAAGCTCTCCGCCATGCGCGCGCTTTTCATATGGCCGCAAAATAGCCCAAGCGTGAAGGCAATTCGCTCTTTCAATACCCGGTCATCGGCACAGGCCAGTCGCACCGCCTTGATGAAACAGGGAATGCCAACCACGGCATACCGGCCCGGCGCCTCACGAATGGACTGAAGCACGCCGGAAAGCTCGACAGGATAATATCGAGATTTGGCGCCCGCCTGAAGTTCCTGCAGATTGCGCGACAGCGAATAATGAAACAGGCGTCCTTCCGATTGCGGATCATCGCTCTCCTTGACGTGAGCGACACAGTCGACAAGCCCCAGGCGCAGCAGTTCCGCCGCCACCCAGGTGACCATGCCGCCGGAGCTGCCGCTCGAACGATATTCCCCTTCCTCGACGTAGCCGACAAAGGCGGCCTCGAAACGCCCCAGCAGAGGGTCTCGGTTTTTCGCAGCGGCAAAATACTCGGCCGCCAATTCGTCCTCGTCCCGGGCCACCGGCGAAAACGGGCAAATTCGCGCCAATTCTTCATCACTGCCCTGCAACCACGTCTTCGGGCCTGTCGGCTTCATCTGCCCGTACCGGTCGAGTTTCATGTGCACATCAGGTCGCGATGACCTTGCGACACAGGAGCCGCAGCCGATGCAGAAGCCCGAGCCTGCAATATCCTTGGGAGCGATGCACGGCGCGAGCCGATTCTTTTGATCGGAGCTATTGCAAGGCATGGCTGAGATAGGCGTTGGAGGTATCGCGCAGGGAGGATATTCGCTGCGAAATACCCGTCGGAAGTGGATTACCGAGGATAACATCCAGATGCGACGGGGACGTATCTTCGGTCAGCACGTGATGTCCAGCTCGGACGAGCCGCGTTAGATCGCGAATCTTGTTGGAGCGGTAATCGGAGAGGACGCATGCAAACGGCTTCTCGTTGACAAGCGAGAACACGCATCCATGAAAGAAGTTCGTCACGACAGCCTTTGCTTCGGAAATGAAGCCGGCGAAGTCCTCCGGCCCGGCATCAATCCATTGCTCGTCGGCCCAATCGTTCCGATAGCCGATGCTGACAAGCGGATAGCCCCGGTCTCCTGCCCATCGGCGCACTGCATCCTGGAACCACGTGGGAAAACTGTGCCCGTAGACGGCTATATAGGTTGCCGCCTCCCCCTCATCCCTGCTCGCCTTCATCGTCTGCGGAAATTGCAGGCACGGGTCGAGAACGAGTTCGGGCTCCAGTCCCAATGTCTCGCGGATGATCCGCTCCGAATGGAGATCCCGGACAGAAATATGAGAAAACTTTCGCAGCTTTTCCGCCCAACCCTCCAGTCGCTCCGACGACGCCAGACTTCCAAACGTCGCGGCATAGGAGACAAGACGCCCGCATCGCAGGCCCTCTCCATAAAACAGCGGATACCCACCATACCAGGGATGGCGAAGGTTCCACACCTCGTCGCTGCCGACGACGATGAGCGAATAGTCGTCCATCGCGGCTGGGTTCTCCAAGGGAAAGGGCGATGAAAGAGGTAGACTGGCAAACGAGTGAAAGAATTTCCGGATCTTCGCTTTGTAGAGCGGGTAGTCTTCCCTTGGCGTTGCGGCAGGAAGCAGCGGTTGCAGCGCGCATTGCCATTCCGCGCGGTTCACGCGATCGGACATATGTTCCAGAAGAACGGCTTCTACTCCCATGGATGCTAGGCCTTCCGCCAGACAGCGTGCCTGCCAATAGGAACCGTAATTGATGCAGCGGTGAAAGGTAAGAATTCCAGCCTTAGGCATTTGGTCCCTGAAGCAGATCGAAATATCGCACTAACCGATCAACTCCAGTTCCGTTCCCAACAAACCGAGGCTCGTCTCCTGCTTCGCGTGATGTGATCACTACCAATCGGTGCTCGATTGCCGCCTGTTCGGGAGCAGGTTTCTTCAGCATGTCGCAACGAATCAAATAACCCCCAGCGCAGCCGGGGGTTATCAGCGGTCTGTAGGCTGGATTTACTCCGGCCTCGCTATTTACTTTACTGGAACAGCTTAGTTCACGCTCTTGTCGACCAGCTTGTTCTTGCCGATCCAGGGCATCATGCCGCGCAGCTTGGCGCCGACTTCCTCGATCTGATGGCTGTCGTTGTTGCGGCGGATGCCCTTGAAGCGGGCGGCGCCCGACCGGTATTCCTGCATCCACTCGGAGGTGAACTTGCCGGTCTGGATGTCCTTCAGGACGCGCTTCATCTCAGCCTTGGTTTCTTCGGTGATGATGCGCGGACCCGTGACGTATTCGCCCCACTCGGCCGTGTTGGAGATCGAGTAGTTCATGTTGGCGATGCCGCCTTCATAGATCAGGTCGACGATCAGCTTCACTTCGTGCAGGCATTCGAAATAGGCCATTTCAGGGGCATAGCCGGCTTCAACAAGCGTTTCGAAACCGGCGCGGATGAGCTCGACGAGGCCGCCGCAGAGAACGACCTGTTCGCCGAAGAGGTCAGTTTCGCACTCTTCGCGGAAGTTGGTTTCGATGATGCCCGAGCGGCCGCCGCCGACGCCGCAGGCGTAGGAGAGAGCGAGTTCAAGCGCATTGCCGGACGCGTTCTGATGAACGGCGACGAGGCAGGGAACGCCGCCGCCCTTCTGGTATTCGCCGCGAACCGTGTGGCCCGGGCCCTTCGGGGCGATCATGACGACGTCGACGGAAGCCTTCGGCTCGATCAGGCCGAAGTGGACGTTGAGACCGTGGGCGAAGGCGATGGCAGCGCCGTCGCGGATGTTCGGTGCGATGTCGGCCTTGTAGATGTCGGCCTGCAGCTCGTCCGGCGTCGCCATCATCATCAGGTCGGCCCAGCCGGCGGCTTCGGCGACGGTCATGACCTTGAAGCCGTCGGCTTCGGCCTTCTTGATCGTGGGCGAACCGGCCTTGAGAGCGATGACGAGGTTCTGGGCGCCGCTGTCCTTGAGGTTCAGCGCATGGGCGCGGCCCTGCGAGCCGTAGCCGATGACGGCGACCTTCTTGGCCTTGATGAGGTTAAGATCGGCATCACGATCGTAATAGACGCGCATTTGAAGTTCCTTCCCTTGTGCTTGTCCTGTTGACTGTCATTAAGGCGAAATCAGCCGAGAGCCGGCATCTCCGCCAGAACCTTCTCCGTGCCGTAAAGCCGGAGGAAGGCGGTCACCGCCCTCTCCGCCTGGCGCGCGGTATCCTTGAGGCCGGGTTCGCCGAGCAGCATGCGCACATGCAGGTCGGAAACAACAAGGCCGTAAAGCGTGTGATAGGCTTCGTCGGCATCGGCAAAGCGCAGCAGCCCTGCCCTCTTGCCGGCGTCGATCAGCGCCATGGCGCGCCGGTCGATCTGGCGGCGGCCGCGTTCAAGCAGGAGCTTGCCGAGCTTCGAGCCGTCGCGGTGAGACTGGCCGATCGCCAGCCGGTTCAGCGCCAGCGAGACGTCGCCGGCGAGCACCTCCAGCAGGTCGCGCGCGAAGATGACGACATGGTCGTGCAGGCTCGCCGCCGTCAGCCGTTCGCCGTTGCGCTCGAAAGTGCGCACCTTGCTCGCCTGATAGGCGATCATCGCCGAGAGCAGCCCGTCGCGGTCGCCGAACCACTTGTAGAGGCTTTCCTTCGAGCAATTGGCGGCGCGCGCAACACCCGAGGTTGTCAGCGCTTTCTCGCCGCCATCAACGAGCAGCCGCAGCGCCTGCTCCAGAACGGCGTTCTGGCGCGGCGAAAATTCGCTCGGCTCTGCGGTATCGACGGACACGGTCATGGCTCCCAGATACGTACCGTACGGTACGGTTCGCGAGCTTTATGCGGCAATCCGATCGGGCCGTCAAGTGGGCCCGGCAGATTTTTATACGGGAAAGTCCGGTGCCGCACCAGAATTGGATAGGCGGACATCGGATTGAGATTGCATAATGCGGCAGAATGTCATTTGCCGGGAGCCTTCCATGTCGCGTCTATCTGCTGCCCTTCTCCTAGCCGGAGTGATGTTCCTCGGAACGACGCCCTTCACCGGCCGCGCCGCCGCTCAGTCGGATAGTGAGGTCTATAACCGCATCGAGGAATTGCACGGCAATGCTGCCGTCTTCGACAGGCCGCTGCGCCAACTTGTTTTGGCCATGCGCTCCGGCGACGCCGAGACCATCGCTGGCCTTGCCGAATATCCGCTGAGCGTAAAGGCCGATGGCGAAACCTATGATGTCGAAAACGCCGAGGATTTCATCGAGAATTTCGACGATCTGGTGACGCCGGAGACCCGCCGCGCGGTCGGGCGCCAGCAATATGAGGATCTCTTCGTCAACAGCGAAGGAGTGATGCTCGCAAATGGCGCCGTCTGGATGGGTGCAGTCTGCGACGACAACGCCTGCGAGGAAAGCCATTGGGCGATCATCGCCATCAATAATTAGCCCGCGGCATTTGTCGCGCGGGGCTGTCAGCTATCGCTGCGAAGCTTGCGCGCCAATGTCTGAAGCTCCTTAAAGGCTTCGTAACGCTTGCGGTGGAGATCTGAAATTTCACCCTCTGACGGCTGAAAGCGCTTTTCCACCTTGGTGAGCTCGCTCATCGCCTCGCCAACATCGGCAAATTGCCGGCCGGCGACAGCGCCGAGGATGGCCGCTCCCAGCAACACCGGCTCCTCGGCCTTCGTCGCCACCACTGGCTTGCCGCTCGCATCGGCGAGCACCTGGCGGACGAAATCGTGCTGACCGGCCCCGCCGCTGATGACGATGTTCTCAACGGCCACGCCCGCCTCGGCCTGCGTTTCGATGATCTGCCTGAGGCCGTAGCCAATGCCACAAAGCCCCGCGATGTAGAGCGCGACCAAGTTGTCGACATCCCGCTCCATGCCGAGACCGGTAATGACCGCGCGGGCATGGGGGTCGGCAAAGGGCGCACGGTTGCCGAGGAATTCGGGAACGACGTGCAGCCCGGCCACCAGCTTGACAGCGTCGGAAGGACGGCCCGCCTTGCGGGAGGCCATGTCGGCAAGCAGGACCGGCAGCGCAACGCCGGCGCTCTTCGCAAGCTCTTTCGCCTCGCCGGCCGCCGGATGGAAGGCGAGAAGGTGGTCGATCGCCGCGCCGGCGGCACTCTGGCCGCCCTCGTTCAGCCAGAGGCCCGGCACCATCGCCGAATAATAGGGCCCCCAGACACCGGGCACGAAGGACGGTTCTGCAGTCGATGTCATTGTGCAGGAAGAAGTCCCAAAAACATAGGCAAGATTGGTCCGCGGATCGGCGCCGACGGTTCCGACACCGCCCGCATGGGCATCGATCAGTCCGGCTGCCACGGCCGTTCCGGGCGTCAGGCCGAGCTCCTCCGCCGCGGCCGCAGTCAGTCCCTGGCCGAGCGCTGAACCAGGCTCGACGATGACTTTGCCGATGCGCGCAAAACATTCCTCCGCCAGCACACCGAGACCAATCTGATGGAAATAACCACTGTCCCACCGTTTTTCATGAGCGAGATAGGTCCATTTGCAGGTGACCGTGCAGGTCGAGCGCGACAGATCGCCGGTCGCCCGCCAGGTGAGGAAATCCGCAAGATCGAAGAATTGCCAGGCGGCATCGAAAACCTGGGGGCGGTTTTCTTTCAGCCAGAGAAGTTTGGGTGTTTCCATTTCCGGCGAAATACGACCGCCGACGTAACGCAGCACATCATGCCCAAACGCATTGATGCGCTCCGCCTGCGGGACGGCGCGGTGGTCCATCCACACGATGATATCCCGTTCCGGATCTTCCGAAGGCCCGACGGGAAGTGGTTTGCCGCCTTCGCCGAGCACGACGAGCGAGCAGGTGGCGTCGAATCCGAGCCCGACCACGGAAGCCGGATCGACGCCGGCTGCGGCAACCGCCTCTCGCACGGCTGCGCAAACGGCGCTCCAGATTTCGCTGCTTGATTGCTCGACGATGGAACCGGCTTCATGAAACAGGCTGATATTCCGCTTGGCGGAGGCAAGCATACTGCCGGCCATATTGAACAGGCCGGCCCGGGCGCTGCCGGTGCCGACATCGACGCCGATGACATATTTAGCGCCGGCTTCTGCGGTATGAGATGTGTCGCTCATGATCTCTCGTTTCGAATCGCCAAGGATCGGTTAATTAGCAGCTGCGGTCCAATTTCAAAGTCTGTCGTCTGGAAAGATCCCCGCCTCCAGGACGCTGACATTACGCGGTCGCGACAACATGGCAAGGAGGCTGGGGGCTGAGCGCGCCCTCCGCCCCGGGGCGCCATCACAGCCTCCCTCCGACATTTTCCAGAATGGCGGTGAGCTCCCCTGCCCCTGTCGCCACGGCGGCGGCTCCGGCGGCATCGAGCACGGCGCGGCGGCCGGGCCTCGGATCGGCCGGATCGACGAATCCGATGGCCGTCATGCCTGCGGCGATTGCCGCAGCCACACCATGAACGCTGTCGTCGATCATGATGCATCTGGCCGGCCGGGCCCGAAAACGCTCGGCGCAATGCAGCAGCAGATCGGGTGCGGGCTTCGGCAGGGATACGAATTCGGCGCTGAAAACGCCTTCGCCGAATGCGCTCCAGAGATCGAGTTTGCCCAAGCTGTTGCGCAGCCGCCGCATCGTGCTGTTCGATGCGACGCATTTAGGGCGGTCGAGACTGTTGACGACCTCGGCAATGCCGGCAATGGGCGTCAGCGAGCGCGCGAATTCCTCGAACAGATGAAGATGCCACTTCTCGAACAGCGCAGCGACATCGATGATCCCGTATTCGCGCCGACACATCTCGGCAATGATGCTTTCCGAATTGCCGGTGAATTTGACATGCGCCTCCGCTGCGGTGATCGCAATGCCCGCGCCTTGGAGCGTTTCCGCCAGGGTACGGCTGGCGATCGGCTCGCTGTCGATCAGCACGCCGTCGCAATCGAAGATCACGAGGTCGATGCTGTCCATGGCGCCTGACATGCCGGGATAATCGATGCGGCTATCAAGCATGCCTCACCCCCGCGCCTGCAAGGCGAGATCCGGACGGTCCGTGGTGATCTGCCGGATCGGTTTGGCAAGCCAATATTCGAGATCGCTCATTTCGTTCGGAACCCAGGCGCCGAGCCGGTCGAGCGGCACGAGTTGGATGATCTCGTCCCACTTCGCCTGAAGCAGCGATTTTTCGACGGCGATGATTTCCGAACATTGCATCATCAGGCTGAGGCCGCTCGCCAGGCCGAGGCGTTCGGCCGACTTGGCGTCGAAGGACGACAAGGTGCGAATTCCAGGAGCGACCTTGCGAATATCGGCAAGCACATCGGGATGAAAGCTCGTCAGGATCGAGCGCTCCCTAAGACCAAGCCGCTCGACGGCGGCAAATGCCTTGGCGGCGAGCCCCTCGTAAGGCACCCCATCGGCGTGGGTCTTCAGTTCAATATGAAGCTCGAGGGGCGTGTTCTTGAAGACGGCGAGGACCTCTTCCAGCGTCGGGATCGTTTCCCCATCGCTTTCCCCGAGACGGATTTCGCGATGTTGCCCGGGACCGAGATCGGCGACGATGCCATGCGCGTCGGTCGTGCGATCAAGCGTCGGATCATGGATGACGAGCATTTCTCCCGATCGTGTCAGGTGGACGTCGAATTCCACCCCATCGACCGGCATTTGCGCAAGTTTACGGAAGCCCGAGAGACTATTCTCGGGCCAGAGATTGCGGCCACCGCGGTGGCCGATGATATGCACCATCGTCTGAATATCCTTAAGATTCGGCGTTTACTTTCCGGAGTCCACCAGCCCCTTGGTGAACCAGCGTTGCATGAAGAGAATGATGGCTGCCGGCGGAAGCATGACGAGCAGCGCAGCACTCATCGCAATGTTCCAGGCAGGCGCGGAGTCCGAAACGGGAACGAGCTGCTTTAGGCCGAGGACCGCGGTCCCCATCTCCTTGTCCGTCGTGAAGAGCAGCGGCCACAAATACTGGTTCCAGCCATAGAGGAACAGGATGATCGACAGGGCCGCGATGTTGGCGCTCGACAGCGGAAGAAGGATATCCTTGAAAAATTTCAGCGGACCGGCGCCGTCGAGCTTGGCCGCCTCACAAAGTTCATCCGGAACCGTCAGGAAGAACTGCCTGAACAGGAAGGTGGCGGAGGCCGAGGCAATCAGCGGCAGGATCAGACCGGCATAACTGTTGACCATGTTCCATTTCAACGAGGCTTCGATGCTGTATCCCGTCAGCTGTTCCACGACGCCGGAAAGCCCGATCGTCCCGGCCAGCCAGCGGATCGGGCCGGCGGCATCGGCGACCGCCTCGTAGGTCGGAATAATGCGGACCTCGACCGGAAGCATCAGCGACACGAAGATGAGCCAGAAGGCCGTCATGCGAAACGGGAAGCGGAAATAGGTCACCCCGAATGCGGCAATCAGCGAGATCGCCAGCTTGCCGATGACGATGCCGGCGGTGACGATGATCGAATTCAGGAACAGCTGGGAAAATTCCCCCTGCTGCCAGGCCGCGGCCAGGTTTTCAAAGAAATGCGTGCCCGGCACCACCGGGAACGGCGCCTGCTGAACCTCCTGCAAGGTGAGCGAGCCGGCGACGAAGGCGAAATAGAGAGGCAGGCAGACGAAAACCGCGCCGACGAGCAAGATCGCGTGGCAGAAGATCGATAGACCGAGATGACGTTCGGGCATGACTACACCTGGTAATTGACCTTGCGCTCGAGGGCGCGGAATTGAACGATGGTGAACAGGATGGCGATCAGCATCAAAAGCACGGACTGGGCGGCCGACGAGCCGAGATCCAGTTGCACGAAGCCGTCCTGATAGACCTTGTAGACCAGGCTGTTCGTCGCCCCCGCCGGGCCGCCGCGCGTGACCGCGTCGATGATGCCGAAGGTTTCAAACAGGCCGTAGACGAAGTTCATCACCACGAGGAAGAAGATCGTCGGCGAGATCAGCGGAAGTGAAATCGTGAAGAAGCGCCGGACGGGTCTTGCGCCGTCGAGCTTTGCCGCTTCCAGAAGCGAGACAGGCACGGCGAGCAATGCGGCGACGAGAAAGATGTAGTCGTAGCAGACATTCTTCCAGACAGAGGCGATGGTCACCAGAAGCTGCGCATCGAAAGGCCGCCGGTTCGGATCCCATTCGAAGCCGAACCCGTGCAGAAGCTGAGCGATCGGTCCAACCGCCGGATTGAACAGGAAGGCCCAGATCACGCCCGATATAACCGGCGCGATCGCATAGGGAAGCAGGATGATGCTCTTGTAAATCCCCCTGCCCCTGATCACGAAATCGGTCGCGAAGGCAAAGAGACCGGCAAGCAGAAGCGTTGCGGCATTCTGTGCGACGGTGAACCAGAGCGTGAACAGCGCGCTGGCGCGATATTCCGAGCTTGCGAACAGATTGTGGAAATTTGTGAGCCCGACGAAAATCTGCGTGCCCCCGAAGGGATCGACCTGAACGAAGGCCAGCGACAGCGCCTTGTAGGACGGGATGAAAAAGAAGAACAGCAGGATCAGCAGTTGCGGCGCAACCAGGCCGAAGGCGAGCCACGGCTTGTTGAAGTGGGCGGACTTCAATCCGGCCTCCGACGGCGGCGCGGCCGAGCGGCCCGTCGACAGAAGATCGGGGATGCGAAGGCGCCTGGCGGCGCCTTCCATCTTTCCCAAGGTTCTACTTTGCTGCATGAAGCTGCTCATACTGGCGAAGGATCTGGTTTCCGCGGGCCGCCGCGGCATCCAGCGCCTGCTGTGGTGTCTTCTGGCCGGTCCAGACGCCCTGGATCTCTTCCACCAGAAGCGCCATCGCCTGATTGTGATTGCCGAAGCGGAAGCCGCGCGAGTTGTCGGTCGGGGTACCGCGCGTGAGCTGGAGAATGGCGATCTCGCGGGTCGGGTGGTCCTTGAAATAACCCTCGGACTTGGCCTGCTCGTAGGCTGTGTTCGTAACCGGGACGTAGCCTGTCTGCTTGCTCCACCAGACCTGCGTCTTCGGTGAGGCGACGAAGTTCAGGAAGGCGGCCGCACCGGCGTATTCTTCCTCCGACTTGCCTTTGAGAACCCAGAGCGCACCGCCGCCAATGGTGCTGTTTTTCGGCTCTATGCCTTCCTCATGCGGCAGGAACGTTGCGCTCCAGTTGAATTTCGCGCCGCTCTCGACGGCGGCATGCGCCGCGGTGGAGGCCACATAGGTCGAGCAGGTTCCAGAGGTGAACAGCTGGTCTGGCGAGAGCCCCTGCCCGGCGATCTGCAGGATGCCGGCGTCCATCCACGTCTTGAGGCGCGTCACCTGACCGACCACCAACGGGCTCTTGTTGAAGATGAATTCGGTGTCGAGGCCGCCGAAACCATTCGCCTTGGTGCCGTAAGGCTGGTCCTGAATCGCCGCATAGTTCTCGATCAGGCTCCAGTAGAAGTCGTTGGCAAGCGCCATCTGGCACTTCGAGACACCTTTCTCCTTGATAGCGCGCAGCTGCTTGTCGACCTCCTGCCAGGTCTCGCCCGGCTTGTCGAAACCGGCTGCCTTGAAGTGGTCGGCATTGTACCAGAAGATCGGCGTCGAACTGTTGAAGGGCATTGCCGCCGGTTTGCCGTCGACGAGATAAAAACCGGCGACCGGAGCGACGAAATCGTTCCAGTCGACCTTGTAACCTTCCTTCTCCATCAGCTCCGGCACCGGAATGATCGCGCCGGAATTGTACATAGTGAGGAACCCGCGCTCGGCCGCCTGGATCAGCACGGGCTGCTGATGCACCCGGTAGGCTGCCACCATTGCCGCCATGGTCTCTTCATAATTGCCTTTGCCGATGCCGACGACCTCGTATTTGTCCTGCGAGGCGTTGAAGTCCTTAATCAGCTGGGTGGTGATTTCGGCCAGGCGGCCGCCTGCCGCATTCCACCATTCGATCTTGACGCGATCGGCGGCGCTGGCGTCGCCCGCATTCGTCAATCCGAGCGTCACCAGTGCAGCGCCCGCCGCGAATGACCGGATCGTCCGCCCCATACGGGACCTTATCGAAGACATTGCCGTCATTTCGTTTTCCTCTCCATTGCCTTTGTTCGCCGACCGGTGCGTCGAGCGCCGGTCAACCCCTCCCAGAGTGGCGATAAAACAAGGTTGGGGTCACTTGTTACAAATGTCAATAGCGTGTTACAAATGTATGACGACCTCGGAGGAAGGATGCCATGGCGGCTATCGAACTGATCGACCTGAAGAAGAACTACGGACCGGTTCCGGCGGTGAAAGGGATCAATCTGACTGTCGCGGACGGCGAAATGATTGTATTGGTCGGGCCATCGGGATGCGGAAAATCGACCTTGCTGCGGATGATTGCGGGCCTCGAAGCCATAAGCTCCGGGCACCTCAGGATATCAGGCAACGACGTTGGCCATGTCGATCCGGCCGACCGCAACATCGCGATGGTCTTCCAGAACTACGCGCTCTATCCTCACATGACCGTTCGGCAGAATCTCGAATACGGACTCAAGAACCGCCGCGTTCCTCGCCACGAGATCGACCGGCGGATCGCTGACGCAGCCAGCATCCTGGAGATCGGCGAGTTCCTCGAGCGCCGCCCCCGTCAGCTCTCGGGCGGACAGCGCCAACGCGTCGCCATGGGCCGCGCCATCGTCCGCGATCCCGCCGCCTTCCTCTTCGACGAACCGCTGTCCAATCTGGACGCGAAGCTTCGCGTGCAAATGCGCGTCGAAATCCGCAGGCTCCAGCGGCAGCTCAAGACGACCAGCCTCTATGTGACACACGATCAGCTCGAGGCGATGACCCTCGCCGACAGGCTTGTCGTCATGAACGGCGGCCGAATCGAGCAGATCGGGACACCGATCGAGGTGTATCGCCGTCCCGAAACCGTCTTCGTCGCCGGCTTCATCGGTTCCCCGCCGATGAACCTGATCGATCTCGACGAACTCGGCCCCAGCGACCTCGCGCTTCCGAGAGACACGGATCTCGTCGGCATCAGACCTGGTTCGATCAACCTCGGCACCGGATCGGCGCATGATCTCCGGTTCGATGCCCACATCGAATTGATCGAAACCGTCGGAGATGAGAACAACGTGCATCTGCGCATCGACGACAGCCGGAAGCGCATCGTCGCGAGCGTGCCTACCGATCGACGTCTGCGGGAAAACGATCGCATTTCGTGTCATGTTCGAATGGAAGCTTCGCATCCTTTCAACAAATCGACCGGCCGGCGAACCGACTGACCGAGGTGAAGCGGCCTGACGACGGCCCCCTACGATTGACAAGCGCCGGGAATTTGAGATCCATGGCGTCGAAGCGGAGGCGCAGATTATCGCATGTCACAGAACAGAAGTGCTTCTTCCGCGCCCGTAGCCCTCCCGGACGAGCAGATGCAGGTGCGCGTGGTCTGGCTCTATTACATGGAGGGACGCACCCAGGGCGAAATCGCGGAAGCACTTTCGACCAACAGGCTTCGCGTCAACAAGATCATCGCCGAGGCGCGCCGATCCGGCCTTGTAACGATCACCCTCAATTCCCGACTGACGTCCTGCGTCGCCCTGGAGCAGCAACTGGCGGCGGAATTCTCTCTCAACCGCGCGATCATCGTACCGACACCGGAGGACGAGGAGCTCATTCCCGTCCTGCTCGGCCAGGCGGCCGCCGATTATCTCGTTCAGCTGCTGAACGGCGGCGGCATCCGCGGCGTTGGCGTCGGGTGGGGAGCGACACTCCGCGAGATGGTGCGTCATATGCCCTCCCTCAAACGGCCTGATATCTGCGTCAATTCGGTCATGGGCGGGCTGACGCACGGCATCGAAATCAATACCTTTGACATTGCGAGCGACCTTGCCCGCCAGCTCAATGCGGAATGCTCCTATCTTGCCGCGCCGATCTATGCCGGCAGCCCGGAATCGCGGACGGCAATCGTCCGACAGGATGTTTTTGAATCGGCCTTTCGACAGATCGAGACCAATGACGTCATCGTGCTCAGCATCGGCGACATGACCGAGCGTTCGCTGCTGATGCGCTACGGCTTGCCGCGCAACATCAACATTGAGGAATTGCTCGCAGCCGGTGCCTGTGGTGACGTGCTCGGCCAGTTCGTCGATAAGATCGGGCGGCCGATCGACCACGCGATAAACAGGTGCGCGATCGCTCCCGAGCTGGAAGCCCTGCGCGCCATTCCCAATGTCGTCTTCGCGTCAGGCGGCTTGAACAAGGCGCAGGCTATCGCAGCCGTGCTGCTGTCCGGTCTCGGCAACGTGTTGATTTGCGATGAAGACACTGCACGACAGGCACAACAGCTTGCTGGCGAGCTCAGGACGAGCGGCAGTTCGTAGAGCCGAACATGCACGGCATCGGTAGCCTAGTCTAAGACGCCCTGGCGCAACCGGCCGGGATCGAGAGAGGTTCCGACGGCATTACCTTGTCGATCGCATAAAGCTTCGCGAAACCGGCATCCTCGATGAGCGTCAGTCCCGCCGGCATCGAGCTGCCGACATAGCGGTCGGGGATATCGGCATTGGCGACGAGGATGAAATCGAAACGCTTGCGCCAATCTGAAAGATAGGGCGTAAAGCCCTCATACTCCCGCATCATTGCCGGGCATAAAAGTACGCCGATCGACACCAGATTGCCCTCGGGAACCGCGATCTCTGACCATGGCGGCAGGACGGAAAGCGGCTGCTTACCCTTTGCCGTGAAGAGCGTCGGCACGAAAGCATGCGAGAACGGCACGGCGAGCGTCGGCAAATGCCGGAAGGTATCCAATCCCCAGGCAAAGTGCCGATTGGAATGGGCAAGGCTGCTGGCGGTCTCCGGTTCATGCCCCAGAGGCAGCACGGCCGCGCCGGCGGGTATCTTTCTCAGCACAGCCTCGACAGCCGCGACATCTTTCTGCGCCAGCCACCAATTCCAGCCGATCCAGCCGGCTCGGCCGAAGACCGCGAGATTGATGACCAGCGCCAGCGGCAGCGCCTGCCGGCGCGTCAAATTGGCAAAGGGGCAGACCATCGCCATGGCGACGAGCGCCGTCATGATCGGAAAGCGCCAGCTGATCCAGCCGGTGCCGAGAGCGTGTCGCGGCGAAATACAGGAAAGAAGCAACAATCCGCAGGCGGTGACGGCAAGCCCGGCATGCATCTGCATGTCGCCCGCACGTGCGGCCCGCGTGCAGATGAGGATCAGTGGCAGAATCAGCACGACATCCACCAAAGGAACATAGGTCGTGATGGCGGAGACAAGATTTATCAGGATCAGGATGACGCCATCGTTCCAGGCAAGTCCAAGGCCGCTCCCGCCGGCATCCGGTAAAGCAGCAGTGCGGAGGTACAAAGCGAGCGGCGGTAGGACGCAGGCACTGATCGCCAGCGCCAGACGGCCGGTGAGCGTCGCCAACCCCGCCTTCGATCGCAATATGTCGAAACGCCAGGAAAATTCGAGGCCGCAGACGATCGCGATATAGAACCCGAGCGAGAAGATGTGCATCACCGTCAGCAGCAGCGCGGCGACGAGCCGCCAGGCAAAAAGCCAGACCGGATTTCCGACCTGCAGCCGCAGATCGATGCACGAGAAGAACAAGGCCATGCCGAGGCCGATCTGGAAATTGATGAAGCCGCCGATCATCGTGGCGCACCAGCCGAACGACAGCATGGCGATCTGCCAATAGTGCCGGCCGTCGAACAGCGCGCGATGCAGTCCGATCGCACCAAGCGGCGGCAACACGATCGCCAGAAAGAGCAATGCCCTCGCCAATTGGTCGGCGCCGACCAGCGGCCCCAGCCAGACGGCGAGAAGATCGATTCCGACATTAGTGAAGGTGCGGTTCCAATCGATCGCATAGATCTCAGGGAACGGCGGCTCGCCGATACCGCCCGAAAGCAGCCAAATCCGGGCGTAGTGATTGGCGTAATCGAGAACCGGCGGGAAGTGAAACAGGACGACCAATGCAGCCGCAAGCGCGACGAACACGGCGATCGCAATGTTGGAATCTTGCCGGGCGATCAAATCCTCCCGCCCGGCCAAATCATGAACAGGCGCAGCAATTCGATTCATTATTTGATCCGGTTGCTCTTTTGCGGCCGCGGCGGCTCTGTCGGCGCGAAGGCCGAATCCAGGGCGGCGCGCCGCTCGCCAGCACTCATTTCCGAAAAAGCCGTCGGCAGTTCAGCCTGGTCGCCGCCCCGCAGGATCGTCTCGACCATGAACATCGGCCGCCTCTTGCTCTCCTGGACGAGACGGCCAAGATACTCGCCGATGATGCCGATGCAGATCAGCTGGATGGCGCTGAAGGCGCTGACGGCGGCCATGATCGATGACCAGCCGGTGACGGTTTCGCCCTGCAGCCAGCGAATGAAAGTATAGACCAGCAGCGCGATCGCAACGCCGGCACTGATCATGCCGAGCCATGTGGCGATGCGCAGCGGCGTCGTCGAAAAGCTGGTGATCGCATCGAGGGCGAAATTGATCATCTTGCGCAGCGGATATTTCGTCGTGCCGGCAAAACGGGCGTCCCGCTCGTAAGGCAGAGCCACCTGCCGGCCGCCGATCCAGCTGACCATGCCGCGGATGAAACGATCACGCTCCGGCATCGCCAGAAGAATATCGACGACGCGCCGGCGCATCAGCCGGAAGTCGCCGGTGTCGCGCGGGATGGTCACGGAAGCGAGCCTGGAGAGCGCACGGTAGAAAAGCGAAGCGGAGGCAAGCTTGAACCAGGTTTCACCCTCGCGACGTGTGCGCTGACCGTAAACGACGTCGGCGCCGCGCTCCATGATCGGCATCATCATCAACAACAGCTCGGGCGGATCCTGGAGATCGGCGTCGATCAGGAGCACGCGCTCGCCCCGCGACGCCGCAAGACCTGCCGTCGATGCTAGCTGGTGGCCGTGATTGCGCAGGAGACGGACGCCGAGCACCTGCGGCACCTTGGCTGCCAGATCCGAAATGATTTCCCAGGTGCCGTCCGACGAGCCGTCATCGACGAGAATGAGTTCGAAGGCATCGCCCGCTGCGCTCTGCGCGGCAGCGGCGGCGCGGCGGCAGAATTCGCGCAGGCCCTCTTCCTCGTTGTGACAAGGCGCGACGATGGAAAGTAACGGTGCTTGCGTCATGCGGACGGCGGTGCCTTCTTAATGGATGGCGCCAGCCTAACCGGGAAAGGTCAAACATCCTTTAATGGCTGGAGGGCAGCCGCGCCGGCGTCCCCAATGTTATTCCGCCGCGATGATCTCGCGCACGCCGTCGATATCGCGGGCCGGTGACGCGCCGTAGAGGCGACTGTATTCGCGGCTGAACTGCGACGGGCTCTGATAACCGACTCGGTGGCCGGCCGTGCCGGCGTCGAGCCGCTCGACCAGCATCAGCCGGCGCGCCTCGTGCAGGCGAAGCTGCTTCTGATATTGGACGGGCGTCATCGCCGTCACCGACTTGAAATGATGGTGGAAGGAGGACGCGCTCATATTGACGCGTTCGGCAAGATCCTCAATGCGTAGCGGCCGCGCGAAATTCTCCTTCAGCCAGGCAACGGCGCGCGCGATCCGGTTGCTGTGGCTGTCTGCCGTGGCGATATTGATCAGCCGCGCGCCGTGCGGCCCGGTCAGCACCCGGTAAAGGATTTCCTGTTCGATCAGCGGCGCCATGGCGGGAATATCGCCTGGACGATCGAGCAAACGCAGCAGGCGGACGGCGGCATCCATGAGCTCCGGCGGCGCGACGTTCACCACCATCCCGCGCTGCCCGTCGGTATGAGCGGCCGGGCGTGGGATATCGATGCGGCTGAGCAGCTCCAAGAGCTTCTCGGAATCGATTGCCAGCCCGAGACAGAGATGCGGCACCTCGGGGCTCGCTTCCGTGACGCGCCAGGCGACCGGCAGGTCGAGCGAGGTCAGGAGATAATCCCCGGTGCCGTAGCTGATCTGCTCCGTGCCGAGCTGCAGGCTTTTCGCCCCCTGCAGCACGAAGGCGAAACAGGGCCGGTAGCTGCTGTGCAAGGGATCGCTCGGCTTGGACCGACGGCTGACATGAAGATTGCCGATTGGAGTCGAGAACTCACCGTCGCCGGGCGCAAAGCGCATCGCGATGTCGACGATTTCCTGATAGGGGCTGAAGGGCAAAGTCATGCGGCAACTCTTTCTGTCCATTGTCCGACGCCGGCGATACCGCTCTTATCTAGAGTGCCTCGGCCGTTTCGCAAACAGATAGGCGTCTCACTTTTGCAGGATCGTGCAAAAAGCTGAGAGGATCGCTCTAACCCTCTCGCGCCGTTCCGGGCAATAGTCCGCCATCCCGCTCAACCCCTCCCAAACGAAAAGGAAGGTTCCCATGCCTATTGCAAGAGGCTACGCCGCCACCGACGCTTCGAAGCCGCTGACCCCTTTCACCTTCGAGCGCCGCAACCCGAACCCCGATGACGTCGTCATCGACATCAAGTTTGCCGGTATCTGCCATTCAGACATCCACACCGTCCGCAACGAGTGGAAGAACGCCGTTTATCCGATCGTGCCCGGCCATGAGATCGCCGGCATTGTCTCGGCCGTCGGTTCTGCCGTCACCAAGTTCAAGGTCGGCGACCGCGTCGGCGTCGGCTGCTTCGTCGATTCCTGCATCGGCTGCGCCGAGCGCGACCTCGACCGCGAACAGTACATGCCGGGTCTCAGCGGCACCTACAATGACTTCGAAGCTGACGGCAAAACGAGGACGCAGGGTGGCTATTCCGATTCGATCGTCGTTAGGGAAGGCTATGTCATGTCCATTCCGGACAACCTGCCGCTCGACGCCTCCGCGCCGCTGCTCTGCGCCGGCATCACGCTCTATTCGCCGCTGCGCCACTGGAATGCCGGCCCCGGCAAGAAGGTCGCGATCGTCGGCATGGGCGGCCTCGGCCATATGGGCGTCAAGCTGGGCTCGGCCATGGGCGCCGACATTACCGTTCTCTCCCAGAGCCTTTCCAAAAAGGAAGACGGTCTGAAGCTCGGCGCCAAGGAATATTACGCCACCAACGACCCGGAAACCTTCACGAAGCTCGCCGGCACGTTCGATCTCATCATCTGCACCGTCAGCGCCGAGATCGACTGGAACGCCTATCTCGGCCTCCTCAAGGTGGACGGCTCCTTCGTGGTCGTCGGCGCGCCTGAGAATCCGATCCCGGTGCACGCCTTCTCGATCATTCCCGGCCGCAAGAGCATCTCCGGTTCGATGATCGGCTCGATCAAGGAAACCCAGGAAATGCTGGATTTCTGCGGCAAGCACAACATCGTCTCCGAGATCGAGACGATCAACATCGACCAGGTCAACGAAGCCTATGAACGCGTCCTGAAAAGCGACGTCCGCTACCGCTTCGTCATCGACATCGCCTCGCTGGCAGCCTGAGGATAATGGAAGGCGGCTCGAAAGAGCCGCCTTTTTTAAGCGGCAAACTCCACCGCCCTCATGCTGAGGTGCGCAGCCCGTGGGGCGGAGCCTCGAAGCATCACCCGCAAACGCCGCTCCCGCCCGCTACCTCGGAACACCCGCCCGTAGCCGGATTCCGACCGGCATGGCCCATCCATGACCAAAATGCGCTCTCATACACCCCCTCGCAACCGCAGCAGATACTCCACCCCGTTAAACGGATCAGGCCCCGAACGCCGGCGCAGGCGTGGCGGCCCGGCCACCGGCGCATAGTGATCGAAAGCGGTTTCCATGGTTCCCGCCCCGCTCGTCAGCCCCGGCAATTGCTGCTGGACGCTCGGCACCATCTGAGACGCCATGGTGCCTTCGAGCCGGGCGACGCCATCGGCAATCACCGAATCCGTCGTCGTCGCGGCTGATCTCGCAAGCAAGGTCAGCACGCCGCTTAGACTTTCCGCCGGCGCTTCGAGATGAAAGCGGTCGACCGGCTCGCATAACGCGGTCCGCGCGGCCGATAGCGCCGTGGCCAGCACCCAGGGCGTCAACTGCCGGAAATCGGCGGCGGTGCTTGCCGGCGAACTATGCCGGGCCGCCGTCATCGCCACATGGCAATCGATGATCTGCCAGCCGAAAATTCCCTGCTTCAGCGTCTCGAACACGGTTTCCTCGACCGCCCGATAGAAGGCTGCTGGCATTTGGCCGACATCCACTTCGAGCGCAAAGCTGTTGCCGGCCCCGGCAGGACGCGGCTCGACGCGCAGCCCGACGGTCGCGAGAAACGGATTGGGTTCCTTGAAGAGGATCTGTAGGCCGGTCCCGATTCCCACAGGTCTCTCGGCCAGGATGACCGTGCTTTCCTCGAAGCTGGCATCGAGACTGAAATCCGTCAGCAGCGTCGATTGGATCACCTCTTTCTGCACCTCGCCATAGAGCGAGACGAACACCTCGTCCGTCTCTTCGTTGCGGCGCAGATTGATCAACGGGTCCTGTTCGGCCATCTGGTTCAGTGCCAGCCAGAGCGCCGCCTTATCGGACGGGCGGCGGGCAAGCACGCGGGTTTCGAGTGTCGGCGGCGCAAAGTGAGCCTGCCCGCCGGAAAACCGATCGCCGCCCACTGCGTCGCCGATCCGCGCTCCGGCCAGGCCGCTGACGCGTGCGATCTGCCCGGCGCGGAGGCTATCGGCGCCATGGATCCGGCCATTCTCGAACAGCTGGATCGCCGTCACCCGCCCAGGGCCTTTCGGCAGATCCAGATATTGCCGGAGCCATACCGTGCCCGAGGTCAGCGAGAGATAGCACAGCTTTTCTCCGCCCCAGCCGCGCTCGATCTTGAAGATCTTGCCGGCGACCGGACCATCCGCATCGGGTTGTCGCGCCGGCAAGATCGTCGCGATGGCCGATGCCAGGGCTGATATGCCGGCGCCTGTCATCGCAGCACCCGCGAAGACGGGATGCACGAGGCCGCGCGCCACCTGATCGGCCAGAGAGCGCCCGAGCCTTTCCTTGGTCAGCCGATCGGGAGCGAGCACATAGTCATCGAGCAGCGCCTCGTCATTTTCCCCGAGCGCCTCGCAGAGCGCCGAAAAAAGCGGCTCATCTCTCGGAGCGAGCGCCTCCACCCGGGCAAGCTTGCTGCCGGCATCGATAACGGTGGACATGGCGATCGGCCGGACGGAAAGTTGCGCGGCAAGTGCCTCCAGCACCTCCTGATAGCGGGCGCCGAGCCGATCGACCTTGTTGACGAAGAAGAAGAAGGGCACGTCGAGCCGCCGCAGCGCCCGCACCAGCACGCGCGTCTGCGCCTGCACGCCTTCGACCGCCGAAACGACGACGACCGCCGCATCCAGCAATCCCAACACCCGCTCGACCTCGGCGATGAAATCCGGGTGGCCGGGCGTGTCGATCAGATTGACGATCCTGTCGCCGATCTTAAACGACACCACCGCGGCCCGGATCGTGATGCCGCGCTGCCGCTCGAGTTCGAGATTGTCCGTCTGTGTATCGCCGGTATCGACGCTGCCGAGCTTGTCGATGACGCCGGCGTTGAAAAGCAGTCTTTCGGTAAGGCTAGTCTTGCCTGCATCCACATGGGCGAGGATGCCCAGATTCAAAGTGCGCATGAACCACCAACTTCTCGGAAATTCGGATGTGATTTTCGTGAGAAGTGACTCGGCGCATTGGAACCTCTGTCCGTTGTTACGGCTGGACGCGTGACCTCCCGGTGGTTGGGAGACGCGGGTCGGATGCTAAGGGCGTGTGGGGAGATGTGTCAAGCTTCGGTGTATGCCCGCTTGGAGGCTCCGGCCTGGATTGACGCCGCGGCAAGCACAGCGATCAGCCCTCATGGTGAGGAGGTCCGCAGGGCCGTCTCGAACCACGAGGGCGGGTGGTGCGCTGATATTGCTGGGTGAAACGAAGGTGGCCGGCCTCGTCCTTCGGGGCCCCTTAGGGGCACCTCAGCAACCGTGTTGTTGCGGTTCGCTCCATGGGGTTCGTCTTTTGAGAATAGTGTTGATCATGATGATGAATTTCCGCATGGCGGCGACGAGGGCGACCTTG
>NZ_JAULSE010000036.1:0-33717 GCF_030518245.1 Rhizobium sp. CBN3
GGGCAAGATCCAGATCGATCCGATGATCACCCACACCATGCCGCTCGAAGACATCAACAAGGGCTTCGACCTGATGCACAAGGGCGAAAGCATCCGCGGCGTGGTGGTCTACTAAGAATGAAAATGATCGCGACCGATAAGTCTTACGGCGGCACTCAGGGCGTCTACGTGAAACGCTCCGAGGCCTGCGATTGCGACATGACCTTCGCGGTATTCGTGCCGCCGCAGGCCGCCGCGGGCAAGCTGCCGGTTCTGTGGTATCTGTCCGGCCTGACATGCACGCATGCTAACGTCATGGACAAGGGCGAGTATCGGCGGCTTGCCGCCGAACTCGGTCTCGTCATCGTCTGCCCGGATACCAGCCCCCGCGGTGACCACGTTCCCGATGAGGCCGACAACTGGCAGTTCGGCAAGGGAGCGGGCTTTTACGTGGACGCCACCGAGCCGCCCTATTCGGCGAATTATCGCATGTACAGCTATATCGTCGACGAGCTGCCGCGGCTCCTTGCTGCGGAATTCCCGGTCGACATGGACCGTCAGGGGATCTTCGGTCACTCGATGGGCGGACACGGCGCGATCACGATCGCGCTCAAAAACCCGGACCGCTTCCGCAGCTGCTCGGCCTTTGCGCCGATCAGCCATCCCTCGGTCTCCGGCTGGTCGAAGCCGGCCTTCCGGAAATATCTCGGCGCCGATGAGGCGACCTGGCGGGCCTATGACGCCTGCTCGCTGATCGAGGACGGGCATCGCTTCCCCGAACTGCTCGTCGACCAGGGAACGGTGGATAGCTTCCTCGAAGACGGATTGCGCCCCGACGAGCTGAGACAAGCCTGCGAGGCGGCTGATATCAACCTCAAGCTTCGCATGCAGGAAGGCTACGGCCATTCCTACTTCTTCATTTCGACATTCATGGAAGACCATCTGCGCTGGCATGCGCAGAAGCTGACAAACTAGTTGCAGAGCTCGGCCGGGCATTTCGCAAACGGCCAGGGAGGAGAGAAGCAATGACCAGCATAGCCATACATCCGGCAGTGGATTCAGGCTTTCGAGCGACTGACGCTGCTTTCGCAGGCGGAACGCTTGTCTGCAACTGCACGAGCAATCCGGTCAAAGTGAGGATCAAAGGTGACATCGCGCACAACCACGTCTGCGGCTGCACCAAGTGCTGGAAGCCGAAAGGCGCCGTCTTCTCGGTTGTGGCCGTAGCGCCGACCGAAAGCGTCGAGGTGCTGGAAAACGGCGACAAGCTCGCTGTCGTCGATTCAGCCGCCTTGATTCAGCGGCATGCCTGCAAGGAGTGCGGGGTGCATATGTACGGGCCGGTCGAGCGCGAACATCCTTTCCAGGGATTGTCCTTCGTCCATCCGGAGCGCTTCCAGGAGGGCGGCTGGGCAAAGCCGACTTTTGCGGCCTTCGTATCGTCGATCATCGAAAGCGGCTTCGATCCCTCGAAGATGGACGCCGTCAGGGCGCAGTTGAAAGCATCGGGCCTCGAGCCCTATGATTGCCTCTCGCCCGGCCTGATGGACTATATCGCCACCTGGACCGCCAAGAAGAGCGGCGCCCTAGCCGCGTAATTTTTCGGGGGGCGCCGAACAGGCGCTCCCCGGATGCCGCCGCCATCCGCATGTCGGAACCTCCAGCGATGGCCGGCGCTTGCGGCTCTTGAAGCCCGATGATCGATCTCGGCCGGAGCCAAGCCCACCGACCTACCACGAGAATGCATGAGACGAACTCCGCGGAGGCTGCCTCCGGCGGAGCTTTTTGTCGTGCCCGTCACTTCCAAAATTAGCAGCGGCATCAAGCGTCCATCGGTGAAAAGGGTCTTCCTACCGTGGCTCTCAAACGCCCCGTCGATTGTGTAATCAACAAATTTTTAATGTGTACATAGAGTACACAATTGTTGACTCCGACCGGGCGGCGTGTCATCGTCCCAGCGTAGAGCAACAAACGGCCGGAGATCGACGATGGCGAAGACACCGAAGAGCAATCTCTACGAAGACCTGAAACGCCAGATTCTGACGATGGAGCTGGATCCGGATGCCGATCTGGACGAGGCCAGTCTGAGCGAGAAGTACGGGCTGTCGCGCACCCCGGTGCGGGACATATTCCGGCGCCTTGCCGGCGAGGGCTATATCGACATCCGCGAGAACAGGGGTGCGCGGGTCATTCCCATGAACCACTCGACGCTGCGCAATTTCTTCCTTGTCGCGCCAATGATCTATGCGGCGATCGGCCGCCTCGCCGTGCAGAACTTCAAGCCCGCGCAGCTTGTCGACCTGAGGCAGACCCAGGAACGGTTCCGGGCCGCCAGCGAGACCAAGGACCCGCTGGCGATGGTTCTGGAGAACAATCGCTTTCATGAAATCTTCGGTGAGATGTCGGGCAACGACTATCTGCAGCCGAGCCTCGGCCGGCTGCTCATCGACCACGCACGCATCGGCCACACCTTCTTCCGCCCAAGAAACGATGACATGCGGCGGCGGCTGCAAATTGCCGTCGACCATCATGACGGCTTCATCGAGGCTCTCGGTGCTCACGACGAGAGCGCCGTCGTCGACCTCGTTTTCGAACACTGGGAACTGTCTCGCGAGAACATGGAGATGTTCATCGCCCCGCAAGGCCTCAAGGCGGATGCCCATCTCGGCGGTCCGGCCACGCAATTATTGGAGAAGTCATCGTGAAATTTGAGGGGATCTATACGCCGGCGGTGACGCCGTTCGATAAGAACGGGCAGATCGACCGGGCCGGGTTTGCCGCCGTGCTCGAGTCCCTGATCGAGGCGGGCGTTCACGGCATCATCGTCGGCGGCTCGACGGGCGAATACTACGCTCAGAGCAGCCAGGAACGTTACGAACTCGCGGCCTATGCGAAGGAGGTGATCGGGACGCGGCTGCCGCTCATCATCGGCACCGGCGCCACGCGGACCGAGGATTCGGTCGAATACGCCAAATCGGCAAAGGAAATCGGCGCTGATGCGATCCTGGTGTCGTCGCCGCCATATGCATTGCCGACCGAACGCGAGAACGCGGTGCATGCGCTGACCGTCGATCGCGCCGCCAACCTGCCGATCATGCTTTACAATTATCCCGCCCGTATGGGCGTGGTGATGGGCGAGGAGTATTTTTCCCGCGTCGGCAAGTCGAAGAACGTCGTTGCCATCAAGGAAAGCTCCGGCGACATGGGCAATCTTCACCTGCTCGCCCGGAAGTTCTCGCACATCTCGCTCTCCTGCGGCTGGGACGACCAGGCGCTCGAATTCTTCGCATGGGGTGCGAAGAGCTGGGTCTGCGCCGGCTCCAATTTCCTGCCGCGCGAGCATGTCGCCCTCTATGAGGCCTGCGTCGTCGAGAAGAACTTCGACAAGGGCCGGGCGATCATGAGCGCGATGCTGCCGCTGATGGATTTCCTCGAATGCGGCAAGTTCGTCCAGTCGATCAAGCACGGCTGCGAGATCATCGGCCTGAAGGCCGGCCCGGTACGCGCGCCGCTGCGCGGACTGAACTCCGAAGAGAAAAGAACCCTTCAGACCGTCGTTTCCACGTTGAAGCGCACGGTCGGCCAGATCACGTCGGGAGCCAACCATGCATGAACCCTTGACCGCAGCCGAATACAAGGCGATCGCCGCCGGTCTTCAACTTCCGACGAATGCCTTCATCGACGGCGCATTCCGTCCGGCAAATTCCGGCAAGGCCTTCACCTCCACCAACCCGGCGACGGGTGAGGTCCTTGCCGAAATCGCAGCCTGTGATTCCAGCGACGTCGACTTCGCCGTCGAAAAGGCGAAGCAAGCGTTTGACGACGGGCGCTGGCGGCATCTCTCCCCGGGCGAGCGCAAGGAAGTGCTGCTGAAGCTCGCCAAGCTCATGGAGCAGAACAGGCATGAACTCGCCGTTCTGGAAAGCCTGGACAGTGGCAAGCCGGTGCGCGAATGCCAGACGGTCGACGTTCCCGATACCATTCATACGATCCGCTGGCACGCCGAGCTCATCGATAAGCTCTATGACAATACCAACAATGTCGGCGCCAATGCGTTGGCCATGGTGGTGCGCGAGCCGATCGGCGTGGTCGGCTGCGTATTGCCGTGGAACTTCCCGCTGCTGATGCTGGCCTGGAAGATCGGTCCGGCGCTCGCCGCCGGCTGCTCGGTCATCGTCAAGCCGGCGCAGGAAACGACGCTCACGACGCTGCGCGTTGCCGAGCTTGCACATGAGGCAGGTATTCCGGCGGGTGTGTTCAATGTCGTGACCGGCTCCGGCCGGGAGGTGGGCGAACCGATCGGCCTGCACATGGACGTCGATATGGTGGCCTTCACCGGATCGACGCCGACCGGCCGCCGCTTCCTGCGTTACGCCGCGGACTCGAACCTCAAGAAGGTCGTGCTCGAATGCGGCGGCAAGAACCCGGCGGTAGTGCTGGCGGATGCCGAAGACCTCGATCTTGTCGCCGAGCAGGTGGTCAACGGCGCCTTCTGGAACATGGGCGAGAACTGCTCGGCCACGTCGCGCCTGATCGTCCATGCCAGCATTAAGGACGAACTGCTGCAGCGTATCGGCGCCTATATGCGCGAATGGAAGACGGGCGATCCGCTGAACCCGGAAAACCGTATCGGTGCACTCGTCAGCAAGACCCATTTCGAGAAGGTGAAATCCTTCCTCGATGACGTGAAGAGCGAAAAACTCTCGCTCGCCCATGGCGGTGAGACTTATGAAGGGGTCTTCATCGAGCCGACGGTGGTCGATGGCGTCACGCCGAAGAGCCGGCTGTTCCAGGAGGAAATTTTTGGCCCCATCCTTTCGGTCACCACCTTCGAAAACCTGGCCGAGGCCACCGCACTTGCCAATGACACCAATTACGGCCTGACCGCGTCGATCTATACCGGCAGTCTGCGCAACGCGATCCGGCTCTCCCGCGACATTCGCGCCGGCCTCGTCACCGTCAATTGCTTCGGTGAGGGCGATGCCTCGACCCCCTTCGGCGGCTACAAGGAGTCCGGTTTCGGCGGTCGCGACAAGTCGGTCTTCGCCCACGACAATTATTGCGAGCTCAAGACCATCTGGATCGACATATCCGAACGGTCGGTCGACGAGACGATCCGATGACCCGCCATGTGATCAAGCACCTGCCGATCGATACCGGCGTTTCGGGATGGGAGGCGACCAGCGAACGCGCCTTTCCCGTAACGGCGCTTGAGCACGACATTACCGCCGACTGGCTGATCATCGGCGGCGGATTTGCCGGTCTGTCGGCGGCGCGCCGCCTCTCGCAGTCGCGGCCCCAGGACAAAATCGTCATCCTGGAGGCCCGCGAACTCGCCAAGGGTCCGGCCGGAAGGAATTCCGGCTTCATGATCGACGTGCCGCATAATCTGTCGTCGGGCGAGTATTCGGTCGCCGACGAAGCAGCGACGAAGGACGAGATTCGCCAGAACCGTCTGGCGATCTCCTTTGCCGCCGACGCCGCAGCCGAATACGGCCTGTCCGCAGAGACCTTCGATCCGGCGGGCAAGGTGAATGCCGCGGCTTCCGAGCGGGGGCTGGGGCTCAACGACAACTACCGGAAGTCGCTCGAAAAGATCGGCGAGGAACATCGCGTTCTCGACGCCGATCAGATGCGGGAGATGACAGGCTCGCGTTACTATCTCGGCGGGCTCTATACGCCCGGTGCCGTGATGATCCAGCCAGCCGATTATATTCGCGGCCTGGCACGCGGGCTTTTCTCGAAAGTCACGATTCACGAGCATTCGCCGGTTCTGGAGCTTGCGCGCGACGGCCGAACCTGGCGGGCAAAGACCGCGCGTGGTTCCGTTTCTGCGCCCAAGGTCATTCTGGGTGTAAACGGCCATATTCAGAGCTTCGGCCACTTCCGGGGCCGGCTGATGCACATCTTCACCTATGCGTCGATGACATCGGCCTTTTCCCAGAACGAATTCGGCGGCGATGTCACCGGCGTCGATCGATGGGCGCTGCTGCCGGCCGATCCGATGGGCGCAACGGTGCGCAAGATCACCAAGAACGGGCTTTCGCGAATCGTCGTCAGGACCAGGTTCACCTACGACCCGAGCCTCAAAGTATCGGAGAAGCGGGTCGCCGGCATTGCGGCCGAACAGCGCCGCTCGTTCGATGTCCGGTTCCCCGGGCTGGAGCGCCTTCCGATGGAGTACAGCTGGGCGGGTGCACTCTGCCTCAGCCGAAACCATGTGCCGGCGTTCGGTGAAGTCGAGGAAGGGCTCTTTTCCGCTTGCTGCGAAAACGGTCTCGGCACCGTCAAGAGCACCTTTGCCGGCATGATGGCCGCAGATCTTGCGACGGGAGCCGCAAGCCCCGAGCTCGACACATACAAGAACCAGCCGGAACCGACGAAATTGCCGCCCGAGCCCATCGCATGGCTCGGCATCAACTCGGTCATCCGCTTTCAGGAATTGCGAGCCGGCCGCGAGGGATGATCCCTCGGTCGGCGCAATATGAAGACTGCCGTCCGCAGGCTTCAATGAGAATGGGAACGAAAACCAGGAGTAACAACAATGAAGACTTTGTGGAAGGCGCTCTGCGCCGCTGCGGTGATCGGGATGAGTATTCTGCCCGCCCGTGCGGAAGAGAAGACGATTAATTTGGGCACGATGGCGTGGGAAGACCTGACGCCCATCACCGGCATCACCAAGAAGGTTCTCGAAGACGCCGGCTACACCGTGAAGGTGACCGAGTTCTCCGAATGGGGCATCGCCTATGCCGCTCTCGCCAAGGGCGATATCCAGGCTCTGACCTCGCAGACCGACTACGTGGCCCAGGACTATTGGGACAAGAACAAGAACCGTCTCGAAAAGATTTCGCCGGTGTCGCACGGCCTCTATCAGGGCGTCGCTGTTCCGAAATATGTTCCGATCGACTCGCTCGAACAGCTCAATGAAAACGCCGACAAGTTCGGCGGCAAGATCATCGGCATCGAACCGGGCGCCGGCCTGATGCGCGATACGGCGAATGCGGTCAAGGATTACGGCCTCAAGCTCCAGCTCGTCGAAGGCAGCACGGCCGCGATGACGGCGGCGCTGAAGTCCGCCTACGATCGCCAGGAGTGGATTGCGGTCACCATCTGGGAGCCGTCCTGGATGGTTCAGAAGTACGAGGTCAAGTACCTCAAGGATCCGAAGGGCGTCTTCCCGCCGCCGCAGAGCTACTACTGGATCGGCCATAAGGGCTTCTCCGAAGAATACCCGCATGCCCGCGAGGTCATGGCCAGCGTCTACGTGCCGATCGCCGACATCACCGCCATTAACGGCGAGGTCAAGGATGGCAAGACCATGGACCAGGCAGTGCAGGATTGGATCGGCACCCATGCCGACCTGATCAAGCGTTGGGAAAACATCAAGAAGAAGTGAGCACCTCGTGGCCGCCCGAACCGTCGGGCGGCCATCTTGAAACCTAATGAGAAGCCAGCGCCATTGGCTCAAAGGGGATCGCCATGAAAACCGTCAATATCGATGCCAAGGATGTCCTGATCGACTGCCAGTCCCTTTGGAAGGTCTTCGGGGGCAAGTCCGCTGCGGCGATGAAGTCGATCAAGGAGCGCGGTCTCGGCAAGAAAGAGGTTCTGCAGGAATTCAACTGCGTCGTCGGCGTCTCCGATGCGAGCATTCAGGTGCGGCGCGGCGAAATCTTCTGCATCATGGGGCTGTCGGGAAGCGGAAAATCGACGCTCATTCGCCTGCTCAACAAGCTGATTACGCCGAGTTCGGGCAAGGTTCTCGTTAAGGGGCGCGATCTCGCCAGCCTGTCGCCGGTCGATCTCCGGCAGATGCGCGCCAAGAATATCGGCATGGTGTTTCAGAGCGTCGCTTTGCTGCCGCACCGCACCGTCCTGGAAAATGCGGCCTTCGGGCTCGAAGTCCAGGGCATCGCGAAGGCGGAGCGAAACAAGACCGCCGCCGCCGCCCTCGAGAAAGTCGGCCTCGCCGACTGGGTGAGCCGCTATCCCAATGAGCTTTCCGGCGGCATGCAGCAACGCGTCGGGCTGGCCCGCGCCCTTGCCTCCGACCCCGAGATCATTCTGATGGACGAGCCGTTCAGCGCGCTCGACCCGCTGATCCGGCGCCAGCTTCAGGATGAATTCCGCCAGCTGACGAAAGCGCTCGGCAAGTCCGCGGTTTTCATTACCCATGATCTCGACGAGGCGATCCGCATTGGCGACCGCATCGCCATCATGAAGGACGGCGTCATCATCCAGACCGGCACGGCTGAAGAAATCATCCTCAACCCGGCCGACGCTTATGTGGCCGAGTTCGTCGCCGGCATATCCCGCCTGCATCTGATCAAGGCGCATTCCGTCATGAGCAGCGTTGCCGAATTTCAGCAGAGCGCTGCGAATTCCGACATCGCGTCGCTGGCGCGCACGACGCCGGACGCCGACATCGACGAGCTCATCTCTTTGACGATGCAGTCGGACCGCGACGCCATCGCCGTTGTGGATAACGATCGGGTTGTCGGCGTGGTTACACCGCGCAGCCTCCTGATGGGTGTCAAGGGAACCTCCGCCCCCGATCTGACGGCGGCGTGACCCAGGGAGCTGATTGACATGGACAGTTCAGCCTTCACCGACCTTTTCGACGAATGGACGGACTCCGCGCTCGAATGGGTGAGCGATAACGGGGAGTTCCTGTTCGACTATATCAGACAGCTTCTTGAGGGTCTCTATGATGGGATCCTCTGGCTCCTGGAGCTTCCGCCGTTTTATGTGGTCGCCCTGATCGTGGCGCTGATCGGCTGGCGGCTGGTCAATGTCTGGTTCGCGCTTCTCAGCGGCGTCGCGCTGGCGCTCTGTTTTTCGATGGGGCTGTGGCCGGAGACGATGAGCACGCTGGCTCTGGTCCTGACTGCCACTACGATCGCCTTGGCGATCGGCATTCCGATCGGCATTGCCGCCGGCTTCTTCACGGCTCTCGATCACTTCATGGAGCCGGGCCTCGATCTCATTCAGACGATGCCGCCGTACATCTACCTGCTGCCGGCAATCGCTTTGCTCGGTTACGGGCCGGCGACGGCGCTGATCGCCACCGTGATCGTCGCCGTACCGCCGGCCATCCGCCTGACCTCTCTCGGCATCCGCATGACGCCCAAGGAATTCATCGAGCTCGGCGAGGCACTCGGGATGACGCCGGGGAAGATGTTTTTCAAGATCCGCCTTCCCTTCGCACTGCCGAGCATCATGGCGGGCATCAACCAGAGCCTGATGATGGCTTTCGGTATGGTTGTCATCGCCGGCATCGTCGGCTCCGGCGGGCTCGGAGAGACGATCTATGGCGCGATCAGGACGCTCGATATCGCGACCTCGATCAATGCCGCGATCGCAATCGTGGTACTGACCATGGTGATTGACCGGATAACCCAGAGTGCTGCCCGCCTGGGAACAGGGAGGAAGTCATGAATCCTGCGGACCTGCAGTTTTCGCCGGGCGCTTTCCTGGCTCCATCAGTCGATTGGCTCAACACCAATCTTCATCCGCTGTTTGCGGCCATCAGCACTGTGGTCGAAACGGTCCTGTCTGCAATCGAAGCTGCACTCCTCTTCGTGCCGCCGTATGCGATGATCGCCATCGTCGTCCTGCTGGCATTCTTCGCCGTCAGCCTGCGCGCCGCGATCCTCGCCGGCCTTTGCCTCGGCTTCTGCCTTCTTGTCGGGCTGTGGACGGCGTCGATGCAGACGCTTTCGCTGGTGACCGTCGCCGTCATGATCTCGGTTCTCATCGCCTTCCCGATGGGCGTGCTTTGCTCGCGCTATAAGACATTGGAGGCGGTGGTGCGCCCGGTTCTCGACGTGATGCAGACCGTGCCGCCATGGGTCTATCTCATTCCGGCGGTGATGATCTTCAGCCTCGGGCGCGTGCCGGCCATCATCGCTACGATCGTCTATGGCATTCCGCCGATGCTGCGCCTGACGACGCTGGCCTTCAACCAGGTGCCGAAGGTATTCATCGAGCTCGGCAGCGCCATCGGCGCACCGCCTCGCTCGATCCTCTGGAAGATCGAAATCCCGCTCGCCAAGCAGACGCTGCTCGTCGGCCTCAATCAATGCATCCTTCTGTCGCTTGCGATGGTGGTGCTCGCCGGCCTCGTCGGTGCCGGCGGTCTCGGCGCGGAAGTGACGCGGGGTCTGACGCGCATGGAGATGGGGCTCGGCCTCAGAGCAGGCTTGGCGATCGTCGCAGTCGCTCTTCTGCTCGACCGACTGTCCCGCGGCCTGCTCGACCGCGACAGGATGCCGAAGGCGAGATGAGGAGGGAGGGTAGAGGATGAGAAACAGCTTCTTCTGCATTGATGCGCATACTTGCGGTAACCCTGTTCGTCTCGTCGCCGGCGGCGGCCCGTTGCTGCCGCATGCGCCGATCAGCGAGCGCCGGGAGATTTTCGTCCGCGACCATGACTGGGTGCGCAAGGCGCTGATGTTCGAGCCGAGGGGGCATGACATCATGTCGGGTTCGATCATCTA
Source organism: Rhizobium sp. CBN3 (assembly GCF_030518245.1). Classification (NCBI taxonomy): domain Bacteria; kingdom Pseudomonadati; phylum Pseudomonadota; class Alphaproteobacteria; order Hyphomicrobiales; family Rhizobiaceae; genus Rhizobium; species Rhizobium sp. CBN3. The sequence goes on from NZ_JAULSE010000036.1 coordinate 10,479, forward strand.
TCCCGCCTATCGGCCCGATTGCGACTTCGCCGTGCTGTTCATCGAGGTAAGCGGCTGCCTGCCGATGTGCGGCGCCGGCACCATCGGCACCGTGACCGCCGCGATCGAGGAAGGGCTGATCAAGCCGCGCGCGCCTGGAAGGGTCGCGATCGAAACGCCGGCGGGCAGGGTCGACGTCACCTATGAGGAGAAGGATGGATATGTAGATTCCGTTCGTCTCCACAATGTCGCGAGCTATCTCCATGAGGCCGATGTCGCGGTGGATGTGCCCGGAATGGGCCGCCTGCGCGTCGATATTTCCTATGGTGGCAACTATTATGCAGTCGTCGAGCCGCAGGAGAACTGGAGCGGGCTCGACGGCATGAGCGCATCCGACATCGTCGCCTGCAGCCAGAGGCTCAGGCATGCGCTTGCCGGTGTCTGCAATCCCGTTCATCCCGATGATGCCAGGATATCGGGCGTGCATCACGCGATCTGGTGCGATCGTCCCGTCAACGACGTGTCGGACGGGCGCTGCGCGGTCTTCTACGGCGAGAAGGCGATAGATCGCTCGCCGGGCGGTACCGGCACATCGGCGCGCGTGGCGCAGCTGCATGGAAAGGGACGGCTTACCGTCGGGTCGAGCTACCGTCATGAAAGCCTGATCGGAACCATCTTCGAGGGCCGTGTGGAGGCCGAGGCAAACATCGGGCCTTATCGCGGCATCCTCCCGAGCATCGGAGGCTGGGCGCGGGTCATCGGCCACAACACCATTTTTGTTGACGACCGCGATCCGCTGGCGCACGGTTTTCAGATCAGATGAGCGCGTTCAGGAACGGTGATGAGATGAATATGCGACCTGGGCAGCATCGGCAGGCAGACGGCGCCGCGAAACCCACCGCCCGGCTCAAGGTTGGATTCGTTCTGTCGCGGTCGTTCACGCTGTCCGCCTTCGCGCTGTTCGTGGATACGCTGCGGCTTGCCAGCGACGAGCAGGACCGTTCCGGAAGAGTACTTGCCGACTGGCAGGTGATCGGCAGCACGCGGCACCTGATCACTTCGAGCTGCGGCGTCCAGGTCGCTCCGACGTCGGACTTCGTCGATCCCGCACGCTTCGACTATATCGCCGTCGTCGGCGGCCTTCTGAGCGTGGAGAACCCCGTCGACCAGCAGACCATCACCTTCCTCAAGCAGGCGGATGCCAAGAAGGTGCCGCTGATCGGCGTGTGCACCGGTACGTTCATCCTTGCCGCGGCGGGGCTGATGAAGCGGCATGAATCCTGCGTCAGCTGGCTGCATTACAAGGAGTTCCGCGAGCGGTTCCCCGAACTCAGCGTTCGCTCCGACCGGCTTTTCAATCTCGATCGCCAGCGCGGATCCTGCGCCGGCGGCAGCAGCAGTGCCGATATGGCGGCGCTGCTGGTCAGGAAATACATCAGCCGCGATGCCGAACGGAATGCGCTTGAAGTGCTGCAGATCGAGAAGGCCCGCGCTCCGGCCGACATTCAGCCCCGGCGTCCGCTCTACGACGATTATGACGACGCCCGCGTCAAGGCGGCGATGATTACCATGGAGCAGTTCGTCGACGGCAGCATGCCGATCGAGAAGCTTGCCGCCATGGTCGGGCTCTCCAGGCGGCAGCTGGAGAGGATCTTCATCGAGAAGACCGGTATGTCGCCCGCCAAGGCCTATAATCGCGTCCGCATGGAACGGGCAAAATCGATCCTCGCCCAGTCGAAGGCGCCGCTGATCGAGATCGCGCTCGATGTCGGCTTTGAAAACGCCTCGCAGTTCACGAGAACGTTCAAGCGCACATTCGGGCAGACGCCCTCGCAGCATCGCGCCGCGGCTTTGAGAGCGCACTGAACGCAGCAACCTTTCAGATCTCTTCCCAGGGAAAGCTGTCCAGCCGCTCCGCGCCCGTCGCTGTGACCAGGGCCTGGCTTTCCAGCTTGATGCTTTCGGAGCCGGCCTCGGCGATCAGGCTTTCGACGTTCAGCACCATGCCTTCCTCGATGATGCCGGTGAAATCGGGATCGAAATCCGGATGCAGCAGCACTCCCGGCCACTCATCCGCCATGCCGGTTCCGTGCAGGGCGAGGGTGTAGCGATAAGGCTGGTATTTCTCAGGAATCTGCCACGACAGCTCGTTGAATTCGCCGAAGGTCATTCCCGGCCGAATGACGGAAAGATTGTGCTCGATCTGAGCCCTGGCTGCGGAGTAAAGCGCCTTCTGCTTGGCGTTCATGGCGACATGGCCCGCCGTCCATGAGCGCGAGAGATCCGCGCAATAGCCGTAGGGGCCGATCATGTCGGTATCGAAGGAGATCATCTCGCCGCGCTTGACGACATAGTCCGAACATTCCTGATACCAGGGATTGGTTCTCGGACCCGCGGTCAGCAGCTTGGTTTCAAGCCACTCGCCGCCGCTGCGCGCATTTTCGAAGTGCAGCTCGGCCCAAATCTCGCGCTCGGTGCGGCCGGGCTCGGAAATCTCGTACATCCGCGCCATGCCGGCTTCGCAGACGCGGATCGTCCACCGCATCAGTTCGATTTCCTCGGCGCTCTTGATCGACCGCGCCCGTTCGGCCAGTTCCTGGCCGTCGAGCAGCGTCAATCCGCGTTCTCTGAGTTCGAAAGCGCCCGCCGGCTCGAGCCGGTCCACCGCGATGCGCCTGTTGCCGCCATCGCCGGTGGCAAGGGCGGTGATCTCGTCGGCCCAGGCTTTCATGCGCGGCTCCATCAGGTTTCCCGCCGTGAAGAATATCCACGACTTCGCCGGCCGGACCTCGTCGATGCCGGGCAGCCCGTCATTGACGTGTTCGGCGCCTTCGAATTCGAACAGGATCGCCGGGCCATCGGCGAGGATCAGGGCGTAGCGCGACGGATTGTGCATCGTCCATATGCTCATATTCGACGAGTCGAAAGCATATCGGATGTTGACGGGATCGTAGAGCAACAGGGCGCCGCAATCCCATTCACGCATCTTCAAGCGCAGCCGCTCCAGCCGGTAGCGGCGCGCCCGGTCGAGCGTTGCGGCCGGCACGGGGCTGATCAAAGGCAGGTCAGCTCCCTCTGGATTGAGATAGGCCTGCTTTCTCTCGTCCTTGAAAACCGTCGAGCCGGACGGCTCGGTGGAACAGCTTTCGTCTCGCAGCATCCGAGGCAATCCTTCCTGTCCGTGAATGGGGGTGGGGTGAGCGACGCTCAGCGCTCGATGACGAGATCGCTGAGCGGCTTGGAGCAGCAGGGCAGGAAGAAGCCGGCGTCGATCTCGCGTTGCCGGATACCGCCCTTATGGTTCATCTCCACCGAGCCGGAGACAAGCTTCGACTTGCAGGTCCCGCAGACCCCGTTCGAACACGAGGAGGGCAGGCGGACGCTGCCTCTCTTTGCCGCGGCAAGCACGGTCTGGTCTGTCGGGACTTCCAAGGTCTTGTTCTGTTTCGCGAATTCGACCTGGAAAGTCCTCGCCGCCGGCTGTGCTTCGACGTCGAGGCCCGGCTCGTCGATGACCGCGGCGTCGAAGCTCTCTTCGATATAGTTTTCTGCCGGGACGCCCAGAGCCGCCGTGATCGAACGCGCCGCCGCCATGAACGGCGCGGGACCGCAGCACATGACGACGCGTTCGGCGATGTCGGGAACGGCAAGCTTGAGGAATTCCGGCGAGATCCGGCCGGTCAGCCCTGGCCATGATAATTCGCCGGCGACCGTCTCGGGAAGAAATTGGAGACGCAGTCCCTTCATCCTCGCTGCGAGCCCCGAAAGGTCGTGGCGAAAGATCAGATCGGCAGGCGTTCTCGCCGCGTGCAGGAAGACGATGTCCGACGCTTCGTAGCGGTCTGCCAGATCACGTGTGATCGACATGACAGGCGTGATGCCCGAACCTCCGGAGAGGAGCAGAAGCTTGATCTTCTCGCCCTTGGGCCGGATGAAATGACCAAGCGGTCCCTGACCCTTGACGGTCATGCCTGGCGCCATGTGGTCGTGGAGCCAGTTCGATATCCTGCCGCCGGGAACACGCTTGACCGTCACCGTAAAGGCATTGCTTCGATGGGGCGACGACGAGATGCTGTAGCACCGCGCCTCGCCATCCGAACCGCTGGGGAAGTCGAACAGAAAGTACTGGCCGGCATCGAAGTGGAAATGCTTGCCTTCGGGAGACGCGAACGTGAAGCTTTTCACGTCATGCGTCTCCTGATGGACGTCGAGACAGACGAGGGTCTCGTCAGTCTCCGGATCCCAGACCTGCTGCGCGCTCTGACCTAGACGCATGGATGTGAGATCAATACCCATGGGCGCGCATCCGGTCGATGTACCAGGTGGCGAACTTGTCGAGGTTCGTCTCGGAGAAGCGGGAATAGGGTCCCGGCCGATAAGCGGGATCGAGAGCGCCGGCATGGGAACGGGCGACGAGGTCGGCGTCCTGATCCGTCGTTGCGACCCAGACATCCGTCATTTTGTCGAGATCGTAATCGACCCCTTCGACGGCATCTTTGTGGACCAGCCATTTGGTGCGGACCAGCGTCTTGCCCGCCGAAAGCGGGATGACGGTTGCGACGACTGCATGGTCGCCCATGAAGTGGTTCCAGCTGTTATGACCCCAGAGATGCGTGTCGCCGAGATCCTTGCGGGTGATGTGACCGAGCAGCTTGGAGGATGCGGCGGTGGCATCGGGGGTCTGGGATTCGCCGGCGCCTGCTATGATCAGCCGCTGCGTGCGGAAGTTTGTGGCGCAGTCGGTGAGCTGCTCGATGGCAGCCGAGGGGAAACCGTCGGCCTCCCATGCCTGCGTGCGTTCCTCGTAAAGGCGGAAATGCTCCTCTGCCTGCTCACGGTCTTCCGGGCTCAGCGTTTCAGGGTCGAAGCCGAAGTCGAGATCGACGAAGGAGACGCAGAGCTCCGGGTGGTTGGCGGAGCAATGGTAGCATTCGCGATTGTTTTCCATCGTCAGCTTCCAGTTGCCGTCCTCGACGACGTCGGTCTGGTGGGCGATCTTGGCGTTGCGGATGTCGTAGGGAGCGAGACGCTCGACCATCGCCTGTTCGAGGCCGGCAATGTCCTCGGGCGGATTGTCGGAGAGGCAGACGTAGATCAGCCCGCCGATCGATTTGAAGGTAACCGGCTTCAGGCCGTGACAGTCCTTGTCGAAATCCTTGCCCATATGAGGGGCGTAGCTGAGTTCGCCCGTCAGCTCATAGGTCCAGGTGTGGTAGGGGCAGACGAGCTTCGAAACGATCGTCTTGCCCGGATTGAGAAGGCGGGAGCCGCGATGGCGGCAGACATTGTGCAGGACGCGAATTTCGCCGTCGTCGTCGCGCAGGAGGATCAGGCTCGTCTTGCCGATATCGATCACCGTGGCGTCGCCGGGTTCGGGAACGTCGCAGTCGAGGCCGACGCAGATCCAGTGCTTGTGGAAGAAGACGTCGATGTCAGCTTCGAACACATCTTCCCTGGTGTAAAGGCCGGCCGGCAGCGAATGGCCGTCGGCACGGGCTTCGAGAAGGGCCGAAATCGAAGATGGAAGCCTATTTAGCATGAGAACCTCTTATGTGAGAGTTTCCCTAGATTGCCCTTGCAGTTACAGGGTTTCAACGGCATAAAAAATCAAGCTCGCATAAGCTTTTATCATGCGAAAAGAGGTTTGAAGATGCAGTTCCGAAAACGGCTCCCGTCGCTGACGGCACTGGTGACGCTGGAAGCGGTTCTGCGCAGGAAGAGCTTCACCACGGCCGCGACCGAGCTCGGCGTCACCCAGGCCGCGGTCAGCCGCCAGATCGCCTTGCTGGAAGAGGAACTCGGCCAGCCGCTGTTCCTGCGCAAGCACCGGGCGATTGAGCCGACGGCAGCCTGCGTCAGCCTCGGCGCGACGCTCGCCAAGAGTTTTGCCGATATCGCCGAAAGCGTGGAGGCGATCCAGTCGCGCAGCCAGGACGTGGTGACGATCGGGGCGACCGTCGCCTTCTCGTCCTTCTGGCTGCTGCCGCGGCTCGCCGAATTCCGCCGGGCGAATCCCGGAATTCTGGTCCGGGTGATATCCCAGGACAGTCCGATTGCGCTCGACGGCGGAGAGGTCGATGTGGCGATCCGCTACGGCCTGCCTCCCTTCAGCGATGGAACCGTCATCGCCTCGCGCAGCGACGTCATCTCCCCCGTCTGCTCTCCGGATTATCTCAGGCGTCGGGGAGATGGTCCGCTCGGCCCAGCGGACGAATTCATCGAAACGGATGTTGTCGACCGTTCCTGGTACAACTGGTCGCAATGGGTTTCGCTGACCGGCTCCAGTATCGAGGTCAAGCCGTCGCTGCGGTTCAACCATTATACCGAGAGCATCGCGGCGGCGCGCGCCGGGCAGGGGATTGCGCTCGGATGGCGCCTGCTGGTCGGCACCTTTCTCGAGGACGGGACCCTGGTGCGCGCTGAGGATAGCGAGCTTGCCGCAGAGGGGCGTTACAACGTGATCGTGCCCGTCAAAGCCAAGCGCAGCAATGCTCGCGACCTCGCCGCCGCCTGGCTGACGGGGTCGCTGCATGGTTGATCGGAAAAGCCAAGGTTACAGACCCAACCCGGGCGTTGCCGTCCGGTGCACGCCTTTGGGAACGAACGCGAAGCGATCTGCCAAGCCGAGGAAATTGGCGGCCAAGTGAATGACCGAAAGCCACATTTCCGTGCCCTGCAGGCTGGGTTCACCGCCGTCGGCAAAAGGAAATCCCTCGCCGTCCCGCCATCTGTCCCGCGCCCTTGAGATGAGATTGCGCGCAATCGCCTCCCCATCGGCTCTCCTGTATTCGGTTTGGCGGGCAATCAGTAGCAGAGGGTGGATCGTATCGAGCAGGTTGCAGGCATTGTATTTCTCCGCAACGAAACCTTTGTGATTGCGATAGTTCAAGTGAATCGTTTCGAGTGCGGCATGCGGGTGCGGAAGCGCAACGCCGAATTGGGCATAGGTGCCGCGCGTCAGCCGATAAAAGCCGTTCACCGGCTGCAGCCATCCCTCCAGCGCTGTCGGCTCGCCCCAAAGGCCGGAGACGCCGTCGGCATGCCGGCTCAGCCACTCGAAGAGCGCCTGCCGCGGATGCCGAATGCCGAAATACTTCGCATTGAAGTACATAGCGGTGCCGATGGCATCGACGACGCTGCCGGCGTGCCATGCCCTGCTTTGCCATGGCAGCGCGCTGAGCCATCGGTCGAGGTCCTGAGCGTCGAGCCGAACGGCCTGGACAGGGTGCCGCGGGCTGGAGCCGAGCAGCTCCAGCGCATATCCAACCGAAAGGATGTTGTAGAGCGCCTTCGGATCATCCCTCAGGGCTTTGTCCGGCACGCGCGCATGCTCTTCCGGGAAAAGGCCGGTCGCCGGTTCCCGGAGATCTTGGAGACGTTCGATGGTCTCCGACGGATCGATGTCCGGCGGCACGTGGCCGAAGCCGGCGGCAATTTCGATCGCGTCGCACAGATGCCGGATCGCCGGCCGCCTGATGCCGTCCGCTTCCAGCGATTCATAATTTCCCTGGGTTTTCCAACGCGCAAGAATATCCGGCCATTGTTCTTGTGCCTTCTGCCCGAGCTTGAGCAATTGATCTTCGGTGTTGCCCGTGCCCGATTTTTCGGCGGCCGAACCCCGGCTTCGCAACACCCGGGCGGGAACGCCGCCGGCAATCGCCATGGCGGGAATATTGCCGGTCACGACCGCCCCGGCAGCGATCACGGCGCCGTTTCCAATCGTGACGCCGTCGAGGATCACGCAATTGGCGCCGATCCACACATCGTCGCCGATCGTGATGCCGAGGCTGACGACGCCCTGGCGGTGTATCGGCAGATCAGGATCGTCGAAGCCATGATTGAAGCCGACGATCGATGCATGCGAGGCAATGCGGACCCCATTGCCGCACGTCACCTTGCCGGAAACGCAGGCATAGGGATTGACGGAACAATCGTCGCCGAGGATGACATCGCCACGCACGAGCGCGTGGCCCGCAATCCACGACCGCTCGCCCATCGTCAGGCTTTCGGTGAAGATTGCGGCATTCTCGGCGATGTAGGACGTCTCGGCCAAAGCTGCACCGCATGACCGCCGAAGCTCCGCCTTGCGAGAAAGGAGCGCGGGATGATGAAGATCCGATGGGATGCGTTCCCAGGGGAGATATTGCAGCCTGCGCGCTTCCTTATCCTCGCTCGCCGGTGCTTGCGGGCTATTGGCGTGATCCATCCTGTTCCTCATTCTCAGGTTCGGTCGCCGAAGACTCGTTTATGTCAAGCGATCCATCTCCTGGCGGTATCAGACGCCGTGAGCGGTTCGAAAGCAAGATGCAGAGAATGGGCCGGTCGCTGGCCGTTTGCCTCGATGCGGTCGTTGCGCCATGCCTCCAGCGTGACTTACATGGCAACCGGCTCAAGCATGCCGAACCATGCCACCAGACCGACGACCGCAAGCGCCAGGACGATTTCGACAACGGTTCCGATCCTGAGTGCCGTCACAGCTCCACGAGACCAGGAGAGTTTTGGCACGAGCATATACCTGTGGAGGATGGCCAGTCCGATCATCGACAGGACGAGCAGGATCTTCAGGGAAAGCAGAAGCTGATAGGTAACGGACCAGTCGAGCGGGAAACTGCCGATGATCAGGAACATGTTGGCGACGCCGGAGATCAAAACCGCACCGACTGCGACGTGGCCTGCCGTGGAGAAACGGACGAGCGCCGTCGCCGCGTCGCGGCCGGCCTGGCGATCTGACAGCAGCGGCAAAATGTACGCGACCGGGATCAGCGCCCCGAACCAGGCGCCTCCCGCCAGGACATGGACGATATCGTTGCCCCGATGCAGTGCGCGAAGCCAGCCGGTGTTCATGGCGGCATGGCCGCTCGCGGCAAGACCGGCCAGCAGGAATCCCGCCGCGACCGTCATGGTAGCGGCCCGCAATCGCATGGGCGCCGCGATATATGCGAGCAAAAGCGCAGCGGTTCCTGCCGCCTGCCAGATCCACGCCGTGCCGATCGCAGTGTCGGAAAGAACATCCAGCATTGCACTGAAATCAAATGCCTGCGCCCAGTCTTCACTGAGGATCGCGGACCTGAACGGGAGAGCAACGATCGTTGCGGCGACGATGCTGCCGAGGGCAAGGGCTTGAAGCCAATATTGCCGTGCCCAGATATTCCCGGAAAGGGAAGCGGGAACGAGCAGCCACAGATATGCGGAGCTGCCCCACAGATACAGGGCAGCGATGTCCAGGAAAAAGCGGCAAGCGATATAGGCTGTCTCGGGCGTGATCACGGCTTGACGGTGAAGATATAGCTGCCGCTGGTCTTATGTCCGTCGGTCGAAAGCACATGCCAGTCGACGGTGTAGTCGCCTGGTGCCAGCGTTGTGGGAACCGGAACCGTCAGAACCTTGCCATCGTCCTTCAGCCCGGCTTCGCCAAGCTTGATGTCCTTCTTGCCCGGGTCTGTGACCTTTACGCCGCTGAACTTGAGATCGAGTTCCTCGGTGAAAGTCAGGTCGAGTTCGCCGGGAGAGATGACGGACGCCTTCTCCGCCGGGCTCGAAGTTTTCAGGTGGGCGTGAGCCAAGGCCTGGCCGGCGGCCACGGCCGTCACGATCAGTGCGATGGAAGCGATGCGGGGGAGTTTCGACATAGTCATCTCATCTGTTTCCTTTGAAGTTGCCAGTTGGAGCGGTCGTTTGTCAAAGTTTCGTCGAAGGGCGGATGCGATCGTCTTCATCGACATCTCTCAAGCGAAGGCACGCCGAAGCGGCGGGATCGTGCGAATGATGGCCTGGTCGACCGCGATCATCAGCAGGATGGCGAGACCGGTCAGCGGAAACGCCAGGGCGAAGACGGCCGCGATGATCCATAGGCCGATATAAACCGATCGCCGCGGCGGCAGCGGCGGAACCCCCACACGTCCGGACGGCCGCCTCTTCCACCACATGACGACGCCGGTCACGCAGGAAAGAATGATCGCCAGGCAGGTGGCAAGCATCAGGAATTGATTGACGCGACCGAATTCGCGCCCCTGGTGGACGTTGATGCCCCACTCGATGGCTCTTCCGAAAATCGGATACTGGCCGTAGGAGATATCGACGAGCGGTTTGCCGGAATACTGGTCGATGTGGATCATCCGCTCCTTGGCGAGGTCATCGGGATAGATCGCCGCCGAATAGACGCCGGTTTCACCGGAAGGCATGGCAATGTCGAAACCCGGCGTCAGACCGGCGGCCTTTGCGATTTCGACGGCCTTGTTCAGGTCGATCGGCTTCTTCGATTGGGCGGCGGCAAGGTCGGAGAGCGGGACTGGAGCTTGTTCGACCGTCCAGCCGGCCACAGGCAGGATGTCCTGGGTAACCTTCTGCGATTTCGGCACATCGTCCCAGAGCTGCGTGGGATAGCCCAGGCCCCGGCTTCCAAGCCAGGCCTGCACGTTCGAACCCCAGTAGCCCGACCACGGCATGCCGGTGATCGCCAGGAAGAAGATCAGGATGCCCGCGAAGGCGCCGGTTACGGCATGCAGGTCACGCCAAAAGACGCGCCGGGCCGGTGTGCCACGAATGGTGACGACGCCGCCCGTCTGGCGGCGCGGCCACCAGAGATAGATGCCTGTCACGACAAGCACCATGGCGAATCCGCCGGCAATCTCGATCAGCTTGTTTGGAAGGCGCCCAAACAAAGCAAGACTATGGATGCGCTTGACGACGTAGTTGAACTCTTCGGTCGAGCCGACCGTATCGAGAACCTTGCCGTTATAGGGATCGATGAAGACGAGCGTTGAGCCGGCATCGCCTGACACCGTGACGATGGCCGAGCGCTCCGGCGTTGCCGGGTCCTTGTAGGAGGTGACAGCAGAGCCGGGGACGGCGGCCATCGCGATCTCCACCAGCTTTTCCGGCGCCAGCGGTTGGCCGGAAGCGACGACGTCATAGCGGTAGGCGAAGACGCTTTCATTGATCTCGTTCTTGAAGAGATAGAGCGAGCCGGTGATCGCGAGGTTCAGCATGAAGGGAATGACGAGAAGTCCGGCGAAGAAGTGCCAGCGCCAGATGGCGCGATAAAGCGAGACGCCGGGTACGGCGTTTTCCGCCGGAGCGGCGGAAGTGATGGTCGACATGATGAAATTTCCGAATCCGTGGCCGCTGGCAAATGAGCAGCCGTGAACAAAGGGGACGCCTCAGCGGGGCCGATGCGCTGGTTCAGGTCAGGATCGGATCGGAAGGAGGAGCTCTGGGACCGGTATTGGGTGGGTAAATTTGCCGGTGGAAGGCTTCGACGCGGATGGGAAGATCCACCCGAAGGGAAAATGCAACAGCTTTCCCGACGATGTCTGCAGGTGGCGGAAGCAGAACGGAAGCACTGATCCGGCACGCTTCGCAGCCATGATTGTGGAACTTGTGATCAGTGCCCGTCTTGCCTTCGTCGTCTGCGACCGTGACGCAAAGCGTAGGCAGCGTCCCGTCCGGAAGCACATATTCGGCAAGGTTGATGGGGGTGGCCGCAATCGCCGGGGATTGGTGCGCAAATCCGACAGACACGAGCGCAACGGCGCACAGAATGCGCACCAGCCATTTCCCGATCATGTCCAAACGACTTTGCATGGTTCCCCCGCCATCCGGCGTGAAAACTTGATAAAGCTGCCGAGCCGAAAGCTCAATGCGGCAATGTAGCCGCAGGGTCAATGATCACGAAAGACTCGAACCGAACTTGTCCCAGCCTTCCTTGATCGTTTCCATCGCGACGTTAGTCGAGGTGTTGGCAACATGCGGCAGCGTCGAGATGCGCTCGCCGAGGACACGGCGGTAGCGGCCGATGTCGCGAGTGCGGATTTTTAAGAGATAGTCGAACCTGCCGGCGATCATGTGGCACTCCTCGACTTCCCTGATTTTCTTGATGGCGTCGTTGAAGCTTTTCAGCGCCGCCTCGCGGGTGTCGGAGAGCTTCACCTCGACGAAAGCGATATGATCGAGCTGCATTTTCGCCGGATTGAGGACGGCCTTGAAGCCTTCGATATAGCCGTCGTTGATCAGTCGCTTGAAACGGAGCTGGCAGGGTGTCTTCGAGAGGCCGACGCGTGCCGCCAGATCGGTGATCGACAGCCTTCCGTCCTCGGCCAGCGCTGCGAGGATCTTTCTGTCGAACTGGTCCAATTCACTAAAGACGTCGGATTCTGTGGCCATTTGAACTATCTCTGATCGCTTTATAAGTTCATACAGCTTGTAAACCGCCAAAATCAAGTGAGATCGCGATTTGCGGCTGTGATAGATTATGCGTCGGCAATGGGAGGAAGGCGTGAGCGCCTGGCGCATTGCCGGGATCGGCGGTGGCGTCGCACCAAAAATGGGAATCACGGATGCATCAGAAACAAGCGGATGACGATCGGAAACCCGACCTGCTCGTTCACTACAGGCCGGTGGCGATAAGAGCGGTTGCGGCGGCATTCACCGTCAAGCGCGACAAGCCGGATGCGCGCCCGCTTCGCGAGACGGAATATTCCGGCCCCGCTTTTATGGATGATGCGCTCTGGGATGACGAGCCCGGTGTTCCATTTATCCGTTAGACGAAACATTCTTTGATCAGGGACTCCCATGTTGAACGCAGCGATCGACCCCGCATCCTCCAATGATCCCGCCGGCAGTGCGCCGTTCGCCGCTTTTGCGCCGCCGATCCGGCCGCAATCCGAGCTTCGCCAGGCGATCACGGCCGCTTATCGCCGTCCGGAAACCGAATGCCTGCCGCCGCTCGTTGCGGCCGCGCGCGTTTCCGAGGCGAAGCGTTATGACATTCGCAGCACCGCCCGCACGCTGATCGAGGCGCTGCGCGCCAAGCACAAGGGCACCGGCGTCGAAGGGCTGGTGCAGGAATATTCGCTTTCCAGCCAGGAAGGCGTGGCGCTGATGTGCCTTGCCGAGGCACTGCTGCGCATTCCCGATACGGATACCCGCGACGCGCTGATCCGCGACAAGATCGCCGAGGGCAATTGGACCTCGCATATCGGCGGCGGCAAATCCATGTTCGTCAACGCCGCCACCTGGGGTCTCGTCGTCACCGGCAAGCTGACCTCGACGGTCAATGACCGCAGCCTGTCGGCGGCGCTGACGCGGCTGATCGCGCGTGCCGGCGAGCCGGTGATCCGCCGCGGCGTCGATATGGCGATGCGCATGATGGGCGAGCAGTTCGTCACCGGCGAAACGATCGAGGAGGCGCTGAAACGCGCTCGGCCGCTCGAAGCGCGCGGCTTTCGCTACTCCTACGACATGCTGGGCGAGGCCGCGACGACCGCCGCCGACGCCGAGCGTTATTTCAAGGATTACCAGAAGGCGATCCACGCCATCGGCAAGGCGGCGGATGGCCGCGGCATCTATGACGGCCCGGGCATTTCGATCAAGCTTTCGGCCCTGCACCCGCGTTATGTGAGAGCGCAGGCCGGCCGGGTGATGGGCGAGCTGCTGCCGAAGGTCAAGGCGCTTGCCGCTCTCGCGAAGTCCTATGATATCGGCCTCAATATCGATGCCGAGGAGGCCGACCGGCTGGAGCTTTCGCTCGATCTTCTCGAAGAACTCTGCTTTGCGCCGGAGCTCGGCGGATGGAACGGGCTCGGCTTCGTCGTGCAGGCCTATGGCAAGCGCTGCCCCTTCGTGCTCGACTACATCATCGATCTCGCCCGCCGCTCCGGGCGCCGGATGATGGTCCGTCTCGTCAAGGGCGCTTATTGGGATGCGGAGATCAAGCGCGCCCAGCTGGATGGTCTCGACGACTATCCGGTCTATACCCGCAAGATCTATACCGACGTCGCCTATATCGCCTGCGCGCGCAAGCTGCTCGCCGCCGCCGATGCCGTCTTTCCGCAATTCGCCACCCACAATGCGCAGACGCTGGCTGCGATCTATCATCTGGCGGGGCCTGATTTTGCAGTCGGAAAATACGAGTTCCAGTGCCTGCATGGCATGGGCGAACCGCTCTATGACGAGGTGGTCGGAAAGGAAAAGCTCGACCGGCCCTGCCGCATCTATGCGCCCGTCGGAACGCATGAGACGCTGCTTGCCTATCTCGTCCGCCGCCTGCTCGAAAACGGCGCCAACTCCTCTTTCGTGCATCGCATTTCCGATCCGAACGTTTCAGTCGAGGCGCTGATCGCCGATCCGGCCGAGACCGTCGCGGCCATGCCTGTCGTCGGTGCCCCGCATGTGCAGATCGCAGCACCCAAGGCGCTTTACGGCAGCGCCCGCGCCAACTCGAGCGGCCTGGATCTCTCGAGCGAAGCCACGCTTTCGGACCTGGCGCAGACGCTTGCCTCCACGGCTGCGATGCCCTGGCATGCGCTGCCGATCCTTGCCGACGGCTCCACCGACGGCGTAACGCGCGATGTCCTCAATCCCGCCGATCACCGCGACGTCGTCGGCACCGTGACCGAGCTGAAGGTCGAGGAGGCAGCCCGCGTCGTTGCGATGGCAGCCGAATATGCGCCGCAATGGGCGGCCGTGCCCCCCGCTGAGCGTGCCGCCTGCCTCGATCGGGCGGCCGATATCATGCAGGCCCGCATCAAGGTGCTGATGGGCATCGTCATGCGAGAGGCCGGCAAATCCGCCGCCAACGCGGTCGGCGAAGTGCGCGAGGCGGTCGACTTCCTGCGCTATTATGCCGACCAGGCCCGCAAGACCCTCGGGCCATCGCATCTGCCGCTCGGCCCGATCGTCTGCATCAGCCCGTGGAATTTCCCGCTGGCGATTTTCACCGGCCAGGTTGCTGCAGCCCTCGTCGCCGGCAATCCCGTGCTGGCAAAGCCTGCCGGCGTCACGCCGATCATCGCTTCGGAGAGCGTCAAGATCCTCCATGAGGCTGGCGTGCCCGTCGGTGCCCTGCAATTCGTGCCCGGCAGCGGCCGACTCGGCGCGGGTATGGTCGGGGCGCAGGAAACGGCCGGCGTCATGTTTACCGGCTCGACCGAAGTTGCGCGCATGATCCAGGCGCAGCTCGCCGAACGCCTGTCGGCAACCGGCAAGCCGATACCGCTGATTGCCGAAACCGGCGGCCAGAACGGCATGATCGTCGATTCTTCCGCCCTGGCCGAACAGGTCGTGGCTGACGTCGTGACTTCGGCTTTCGACAGCGCCGGCCAGCGCTGCTCGGCGCTCCGCGTCCTCTGCCTTCAGGATGATGTGGCCGACAGGACGCTCGCCATGCTGAAAGGCGCGTTCCGTGAATTGACCATCGGCCGCACCGATCGCTTAAGCATCGATGTCGGGCCCGTCATTAACGATGGGGCGAAGGCGGAGATCGACCAGCATATCGAAGCGATGCGCGGCGCCGGCCGCAAGGTGGAACAGCTGCCGCTGCCGGAAAGCGCAGCAAAAGGCACCTTCGTTCCGCCGACGATCATCGAGATCAAGTCGCTGTCGGACCTGACGAAGGAGGTCTTCGGGCCGGTCCTGCATGTCGTCCGCTTCAAGAGAAACGGGCTCGATCGCCTGATCGACGACATCAATGCCTCGGGTTACGGCCTCACCTTCGGGCTTCACACACGGCTTGACGAAACGATTGCGCATGTGACGAGCCGCATCAAGGCCGGCAACCTCTATGTCAACCGCAACATCATCGGCGCTGTTGTCGGTGTGCAGCCTTTCGGCGGCCGCGGCCTGTCGGGAACGGGGCCGAAGGCCGGCGGTCCGCTCTATATCGGTCGCCTGGTGCAGCGCGCACCCGTGCCGCCGCAGCAGGATTCCGTTCATACCGACCTCGCGCTTCGCGATTACATCGTCTGGCTCGACAAGAAGGGCCTGACGGGCGAAGGGGAGGTGGCGCGTGGCTATGCGAGCCGCTCGGCGCTCGGGCTCGAACGTGAACTCACCGGCCCTGTCGGCGAGCGCAATCTCTACGCGCTCCATCCGCGCGGCCGCATCCTGCTCGTGCCGCAGACCGAAACCGGACTGCATCGCCAGATCGCCGCCGCCCTCTCCACAGGCAACCATGTCGTCGTCGATGCGGGTTCCATATCGAAGTCGGCGCTGGCGGATCTTCCGGCGGCTGTCGCCGGCCGCCTTTCCTGGACATCGGATTGGGAAAAGGACGGGCCGTTCTCCGGCGCGCTCGTCGAAGGGGACCGCGACAGGGTTCTTGCCGTCAACCGGAAGATCGCCGCGCTGCCCGGCCCGCTTCTCTTGGTCCAGGCCGCGACGAGCGAGGAACTGGCGAGCGATCCCGAAGCCTACTGCCTCAACTGGCTGCTGGAGGAAGTGTCGACCTCGATCAACACAGCCGCTGCCGGCGGCAATGCGAGCCTGATGGCCATCGGCTAGTTGATGTGCCGATGGCGCAGAAATGCGCCCTCCAGGCCGCTGATCCAGGCGGCCAACTCCTCTTTCTTCAAGCTCGGGCTTGTCCCGAGCATCTGCCTCCGTTCGATAGGGCGGCAGATCCCCCGGGCACAATGCCGAGGATGACGTCGAGTAAGAGCGAGGTTTGTCAGCGAACCTCGGGATGCTGAAAATGTGACCTCGGTTACGCATTTAGCGACTCCTGAACGAACTCGACACCATTGACCATTTTTTTAGCAGTTGCGGCTATCGTCGCGCCATCAGGCGTGACCATTCCTGGGGGCGGGGCTTTCTTATGGCGTTGATTGATCGACTGTTGCAGCGTATGCGGATCGTCACGAAGGTTCTCTTCTTCGTGGTGCCTCTGATCGTCCTCATAGCGGGCATAGGGCTTTTCGGCTATTTCACCGCCGGAACGCTCAAAGGCCAGATGACCCTGACGCGGCAGACGATCGACACGCTTTCCAGTTTCCAGCAGCTGCGATCCTCGCTGACTGCCTTTACCGATCTTCCGACAACGGCCACGCGCGATCGGCTGATCGCCAGCATCTCCGATCAGGAGAAGGGGGCTGCGACGCTCGATGCCATGCTGATCGATCCGTCGCAGAAGCAGCAGATCTCGGCGGTGCGCGACCTCGGCGGCAAGATGCAGGGCAGCGCCGACGCGCTCTGGGCTGTGGCACTGGAGCGCACGAACACCGAACAGGCGATCGATCAGGCTGTGGCGCAGCTTTTCAAGGAAAGCCAGACCGCCCGCAAGCAGCTCGACGTCCTTCAGGATCAGGCGAACGGAAAGGAAGCCTTCGTCCGGGCGCTTCTTCTCGATGCCTCCGCCTACAAGAATATCGCCCAGCGCATTGCAAAATTGCGCAAGGCAACAGCGCAGGCGACTGCCCCCGCCGATGTCGCCGGCGCTCTCGGCAGCCTCTTGCCGCCGCTCGTCAAGGAGGTCGGCGGCAGCGCCGCAATCGCCTCCGACAAGGCCCAAAGCCAGTTTGCCGCGCTGAAGCCGGTATTGGACAAGCTCGCGGCGATGGCCAAGGACAACGCCAATCTTGCGCTCGAGGGCTATGCTCCCGTCGACCAGGATCTGCAGGGCTTTGAAGAGAAGTTCGTCAAGCTCGCCTCAGGAAATGCGGATACCGCTATCGAGCGTTTTGTTGGTATGGATGCGAACATCGCCACGCTTCGCTCGGTGGTGGTGATCGTCAATACTGCTTTCAAATCGATCGACGATCTGCGCCTTCATCTGAGCGAACTGAACAGGCGGGTCGATGCCGAAGCGCGGGACGCCGTTCTCGCCGATCTCAAGGCGCTGCGCGAAAGCGCTGCACAGCTCCTACCCTTGAGCGGGAAAAACGCCGCGTTGCAGGAACTTGCGAAGAAGATCGAGCCATCCCTCGCCACGATCGAAAAGGACACGTCGCTGCTGATATCGGTCGCAGACCGGTGGCGGGCGGAGAGGGGCGCGGCAACCGAACTCGTGGCCGCCTCAAGCCATACCCTGGAGCAATTCGTCAGCACTGCGCAGGAGAGCGGCAAGGACATCAGCCAGCGTTCGGCCACGATGTCACTCGCGGCGATGATTGCCGGCACGGTGCTTGCCATCATCGGCGGCCTCATGCTGATCGAAACGCTGCGCGGACCGCTGAAGCGGATCACCCAGACAATGACGAGGCTTGCCGCCGGCGATCTCAACGTTCCGATCGGCGACGGCAAGCGCGGCGACGAAATCGGCGATATGATCCGGTCCGTGACGGTCTTCCGCGACCAGGCGCTCGAAAAGACAAGGCTCGAAGAGGTCGCTGAAACAAACAGGGCGCGGGACGAACAGGAACAGGCCCGCCGCGCAGCCGAGCAGGCGCGCATCGAAGCCGAGCAGAGCGAGGCCCTGGACGCACTGTCCGACATGCTCGGCAAGCTTGCCGACGGCAACCTCGCAGCCGTGATGAGCGAGGAACTGGCCGCCGACTATGTCGCAATGGCCAGGACCTACAATCAGGCAATCGATGCGCTTCGCCGCACGCTCGCCGAAGTTCGCAACACCACATACGAAATCGCCGAGGGCAGCACCAATCTTTCGGGTGCGGCCGACGATT
Source organism: Rhizobium sp. CBN3 (assembly GCF_030518245.1). Classification (NCBI taxonomy): domain Bacteria; kingdom Pseudomonadati; phylum Pseudomonadota; class Alphaproteobacteria; order Hyphomicrobiales; family Rhizobiaceae; genus Rhizobium; species Rhizobium sp. CBN3. The sequence goes on from NZ_JAULSE010000036.1 coordinate 28,853, forward strand.
TGGCGCGGCGCACGGAACAACAGGCGGCCGCTCTTGAAGACAGTTCACGCGTGCTTGGCGAACTCACAGCCAGCGTGCGCACGACGGCGGAAAACGCGCACCAGACATCGCTTTCCGTCGCCGAGGCGCATCGGCAGGCGGAGCATTCCGCGGCCGTCGTCGCCAAGGCCGTTGACGCCATGGACGCCATCAACCGTTCGTCGGACAAGGTCTCCAGCATCATCGGCGTGATCGACGAAATCGCCTTCCAGACCAATCTTCTTGCACTCAATGCCGGCGTCGAGGCGGCGCGGGCAGGAGAGGCGGGCAGGGGTTTTGCCGTCGTCGCACAGGAGGTGCGCGAGCTTGCACAGCGTTGCGCCAAGGCCGCCCGCGAAATCAAGGACCTCATTTCCAACAGCGCGTCGCAGGTTGGCGCGGGCGTCAGGCTAGTCGAGGAGACTGGTGAGGCGCTTTCCGTGATCATGGAGCATTTCACCTCGATCAACGGGCTGGTGCAGGTCATCTCGACTGCCACGAGCACGCAGTACAAGGGCATCGACGAGGTCAACAGCGCCGTTCGCGACATCGATCATATCACTCAGCACAATGCCGCAATGGTGGAGGAAAACACCGCCGAAATTCACAGGCTTCGGCAGCAGGTGGAACTGCTGAACGAACGGATCTCTCGCTTCCAGACCGCCGACGGCCGCAAGGCTTCCCCTGCCGTGAGCCCGCGAATGGCGGCCGCCTCCTGAGTGTCCTTCGCGGCTTCGTGCGACATTGTCTAGAAGTCGGCGACCTTGCCCCAGGCAGACTCCGCGAAGCGGTTGGGATGATAGGGCCCGGGATCGACGATCGGCTCATCGCCCGTGACGATATCGGCAATCAGATGACCGGCACCGGGTCCGATGCCGAAGCCGTGGCCGCTGAAGCCTGCAGCGAGGATGAAGCCCGGAAGGGCGCTGATTTCGCCGATCCCCGGCACGCCGTCCGGCGTGCTGTCGATATAGCCTGCCCAGGCCGCGTTGATTTCGGTGTTCTTCAAGGCTGGCAGCAGATTGAGCGCCCGCGAATGCGTGAGGGCAATGGTGGCCTGGTCGACCGCCGGGTCGAGGATGCGCATGCGCTCCATCGGCGTCGGCCTGTCGAGCCGCCATCGCGCCAAAGATTCGTGCCCAGAGCGAATTCCTTCCAGTCCGCCGGGTGCGAGGCTCCGCCAGCGCCGGGCGAACATCGGCAGGAACTGCGGTGCGAAACGGAGCTGCTGCGCCGTGGGATCGACGCGGCCGCGGCCGCTGATCGCCAGCGTGTAACCGCCGTCGCCGCGGCGTGTCACCGATACCGCTGATGTATGCAGCGCATCGGGCAGGCCGGGTGCACCCGGCGAAACCGACAGGATCGACGAGCGGATCGAAGCTTGCGGAAATCGAATGCCGAGCTGGCGGCAGAAGGACGAGGCCCAGGCGCCGCCGGCCAGGATCGCGACCTTTGTCCGGATGGTGCCGTGTTCGGTGACGACGCCTGAAACTCTGCCGCCTTGAATGTCGATGCCGCGGGCCGCACAGGATTGATGCACCGTGCCGCCGAGCTTCAGGATCGCACGCGCGACAGCAGGCGCGGCTCTTCCGGGATCGGCGGTGCCGTCGGTCGGCGAAAAGACCCCGCCTTTCCATGGGGTGCCGGTGGCCCGCCCGCGTTCGGTTGCTTCCGCGCCGCTTAGCATGTGCGTCGTGACGCCGACCGATCGGGCGAAATCGCGCCAGCGGGCCCAGCCGGAAAGTTCTTCCTCGCTATTGCTGAGATAGAGGAGACCGCAACGGCGGAAGCCGGTGTCCTCGCCGGTTTCGGTGGCGAAGCGCTCCCACAGATCGAGGCTCTTCGTCGACATCGGTAATTCACGGGCATCGCGGTTCTGCTGCCGGCACCAGCCCCAGTTGCGGCTCGATTGTTCCGCCCCGACAAGGCCTTTCTCGACGAGGGCGACCTTCAATCCGCGCCTGACTAGATAATAGGCCGCGAAAACGCCGACGATGCCGCCGCCGATCACGACCGCATCGGCGGCAGCAGGCAGCTGCGGTGTGGTGTCGACACGAGTGAGCGGTGCGGGCATGGCGTGGTCTCCGTTTCGGGCCAGTCTAGCGGATCCGCCGCCGCGTCTTTGCCGGAGATCAGCCGACGACAGCAGAAGATTCCGAGTTAGCGGGTGGCCCTTAGCCGTTTATGCTTCGGTATGTCCCGCAATCCGGTCGACAGCCCTTGGTGATGTGTTAAGCTCGATATTGGAAGGCTGCAGCATAATATGCTGCATCCTTGGCGATCTCGAGCAAGCGAAGGCGCATGTGATGATGAAACTCGACAGGATCGACATAAAAATTCTGTACGAACTGCAGAAGAACGGCCGCGTCACAAATGTGGAACTCGCCGAGCTGGTCAACCTGTCGCCAAGCCCCTGCCTGATGCGGGTGAAGAAGCTGCAATCCGAAGGCTACATCGAAGGCTATTCGGCTCAGATCAATGTCAGCAAACTCGGACAGACACTGACCGTGTTTACCGAAATCACCCTGAAGAACCATCGGCAGATCGACTTCGCCCGCTTCCTTGCAGCGATCGAGAAGGTCGACCAGGTAATCGAATGCCATCTCGTTTCGGGTGGCTACGATTATCTGTTGAAATTCGTCACGGCCGGCATCGACGAATATCAGACGATCATGGAGCGGCTCACCGACATGGACGTCGGCATCGACAAATATTTCAGCTTCGTCGTCCTCAAGTCGCCGATCATCAAGGCCCATATGCCGCTGACCACCTTATTCCCGCATTAAAAAAGCGCGGCCGGGCATTTATGGTCCGGACTTGGCCTTCGAACGACCGATAGCCGTAGAACTGCCAATGCCTCGAATGGCCAAAACTCGAAACCGCGGCGTTTGCAGACCAGCGCCGTTGTTGCTCACTACCGGTTCACGGTGTTCCCCGGCGACAGCTCTCGCGACGACAGTAGGTTTGGTTGGGTTGTGGCGGGATTTTGAAATTATCCGCTAAAGCGGCGCTTCTCTTTAGCAACGCCAACTTCTGCATCGACTTAATCTCGGGTGACACCCACCCAGAGGCGGACCGCGATGATGGAGGCCCCGCCACGCGACGGCCTGCCTCATCGATCGCAGAACCCTCCAACCGAATAAGGAAGATGATATGTCACTGTTGGTCACCATCGATACCGATCCGAATTTCACGGCGAAGGAGGCCACTCCCGCACCGGAGCGGCTCATCTCGAGCAATCCTCTTTTCAAGACCTGGGCCCAGGATGCTTCCAAGGGAGAGAAGGTGTTGACCGGCGTCTGGGAAGCGACGCCTGGCGAGCATCATTCGATCAAGGGCACCACCTACGAATTCTGCCATATCATCTCAGGTCTTGTGGAAATCGAGGAGAAGGGTGGGGAGACGAAGACCTATCGCGCTGGGGACAGCTTCGTTATGAAGCCAGGTTTTGCCGGTGTTTGGCGCACGATAGAGACTGTGCGCAAGATCTACATCTGCGTTTACGAATGACGGCAAAACTCAGGTGCGTCCGACGGGCGCACCTGTGACGGGATGGGCGACTTGCCATTGAACCGACGGGTAGGGCGCCACTTCCAAAGACCTGTTACGATGATCTGCTCGCTTGTGTCATGTCGCGGGCTCGCGAGTATCTCCTGCGCTGCCCGAGCAGCCGCTTTGCGCGCGAGGGTGCCATCTCAGGCACGACGAGAGCGCTCGCTGGTTCTTCCACACGATCGCCCCGTCGGCAATCACCTGCGATCGCGCATATGCGCCCGGATCCTGCGCGCCCTTATCGCACGCAGGCATCCCGAACACCGACCTCTCGTATTGACGTTCAATCGTTCAAGAAGCCGACTATACCCTTGATCTCGGTAAACTCGTGCAGTCCGAACTTCCCGTATTCTCGACCGTTGCCGGATTGCTTGTAGCCGCCGAAAGGGGCGGCACTGTCCCAGGCGGAGCTGTTGAGGCGAACGCTGCCGGCGCGCAGCCTGCCTGCCAGCGCTCGCGCTTCCTTAGGATCGCCCTGAATGTACGCAGCCAAGCCGTAGGGCGTATCGTTGGCGATCGCCACGGCTTCTTCTTCGCTGTCATAGCCGATGATCGACAGCACCGGGCCGAAGATTTCCTCCCGCGCAATCGTCATCTGATTGGTGACGCGGGCAAACACGGTTGGGCGCACATAATAGCCGGAATTGAGGTGCGAAGGGCGGCCAGGGCCGCCGGCGACGAGCTCGGCTCCTTCCGCGATGCCGCGTTCGATCAACGCCTGGACCTTGTCGAACTGGGCCGCGCTTGCGACTGGTCCGAGGTCAGTGCGAGGGTCAGATGGGGGGCCGACAACCAGCGCAGCCGCCTCCCTCGCAGCGATCGAGCTTGCTTCCTCCATTCGCTCAATGGGCACCAGCATCCGCGTTGGCGCGGTGCAGGTCTGGCCGGAGTTGCCGAAGCACCGGCGTACGCCTGCGGCGACCGCGGCTGAGAAGTCGGCGCTGCGCAGGATGATGTTCGGCGACTTGCCGCCGAGCTCCTGATGCACCCGCTTGACGGTCGGTGCCGCCGCCTGCGCCACGGCAATGCCGGCGCGCGTCGACCCGGTGAAGGACACCATGTCCACATCCGGGTGGCTGGCCAGCGCAGCACCAACCGTAGGGCCGTCGCCCTGAACGAGGTTGAACACCCCCTGCGGCACCCCGGCTTCATCCATGATCTCGGCGAAGATCACCGCGTTGAACGGAGCGATCTCCGATGGCTTCAATACCATGGTGCATCCCGTGGCGAGCGCCGGAGCGACCTTGCAGGCGATCTGGTTGATCGACCAGTTCCACGGCGTGATCATCGCGACG
>NZ_JAULSE010000037.1:0-33112 GCF_030518245.1 Rhizobium sp. CBN3
TCTTGAACAACCCGACCCTAGCGGAAAACACTGATGGCCGCCCGCAAAGCCGATCACCCGCTACAGCGCAACGAGAAGCGCGCGGGCGCTCGGCTTTACTCCCTACCGTCAGCTACACCAGGTGCTGGGACACGATCCGCGTTGCCGGTTGCTCACACCGCGCCACTTGGCGTATCAAAACCGCCGAGGCTCTAATCGCCGCTGGATGAAAGTTCAGTGGCAGGTCACGCAGGCTCAAGACCCTCAAGGGCCTCACACTACGAGTTCGTCTGCAAGACATAGACTTCGCAGCCTGAACGTTTCACCCTCGATCCGCTCCATGAAAATGCCGGGACTGAACAACGACGGCTGAGTGCAGGCATCAAGACTTAAGTCTGTCGTAAAGCAGACAAAGCGAATACAAACGTGGTGCGAACTGTCGGCTATTGGCTGACACGAAGATGCAGAACCCTCGACGTGCTGGAGGTGCCCCAGGCACCTGCTATCATCGCAGGTTGGGGCCAAGGCTGGCCTGCTCTGATCCCCGGTAGTGGGCGGGGTACACCCTGCCGATTTCAATGAAGCTACGCCTTTTTTCCCGGCTGATCTCGTCCACCGTTCAAAGGCCCAACCGCCACGTCAGCAGCGTTTAGGCGAATATACGCTCCAGCATCTCTCTTAACTGCAGCGCTTCGCCGCCATCTGAGGTTTCGCGACCGCACGCGCTTGCCATGGCAGGTCCCGCAATCCGTCGCCCAAAGCCGTTATGGATGCAATACGAAATTTCCCGGCAATCTGGACATCTGCCGCGTGAGACCTGGAATGCAATATTCGAGTTCTGGTGCCTATTCAGCTCGCATTCGTGCTGCATGTCCGAGTGGCACGTCCCTTGCTTCACTTCATGCTACTGATTCACCGCAGAGAGCGAGGATGAACTGACGTAAACTCTATTTCTATCGCCCCAGTCGCTTTGTCGGAGATGGGTCACGAGCCGCATCGACGGGGCAGGAAGGCCTCAGATCGGGATTTAGCCCCAACGAAGCTGAAACCAGGGAGGCGCTCGCGCCGTGCTGGCCTTCGCGCCAAGGGCCGGCGAATTCTCCTGCGATATCGTGGCGCGGATGCACTCTGAGCCTCGAGAGGTAAGTGCTACCCTGCTCGTCAACGAGACGCCAATGAGCGTGCGGCGTCACGGAAACATATGGCACGGATTTTTTCCACGGTAAACGTCCGTACTTTCGAAAGCTGGCAATGGTGAATCCTTCAACATACTCTGCGCAACTCGCCGACGGCACTATCTCGGTTCACGTGGATCGAAGCCTTGTACCCCCCATCGAGATGTTCGGCTTCGGGCAGCGAATCAACCCGAACCGCTCGTTTCTGTTTGTTTCCAAGGTTCTTGGTCGATTCCTGCCGATCCGCCCTTCGGTCATGGGAAATGCATTCGACCTCCTTGCACGTCAGATTCCTGCCGATATTCCTGGTCCGGTTTTGTTCATCGGAATAGCCGAAGCGGGCATTGGCCTTGGTGCGGGTGTCCATCGGCGGTTCCGCGAACTCACTGGTCGCGGCGATGCAATATATATCTGCTCCACTCGCCATGATCTTAAACTGCCGCTGCTGTGCGAATTTGAGGAAGAGCATAGCCATGCCCCGCGGCACCTCCTGCACGAACCATGCGAGGCAAGGCTCCGCGACTTGGTTCATGGTGCGACCGGCTTGGTACTCGTTGACGATGAGGCTTCGACAGGTAAGACATTTGCCAACATCTTCGCTGCCCTTCCCGCAAAAATTCGTTTGAAGCTGAAGCACACAGTCCTACTTACGCTTACCGACTGGTCAGAAGGCGCTGCCCGCGCGGAGATCACGGGAACAGTCAGTGAGGCTACTATCGTTTCCGGACGGTACAGTTGGACTCCGCGTGGGGATTTCACGGCAGCTACTCCGCAGGTCCCTTCCTGTGACCGTCCTAAGCGGCCCGAGGTCTGTCCCGACGTCGCTCGAGACTGGGCGCGTCTCGGCGTCGTCGATCACTTGCAGGGTCTCAATGCAAACGCTGCCGATGACGGGATTACCCTCGTACTCGGAACGGGCGAACACGTGTGGCAGCCCTTCCTGCTTGCGGAGCGCTTGGAAAAGGAGGGCGCTGAGGTTTTCTATTCATCCGTGACGCGTTCTCCCCTGTCGAAAGGCCACGCGATCGGTTCAGTACTTTCGTTCTCCGACAACTACGGCGGAACAGTTCCACATTACCTCTACAACGTCGATCCAGCGCTGTACTCGAAAATTATACTCTGCTCGGAGACAGGCCCGGAAAATGTCTGTGCCAGCCTGATGTCCGCACTGGGCGATCCCATTGTCCTTTCAGACGTAGAAGGTGAATGAAGCCGCCTTAGGCCATGCGGTCTGCCGCTTCGAAATCGGCTCACTCGATCGGACATTTCCGCCAGTCCACGGCGACACAACACTGCTGTCGCGTTATCTAAGGACATCACTCCCATGGGGGATACCTATGACAGCATCGCCTCCCCTGCCACACTAGGCTCCTACGCCGAATACGACGTGACGCTCCTTCTCAAGAGAGTGGATATTCAGCCTACTGACACGGCCACGAGGGAAGAGGCCATCCAATCCGGGCGGCGGCATTACTCGGAAATGATTTCCGCCGAGATGGCCCCGACCCGCGAATACATGGAGCTGTTTGCTAAGGCCATGGCCACTGGTGGCCCGCGCATGGGCGCCGAGACGGCACGCCTCGCCCTCGCGATCGTGCAGTCGGTCGAGGGTCCTATTACCCTTGTCAGTTTGGTCCGCGCCGGCGTGCCCTTCGGCATCCTTCTCAAGAGGGCCATCGCCTTACTCGGCCGGGACGTCGGACACTACGGGTTGTCGATCATTCGCGACAAGGGCGTTGACGACGAGGCTATGCGCCACATTCTTGCCAGGCGTCCTGTCGAGAGCATCGTCTTCGTAGATAGCTGGACGGGCAAAGGAGCAATTGCGAACCAACTCGAAAAGAGCTTCAAGGACTACTCAGACCGGCCTGCGCGGCTAGTTGTATTGGCCGACCCCTGCGGCTGCGCATGGCTCGCCGCATCGGGCGACGACTGGCTTATTCCCTCCGGAATGCTAGGATGCACCGTATCCGGGCTTATCAGCCGCTCGATCCTCAACGCTGCCCTCGTCGGTCCCGGTGACTTCCACGCCTGCGTCCAGTGGGATAATCTCGCGGAACACGATATTTCCCGATCATTCGTGGATGGTATGTGGAATGATGTCTCCACTGTGATTGCAACCGAAATCCCGAGCGTCTGGAGTATCGAGACCCGCCGGGCGCATCGCGATGCCGCCGCCGCTGCCGTCGCCTGGGTGATGGGGGAGGACGCCGTAACGAACATCAACCGAGTAAAGCCGGGCATTGCGGAGGCGACCAGGGCCATCCTGCGACGTGTGCCGGAAAAGGTGTACGTCTCGTCGCCAACCGATCCAGAACTCGCGGCCCTCATGTACCTGATCGACAACAAAGGCGTCCCGTATGTCGTCTCCCCTAGAAAGATCGCCCCCTACCGCGCCGTCACGCTGATCCGGCACGTCTCCTAATCTCCACGTATGTCTACTTACGAGCTCGGCGCGCAGGTCAAGGAAACTGAGATGTGACAAATTCCGTATCGTAAAATTCATTGCCAATGGAGAATCCGCGAAAGCTCACATCTGGCAATCGATCAAATATTTAACCAGTCGCATTTTGGAGTACGCATATGAAGCCCATTGCTCTGGTGGACCTCGACGACACCTTGTTTCAAACCAAGAAAAAGATACCGGAGATTGCGGAAGCCGATCTGGTATTGGCGTCCAAATCCATTAATGGAAGCAACTCCTATATGACGAAGATTCAAGCTGCCTTTGTCGAGTGGCTGCTCGTCTCCACGGAGGCCATCCCGGTTACGGCGCGCGGCTCTGAGGCTCTTTCGCGCGTTACGATCGCGTTTGAAAGCTACTCAATCGTATCGAACGGTGCCGTCATCCTCAAAAAGGACGGCAAGCCTGACGCCGAATGGCATGAGGTCGTCGCAAGGGAGCTCCGGCCGCTTGCCGGCTTTTTCGATAAGCTCCTCGATGAGGGCAGGACCAAGGCGAGGGAACTTGGCGTCCACATCCGGTGCTGGTCGGTGATGGAAGCTGATCTCGCGACATATGTTGTCTTCAAAGAGATTGACGGAGACGGCTCACGCCTTGAAGAGATTGTGCCGATCATTCGAGAAAAACGGGGTTGGGTTCGACACCACAACGGCAATAACCTTGCGCTAGTTCCGCCTGCGATCTCAAAACGGGTGGCCTCACAATTTCTGCTCAAAAAGCTTCGGACGGAGCATCCAGGTCGCCCAGTGATCGGCTACGGTGACAGTGTGAGCGACTTCTCCTACCTGTCCCTCTGCGACTGGTGGGGCGCTCCGGGTAACTCTCAAATGACAGACCTTGTCGTTTCCGCTGTTGCGCGTGAGAGATAGGTGACACGCGTACTGCGAACGTGGTGATATGTGAGGAGGGTGCAGGAATGATCCTGCACCTCCAGTCTTTTAGTAGAAACTTCCTATAGGTAAAACGCCGCGCCATATCGCGGTAAGAACCATGGCAAGCGCGGCGAGGATCGCGAGATTCCCGTCGGCTTTTACCACGAGTACGTAGAGCTTGTATTTCAGCATGATATGACCTTTCGATGAGCTCATTAGGAACTGCCGTCTCGACGGTTCGTGCCTTACTTGCGCAGAGCGAAATTTCGCGCCCATGATCCTCTCGGCGTCGATCCGCCGGAAATGGTCGACGATGGGTTGATCGTCATAGACCATGGCCGCGCTCTTGACGCAGCCGAACATCATGGCCTTCAAAGACGCGACCGGGCCCTCGCCCGCAGCCGGCGCTGGAGATAGGAAAACTTGGTTGCTTGCCAAACGCGTCCTGTCGATCTTATAAAAACGCAACGTTAGCCGAAGCGGGATCCATTTGGGATCCACGGCAACCAGCCGCCGGTCTCCCGCTCGAAACAGCAGCACATCGGCGCGCATGTCCGGCGTGAACCGTTTGCCGAACCAGCCAAGATCTTCGAGCACACCATCGAACGATGCCCCGTCGATTGGCGACTGTCTATCCATTCAAGCGGCCAGTGCGGCTGCTCGGCGTCACGCTTTCAACGCTGACGACCTCCGATCGGCAATGCACGACCCCAGTCCCAACTTGATCTCGGGCTCTGACGGCCCATCGCCCCGAAATAGAAAAGCCTGCCGCGGGAGGAGGTGCGGCAGGCTTTCCTAAAAGAACCGAACGGCGACCTGGGAGGAGGAGTGCCGCTGTTCCCACAGACGTCCCTTTGGGAGGAGGAGTGGGCCGTCTAAACTTCGAAGCGTTGCGGGAGGAAGCATCGCTTCGATGAAAATAGCAATACTCGGGCCAGCGCCATGAAGCCAGCGTCTATGTTGCACTGCAGCTATGCACCCGCCGCAACAATCGGCAGGACATCGAGCATTCCTACCCCTGATTTTGTCGGCGGCTCTGCCGCTGTTACAGAGTGGAACCGCTACAACGTCAATTTCGATATCGAAAGCCCCAAGAAGGCCGTGACAGTTCGCGGCGGCCCTGCCGTCATGGAAAGTAGCGCCGCTGGAGACGGTGGCCGGCAGCTAAGCTGGATCGGTGCGGTTCGCGACAGTCATTAGGGGACACCCGGTGACAGACAGTATGAAGTGGCAGTCGCTCCCAGAAGCGCAAGATGTTCTGCGGGTATGTTTTCACCGTTAAGACCCGGCTGTACAATCCCGATCCGGTACTCGATGAACTTGCGTTGGGCAGCCTTTCGAAGCGTGGCCAAGTCATTCAGGCTGCCTCGAATGAAACGGGCCCGGCCCTTAAGATGTGATGTTTCTCTCACGGTCAGGTGGTTGATGAGGTTCTTCAAGCTCCATGTCCCCTTCACCCCCTTCTGTGCTTGACCGCAAACGAGGTAAAGATCGTCCGCCCGGCGCCCCATTACTGCCTGCGAGTATTTCAGATGCCAGAGAAGTACGGTGACGGTATCGTCCGTCTCCTCGATCGCCACGACGTCCGCGCTCTCCCAGGTGTCATCGTCATCTCTTCCGGGAGAGTGGGCAGACAATCCTCGCAATGGGCGTTCCGCTGATCGCACCTCCTTTGGTTTTCTGACCACTTTACCGCCCGAAGCGTGACCTCTCGCTTTTGAGGCAAGTGTCCGAGCGTAAAGGGAAGCCATTGAATCTTGTAAAGAATTCGGTTGCGCAGCGGGCGGATTCCCGCTATCTTTTTCGATAGGGCAGTACGCGCTGCCCTGGGGTGTGGAAACCCCTACACGTGGTTGATGCCGGCCGTAACGGCATCACACTCCTTGACCTTCGGTCGAGGAGCCTGTGGCGTATGTCCAGGTTCCTCGGAACTAAAGGCCACAGGACCGTCGTGTACGGTTTCCAACTCCCCGATCAGTGGGTTTAGCGAGTTTTCAGCGGGGGCGCACCGCGTGAAACTCTCCATCGGGGTGTCCACCATGAAGCGCTATGCAGCAGCACAGGTCCGGACTTCGAGGCCTGCGCAAGCCGAACAGTCGAATGTAGCGCGCGAGTTGGTGCATCCAGTTGATCGGCATGTCGGACAGCAAATCCGTATCCGCCGAATGCAGTCGAATGTATCCCTAGGGGATCTCGGCGCCGGCATCGGGGTCAGTTTGCAGCAGGTACAAAAATATGAAAGCGGTAAGAACCGCGTCAGCGCTTCGATGCTCTACGAGCTTGCCAATTGCCTCAAGATCCCTGTTTCGAGGTTTTTCGAAGGTCTTCCAGATCCCGAAACCACTCAGGGCCAGCAAATCATAACAGAGATCGATGAGAAGATTGCCTACATTTCCACGGCGGAGGGACGGCGTCTGATAGACGACGTTTTGCTCCTTTCTCCGCGTGTGCGCAGCCGGGTCGTTGCCCTCGTCAGCTCGATTGTCGAGGAAGAGATGGAAGAACAGAAGCCGGTTGGTTCATCTGCTGGTTCTTAGCTCCCTACCGGTCGATTTTCTCCGCTGCTTCAAGCGAAAATTCGGTGCGCAATACCGCCTTCTGTGCCCGCGAAAAATCGGCGGCGACGTGTTCTGCCCGCTCTTGCGCAGCCAGCCGGTCGGCTTTGCGCTGCGCAAGCGATAGGCCGGCAACGGCTTCATGGCTGCGCAATACGGATTGTCGCATCAGCGCGTCCTGAAGCTCGGCGGCGGAGATAGCGCCGCTCTTGCGCAATGCGTCGACGACAGGATTGCCGGCGGCCAGGCTTGCCGCGATGTCGAGCGCTTCGGAGGCTTCCGTTTCCCGCTCCCGCGCGTTTTCGGCGTCCGCCCGCGCCTCAGAGAGGCTGCGGGAAAGATTATCCGCCCGCAGGCTGCGGATCTCCAGCAACTGCCTGAGAGACTTCAGCGCCTTCATATCAGCCGCTCAGGCACCGTTGTTCGTCGTCAGGACTTCCAACTGGCCGCCCTTGATGACCTTGATGCTGTCGGCTTGCGGCCGGCTCAGCACGTCTTCGACGGCCTTGGTGAAGACCGCGGGCCCGCGCACCAGCACCAATCCGCTGGCGGGATCTTCACGCAGCGCATCGTCCGGCAGCAGCGGGAACAGCGCGCGAATGGCGTTTTGCTCGGTCTTCCAGCTGCGGCCGCCGCGATCGAGGACGACGGTGGAGACCTCCTGCTTCGGCGCGATGATGATGCGGCTGCCGTCATAGGCGACGAAGAGATTGCTGGCATCGCCAAGCTTGACGAAGGCCTTGGCTCCGCTTTCCCGGACGGACCAGTGCTCGACCTTGCCGCTCAGCGTCCCGACTGTCGTGACCGGGATGCCGGACATGAAGGACAGCGTCTGGACAACTTCGCCAAGCGGCAGGGAGACGACATCCAGGCGCACCTCCCGCTCGCTGGCGCCGGCCGATGGAGGAAAGGAGGCCAGCAGTCCGATAGCGGCCATGTAAACAAAACGCGCAAACATCTGAGTTTACCTCACGATCCGGATATCGCCCGACAACTAATGAACGAAGGCAGGCAGTGAGTACGGAATCCAGTCTATTAATAATTATCCGATCTACTGTTGCAGATCATCGGTCCTCTGGGAACAGGACGGATATCCATTTCGCGCATTTGTTGTACATATCGCGAATTAATAACTTTTTAACATAAGCTATTGAATTCGATCTTGAATTCTGCAAGGCTCTGGCCGCCAAAACCATGCAAGGAGTTCAAGACATGGCTAGTACTTCGACACTTGATGCGGGCATCGGCTCGGCGATTTCCGCCTTCAAGTCGGCCCAGAACGAAGCGACCGAGCAGAGCCTGAAGGTTGCAACCGAAATCACCAAGATCAACGGCGTCGCAAACGCCATCAAGAAGATCGGCCCAGGCTGATTGAAACAATGGCGAGACGGGTTCGCCCGTCTCGCTTCCCCGCTTTCGAAGACAATAAAAGCCGCTCGACGGACGGTTCGGGAACAAGATGGTTATGGATCTAGATTCCTCTTCGCCGACATTCAGAGGTAACGCCGGCAACGCTGCGTCAGGCAGCGGCGGACCGGTCTTGCGCATCACGCGCGCCGGGCGCAGCTCCAATCTGCCGCTGACGACAGAGCGGCAGGTGGTCGGCGGCAGCGCCGATTGTGACCTGATCGTCCTAGGCGCCAAACCGGAACCCGCCTTTGCCATCAGTCTGCAGCGCTCCCGCGGCTCCGACACGGTGTCGTTGACCGCGTTGCGGGATGACGTCGTGATCGACGGTCGTTCCATCCCGCGCGATCGGACAATGACCCTTACGAAGAGACAGACCATCTCCTTCGACGGCACGATCTGTGAGCTCGAAGGTCTCGGCGCCGGGCGCGTGCGGTTCGCGCCGCGCCGGATTGCGGCTGCCGGCCTTCTCGGGCTGGCGGCGTTGCTTTTGCTGGCCGGCCTTTACAACAGCGATGCGCCGGCTCACGAAGCCCCGCTCGTCAGGGTTTCCGCCGCACCCGAACCGGCGCCGGCGGCGGCGGCGATCGCGGCCGAAATCCGCCAGGCCATTCGTATGGCGCAGCTTCCCCAAGATCTGAGCATCGTCGCCACCGCCGACGAAATTCGCATCGGCGAAGGATCGCGGCCTCTCGGCCTGCCCGACAAGACCAAGCTGCGCAGCATCATCGCCTCGATGAGCCGGCGCGGTTCCGTTTCCATCGTCGATCTCACCGCCCTCTCTTCCGGTCTCGACGGCTTCGTTGCCGCCGCCGGCTATACGCCCGTCAGGTTCATCATCGGCTCCGACGGCCGCCGCTACGAGGAAGGCGATGTCGTTTCGAGCGGCTGGCGCATCAAGGAGATCGGCAAAGACCAGATGATCGTTTCCCGTGACAGTGAGGACGATACGGTCAATTTCGCCTCTGCCGGCAATGCCGAGCCGAAGCTCGCCGAAATTTCCAGCAGCGAACAAGAATAGGCGATGGCGTCGGAAGCCGGATCATGAAGGTAAGGTCATCCGCCTTCGCCATGCTTGCGCAGCGCACCGATATGCTGCTTGCGGTTTTTTTCGCCTCCGTCGTGACGATGCTGGTGCTGCCGCTTCCGACAATCGTTCTGGACGTGCTGATCGCTTTCAATCTCTCCTTCGCTTTCGTGGTGCTGATCACCACGACCTATCTGAAGAGCGTGCTTGAAATCTCGACCTTTCCCGCGGTCATTCTGATCGGCACGCTGTTCCGCCTGGCCTTGACGATTTCCTCGACCCGGCTCGTGCTGGCGGACGCCGATGCCGGCGAGATCATCATGGCCTTCGGCGATTTCGTCGTTGCGGGAAATGTCGTCGTCGGGCTGATCATTTTCCTGATCGTGGCGCTGGTGCAGTTCATCGTGGTGACGAAGGGCGCCGAGCGCATCGCCGAGGTCGGCGCCCGTTTCACGCTCGACGCCATGCCGGGCAAGCAGCTCGCCATCGACAGCGACCTGCGCAACGGCCATATCAGCACGGAAGCCGCGCAGAAGCGCCGGTCGCGTCTCGAACAGGAGAGCCAGTTCTTCGGCGCGATGGACGGCGCCATGCGCTTCGTCAAGGGCGATGCGGTCGCAGGATTGGTGATCGTCGCCGTCAATCTCATCGGCGGCCTGGCGATCGGTATCTTCCAGAAGGGCCTGAGCTTCGCCGAGGCCGCCCATCTCTATACGCTGCTGTCGATCGGCGACGGTCTGGTGTCGCAGATTCCGTCCATTCTGATGGCAGTCTCGGCCGGTATCGTCGTGACCCGCGTGTCCGATGACGGCAACGGCAGTCTCGGCAGCGATATCGGCCGCGAACTCTTCCGGGAGCCCCGTGCATTGGCGATTGCGGCGGCGCTGACGATCTGCGCGGGCTTCGTGCCGGGATTTCCCACAGGCGTGCTCGGCGCGATCGGCCTGTGTCTGGCGGGCCTTGCCTTCATGGTGCATCGCCGGCGCGCCGGCCCAGCCGCGGCCGCATCGGCGAATGCCGTGGAAAGCGCCAATTCCTATCCGCTCGACAGGACGAAATATGGCGATCCCGTCATCGCCACCGTCGCGGTGGAAACGCTGGCGCGGCTTGAGGCGATGCGACTCGGCGAAATGC
Organism: Rhizobium sp. CBN3; assembly: GCF_030518245.1. Lineage (NCBI taxonomy): Bacteria > Pseudomonadati > Pseudomonadota > Alphaproteobacteria > Hyphomicrobiales > Rhizobiaceae > Rhizobium > Rhizobium sp. CBN3. The sequence continues at coordinate 10,614 of NZ_JAULSE010000037.1, forward strand.
TGGACGGGCGGATCCGCATGGCGGCGCGCGCCGTCGGCGTCTCCGTGACGGTGCCGACGTTCAACGCCGATCCCCGCATGGCCGAGGATCTGATCCACCTTCAGGTCGAAAACGTGCCCGCCGGTCTCGTCAGCTGCGGTCCCGAACGGACGGCCGAACAGATTGCCGACGGCATCGTGCGCATCGTCCGCCGCCATATCGGCGCCCTGTTCAGCGTCGACGACGCGGCACAATGGCTGGGCAGCCTCGAACCGCGTCTCGGCAAACTGGCGATCGACGTCGCCACCCAGGTGCCGCTGATGCTGACGGTCGCGGTCGTCAGACGCCTGCTGGATTCCGGCGTGACGCTTTCCCAGCCGCGCGGACTGCTGGAAGTGATGCTGCACGCCGGCACCGATCACGCGCCGGATGCCCTGGCCGAAATGGCGCGCGCCGCGCTGGTCAAGCAGATCGCCTTCGGGCTTCTCGACCGGCGCGGATTGCTGCCGGCGCTGGTGCTTCCCGCCGAATGGGACCACTTCATCCGCTCCTATGACGCCGCTGGAGCGACCGAGAAGATCGAGATAGCCGAAAGGCTGCGCCTGCTGGCCGAGAAAGCCAGGCAGGCTCTCGAGGACGCCAACGAGCGGGGATACGATCCCATCATCATCGTGCCGGGCGAGTGGCGCCTGCTCACCCAGACGCTGATGATCCACCACAACTGCCGCATTCCGGTGCTGGCGGCGGAGGAGATCGACAGGGATATAACGATCGAAACCATCGGAGAGATCGGGCAAATCCGGAACGCTGCCGGCTCCAAACAAAGGCCGGGCTGATAGAGCAAGTGAAGTAGACGAGACCAACTGGGGATGAATGCAATGTGTGGCGTAGATGGACAAAGGCCCATAGACTTCGACAGAACCTCCCGTTTCGACCTTGAGTCCGATTGCCTTGGCGGCAGCAATAGGGCCGACACGGATTTCACCACCATCCGAACCCGCAAGGTCTCGCCCTTCGAAGATTTCTCCGGCAACCCGCCGACACTGACCTCCTATGTGCCGAATTCGCGGGAAACGTCGGAAAACGGCATGGATTCCGACCCCAAGGATCTGCTGCGCAAGCACATCAACTGGCAATCCGACTCCAAGAAGGTGGATCCATCCGACGAGAAACAGGCCACGACTTTGCAGACCACGACGGAAAAACCCGACCTCTCGAAAGAGGGCAGCGTCATCGTCGTCAACGAGCCGATCGTCGTGGATGGCGGCGTGTTCGACGGCAAGGGCGCGACCTATACGGCCTCGTCCAAGCTCGGCGATGGCGGCCAGTCCGAAACCCAATCGCCGCTGTTCATTCTCAAGAACGGCGCGACGCTCAAGAATGTCGATCTCGGCGAGAATGGCGCCGACGGAATCCACGTCTATGACGGCGCGACGCTCGAAAACGTCAATTGGCAGAATGTCGGCGAGGATGCGCTGACGGTAAAAAGCGCCGGCGACATCACTATTATCGGTGGCTCCGCCAAGGGCGCGACCGACAAGATCTTCCAGATCAATGCCGACACGAGGTTCTATCTGAAGGATTTCGTCGCTGACGGCTTTACCACGCTCGTGCGCACCAACGGCGGCAAGCAGATCGACGCCGACGTCACCATCGATGGCGGGGCGTTCTCCCACGGCAGCAACGTCTTCCGCACCGACAGCTCACTTGCCAGCGTGACGTTCCTCTCCGATATCACGCTGGACGATGTGAAGAACTGGACGCGTGTAGGTGACAACCAATCGGGCGTCTGAGACGCCCGACCACCGGAACCGCAAAGCGAAGATCAAGCGGGCGGCTTAGGCTCCCGCTTTTCATTGCCGGCCTGATCCTTGCCTGCGCGGCGGGCTGCTGCGCATTTCCGCGCCGATTTGCCGGCGCGCCGATTTCAGCTTCGGGTCGCCCTGGGTATCCTTGTATTCGCGCCGCGCCTCGGTCTTGGTCATGCGGTGTTCGTGCCTGAACAACGCGCGCGAAATGCGGATATCGAAAAACGCCGCCGCCACCATGATGCCGGCGGCAATGACGAGGATCGAGCCGAGGAGATGGGCTGTCGTGGAGAGCGTGCATGCTTCTCCGCAAAGAGGCGACCAGAAGATGCTGTTGAGGAAATAGAGGATCGCACCGCCGCCGGCGGTTGCGAGCAGGACAAACTTGACGAGCCCCTTGACGAACTCGGCGATGCTCGCGAGCGAAAAAAGCCTCTTGATGCCCTCGAACGGATTGAGCCGGGTGAAATCGAAGCTCATATGTTTGAACGATACGGGAAACCCCTGCCCGTCGAGGATCGACACCAGGATGGTCGCGGCAAGACCCATGGCAAGCGGCAGCCAGATGAGATCGAGCAGCGCCACGCCGGTTTCGCTCAAGCCGACAGTGACGGCGTCGGAGACGTCGGCTCGCGCGGCGGACTGAAGGCCGGCATCGAAACTGCGGGTGAAATCCTCGAGGATATCAGGCAAGCCCCAGGTGACGTAGACGGCGATGGCAAGGACGGAGATCGCAACCGGGATTTCCTTCGAGCGGGGAACCTGGCCCTCGCGGCGGAGCCGATCGAGCTTCACCCGGCTCGGCGGCAGGGTTTTTTCCTCGGTATCGTCATTTTTGGCCATGGGTCACCTCCAGCATGGCTTTCACCTCGTTGAATCCGTCGATCCAGAGATCGTGGAAATAGCTGGAGATAAAGGCCGTGTAGATGACGAGAATGACCACGACCGCGAAGTTCTTGATGGCCGGCAGGCTATCGTTCAGCGGGAATTGTTTCGACGAGCGGCCAACGAAGGCCAGCGACAATTCGAGCGCGCAGGTGACGATCATGAACGGGGCGGCAAGCAATCCGGCCGCTTTGAACAGCCGGCCGAATACACCGAGGATCATGTCGAGCGGATCGTCGGGCATGGCGGGCATGAGCTTGAAGAGCGGCCAGAACTCGAACGACTTGTAGAAAATCGCGACCAGATCGATGATGCCGCCGGCGCTGACGAAAATCACCAGGGCGATCGACATCATCAGCGAGCCGAGCGGCGCGGTTTCCAGCGCGTTGATCTGGTCGAAGAGATTGGCGGCATTGGCCCCGCGATAGACATCGGTCATATCACCCGCCGCCTGGGCCGCCCAGAAGGGAATGCCGAGCCCCATGCCGATGAGCGCCCCGAAGCAAAGTTCCTTCATCGAAAGGGCGGCCAGATCGAACCAGGACGTATCTCCGATAGCCAGCACCGAATAGGCGAAGGCGACGGAGGGCGCCGAAAGGCCGATTGCCAGGCCGAAACGCAGAATGCCGACGATGCTGAACAGCGAGAAGATCGGGAAGATCAGCAGGATCCCGAGCGCGCGGGCGGCGCCGAGCATGGCTGCGGCCGGTGCCGCGACCTCGATGCCGACGAGCGGAAGATGATCCGGCCCCATCCGCCCCGCCTCACTGAACCATGGTCGGGAAGTCGTTCAGGATATGAACGGAATGTTCGATCAGCGGCGTTGCCAGCACCCGGCCGAACAGCAGCAGGGTGATGGAGATCACGAAAATCTTGACGATCTGCGCGATGGTCTGTTCCTGGATTTGCGTTGCAGCCTGGAAAATGGCGATGATCAGCCCGAGAAGCGCGGCCAGGCCCAGAATGGGGCCGGCCAAGGCGAAGGTCGCCATGACGGACATGCCGATTTCAGCTGCGACCTGGTCTTCACCCATGGTGGCAGGCCTTTCGCGTGGGCGCGGCAGGCGCTCGAACCGGGGCTTTCGTCAAGGCGCGATGCTCACTGCGCATAGGACAGCACCAGACCTTCCAGCAATCGCCGCCAGCCGTCGATCGAGACGAACAGCAGCAGCTTCAGCGGTGTCGACACCACGGTCGGGGACATCATCTGCATGCCGAGCGCCACCAGAATGGCGGAGACGGCGAAGTCGATCATCAGGAAGGGCAGATAAATCAGAAATCCGATTTCAAAGGCCCGCGTCAGTTCCGAAACGAGGAAGCTTGGCGTCAGCACGGTGATATCGTCGGAGGCAATGGGGGTTGCCGGCGCGTTTGCCCAGATCTTCTGCGACGCCTGCACGAAAAAGTCGCGCACCTCGGCGTCGGAAAATTTCAGCATGAAATCCTTCAGCGGCGCTGCCACTTTGATCATGCCGTCCGCCATGCCACTGACCGTGCCGAAATCGCCGCTATGGGCGAGCAGCAATTGCCAGCTGTTTTGCAGCACCGGGTTCATCACGAAGGCCGAGAGCACGATGGCAATCGCAAAGACCAGGAGATTCGGCGGCGTCTGCTGGATGCCGATCGCATTGCGCACGATCAGCAGGACGACTGAAATCTTGGTGAAGGAGGTTGCGATCACGGCAATGACCGGCAGCATCGAGATCGCCGCCATTGCCGCGAGGCTCTGGGCAAGAGGAAAGCTCTGTTCCATCAGTCGTGCAGCGCCGTGACGCGAACGGCGCTCAACCCATCCACGGAAATGATTTCGCCCCGTCCGATAATGCGGCCCTGGGCGATGATATCGACGGCGTCCGACAATGGCCTGTCGAGGTTGAACACATAGCCCTCGCCGATCGTCTCGAGTGTGCGCAGCGGCAACTCCAGCCGTCCGGCATCGAAGACCAGCTTGATCGGGATGCTGTCGACAGGCGACGGACGCGGCTCGCCCTGCAATTGCTGATCGACGGTGTCATTCGTCATGAAATGCCTCATTGGTCCGGTTGGCGTCGACAGGAGCGGCTCGGTGAGGACCGCGCCTTTGTCCGAGCGCATGCAGGTTGCAAGGTAACGTTCACCCGTGATCGCGACCACGGTCTCCGGTGCCCCCCCATCGATGACGATGCCGTCCCCCAATCGCAGGGATTTGATCTGACCGACCGACAGCACGGCATAACCGCGCCGGATGTTGACCGCCGTCGTCAGGGCATTGAGCGTGCGGCGCGGTAGGCGGCTTGCCCAGCCGACGAGGCCGGCAAGGAAGGTTTCATCGAAACGGCCGCTCAAGGGCAGGCTCATGCCGCTCCAGCCGATTTCGAAGCCGAAATTGCCGCTAAAATCCGGCTCCGGCTGCGCGCCGATCTCCAGCAGCGAAAGGCCGATGCCGATCTTGTTCTCGATTGCCTCGAAGGCCTCGGCGAACTGATGTTCCACCACCGCCGCCTTTTCATGCGGTGACAGTTTTTCCCAGAGCAGCAGCGGTTCCAGCCTTTCGGCCAGCAGCCGCAATGCTCCGGCCGAAGCAATCAGCATCTGATCCTGCTCGCCGACGCGGCAGAGAATGCCGACAGGATCGGCGATCCGCGTGGCCGCGATATCGGGGGACAGCGGGCGAACGGAAAGCGTCTGCTCCCGGACCGGAATTTGCCAGGCGGCGCGCATCGTCGTGCCGGAACGGGAAAAGAAGCTCCCGGCCATCGATGAGTCGGGCCATGCGGGCGCGGCGATATTCATCGGACAAGCTCCTCGAGCGCTTCGACGATCGCGCCGAACGGCTGCGGCTTGCCCTGGCCGTCAAACAGGAAGCGCTGGATGAGCCCGTGTTTGGCGACGGCCTCGTCGACGGCGGCATCGCGCCCCTGGCGATATTCGCCGACGCGGATCAGCAGTTCCACCTCGTCATAGAGGGCCAGCAGGGCGCGCAGCCTGTCGGCTGCCTGGCGATGGCTCTCGCTCACCACCGCGCTCATCGTCCGGCTTCGGCTGGCCAGCACATCGATCGCCGGAAAATTGCCCGCCCTGGCAATCTTGTCAGAGAGCACGATATGGCCGTCCAGCAGCGACCTGGTTTCTTCGGCGATCGGATCGTCCTGCTCTTCGCCTTCGACGAGGACCGTATAGAAAGCCGTCATCGTGCCGTTTGCGCTGTTGCCGGCGCGCTCGAAGATCTGCGGCAAGACGGCGAATACGGAAGGCGGAAAGCCGCGCCGCACCGGCGGTTCGCCGGCAGCAAGCCCGACTTCGCGCAAGGCGCGGGCCATGCGGGTGACGCTGTCGATGACGAGCAGCACATGTTTTCCCTGCTCGCGAAAATATTCGGCGATCGCCGTTGCCGTCATCACCGCCTTGAACCGCTCCAGCGCCGGGCGATCCGATGTCGCCAGAACCAGCGCCACATTCGAGGCAACGCCTTCCGGCATGTTGTCGGCAACGAATTCGCCGACCTCGCGTCCGCGTTCCCCCACCAGCGCGCAGACGATCACATCGGCCTTGTTGTTGGCGACGATCTGGGACACCAACGTCGACTTGCCGGCGCCGGGCGCGCCGAAAATACCGATGCGCTGGCCCTGCCCGCAGGTCAGCAATCCGTCCAGGGCGGCAATCCCCGAGGTGAACGGCTGGCGGATGGGACGGCGCGACAAGGGGTTGACCGGCTGGCCGTAGAGCGGCTGCAGGAAACGCGCGTCATCGCCGGCCGGATTGGCGGAGGGACGCAGGACGTTGCCGTGCGCATCGACGACCGCGCCGAGCAGGAAGTTGCCGACAGAGATCGCCGGCTCCCGGCCGGTCGGGACGATTTCCGTGCGCTGGGAGATGCCGCGGGTTTCGCCGTGAAGCGAGAGAAGTGCCGTCTCGCCGTCGATACCGACGACATCGGCGAGGCCGATGCGGCCCCTGCCCGGCTCATGCAGTTCGCAGAGCTCGCCGATCCGAACCGAGGGGATGAGCGCCCGCACCAGCAGGCCCGAAACACTCGTCACGCGGCCGCTCTGCCGCCGCACGTCCGTCTGTTCGAGCGTCCGCTCCATGCGAAGCAATGCGTCAGCCATGGACGAGGGCCTCGATCACGGTGGCGAGCTGGTCTTTCAAGCCGATCTGGCTTCGTCCCGCCGATGTCTCCAGGACGATCTCGCCGGCAGACATCAGCGGATCCGTTTCGATAGTGATGCGATGATCGATATCCGCAATTGCCTGGGCGATCATGGCGGCATCCTCGGGGGCGACATGGAGGGCGATCTCCTGGGCCTCTGCGGTCTGGGATATGGCGTGGCGGACCAATCGCCTGGTGCGTTCGTCGGCCTCCATCGATCCGAGGATCAATCCGACCGATTTCAGAACCACCGCCTCGACCCAGCTGTCGAGATTGGCAATCTCCTGTTCGGCTTTTCCGAGCGAGGCGGCAAGCCGTGCGGCGGCATCACGAACGCCCTGTTCGAACCCGTCGCGATAGCCGTTTTGGGCGGCCTGCTCGCTGGCGGCTGCAAGTGTGGCCTGGGATTGGGCGGCGTCCTGGCGGGCAGCCGCCAGAATTTGCGCCGCCTCCCTGATCTGGCCGAAGTTTTCCGCCGGAATGATGCGGTCGTGGCGTGCAAATCCCGAGCTCATCGTCCGGCGCCTTCCTGTGTGGAGGCGACCTCGTCGACGGCGGCCGTCGCCAGAACGAGCGCCGGGCTCTTCAACAGGGAAGCCGAGCCGTTTTCGGCCATGTCGCGCCAGCCCGCCCACCGCCATGCCGCAGAGATCCGATATTCGTCTGCCAGAAGCGTCAGCATCGACCAGCCATCGGCCTCGACGACATGCCTTGCCTGCTCGCTCAACAGATCAAGCGGCGGCGTTGCCGTGGAAAGATTGATGTGGCCGAGGGCGAATGCGACCGCTTCCTCGCCGTAGGCGGCCCTGAGCCTCGCAAGGGTCGGGCGATCGACCGCGGGGCAGAAGGCTGCGAGATGATAGGCGAAGCCCGCCCGGAACGCGGCCTTTGAGAGTCCGTCCGCGTCCATGGAAATCAGGCGGCGGGCGCCGTCGGCAAATGTGGCGGGGTCGCCATGGGCTTCTGCGATCTCCGTGAAAAGCCGCCGGTGCAGCCGCCGCGACAGGGTAGACCCATCGGCAAGGAGCGGCGCGGTCCCATCCCATCGGGCGGCCGTCAGCATATCCGCGGAAAGCAGCGCTGCCCTGCGGATCCTCGCCGCATCCGAGATCGCCTCGCCGTCCGAACGCGGCGTGCGCATGCTCAGCGCTCCTTCCGCTGCGGCAACAGCAGCAGCAGGCATGCCCCGATGGCGAGGATAATTGCGCCGATCACGGCCAGATTGGGGGCCTTGAAAGCCGAGAGAGCGCTTTGCACCATCGAGAATGGCGCTGCGGCGGGTGCCGGCGTCACGGTTGCCGCCGGGGCCGATGCTGCCGTTGCCGGCGGGGCCGCCGGCGCGCCGACCTCCGACCAGGGGCTGACCACCACCGAGACATCTTCGTAAGAGAGATCACGGATGCTGTTGACCAGAACGGACCGGCTTTTCATGTCGATCTCGTTGAGATTGGCGCCGGGGCGATATTGCAACACGGCCGCCGCCTTCGCCTTTTCCTTGATGAGCCCGCGGCCGTTTTCCTCCGGCAGCACCACATGGACGCGCGCCGTCGCCACGCCGTCAAGCCCCGAAAGCGTTTCGGCAAGCTGCTGCTCGATGGCGTAGCTCATCCGGGCTTTTTGTTCGTAAGGCGTCACAAGGAAGCCGTTGCCGGGAAAGAGTTCGGCGACATTTCCGAACGACTGACGCGGCAGACCGGCGCCCGCCAGCAACTCGATCGCCCGGGCATGATCGGCTGATTCAGCGGCGATCGCATAGGTCCCGCCCTTTTCGCTCCTCATGGTGACGGAGATGCCGGCGCGTTCGAGCAGGACCTGAGCATCCAGCGCATCGCGCTGATCGAGTCCCGTCAGCACGTCCTGGCTGCAGGCGGCGAGGAACAGGCAGAAAGCGAGCATGGCGGCCTTCGGAAGGACTTTGCGCGCGGGCGAAGTGATCGGTGATCTCGCAAGGGCCGATGTGATCATGATATTCACTGGCCCTGCGTCAGCCGTTTGGACGACGACATCACCGACTGGGTGAGTGACGACAGCAGCGTCGTGCCGGTCGCGAATTGCTGTGATTTCTCCAGCCGGTCGATCGATGTCGTGATGTCTTCGATCTTCGGGCCGCTGTGATCCTTGTCCGCGGCAAATCGCACCAGCGGCGTCTCCGGCTGGCCGTTCCCGGCCACCGGCATGAAGAATGCCGACAGCCGGTCGAGAATGCTGGAGGGCCTGGTATTGCCTTCCGGTGAATAGGAGGGCGGGACGGCGTCGGACTCAGGCGCGATCTTGCGGCCCTGGATGTTGGGAATGGAGGTGAGTTCGGTTGGCCGAAGGCCGGCGAAATCCGCCGGCTGCAGCCCGATCCGCTCCGCCACGATCTCCGAGGTCTTCAGCACATTGCCTGTCGATACGCCATCAACGGGCGGCGTAAAGGCGCGGCCGGTAAGTTCTTCTCCGCTCATTGCAATTCCTCAACTCGGTACACGTCAACTGCAAACGATGAACGGGAACGCTACTCGTCGCTGCCTTCGTCGATCGCCTCCTTGGCGAAATTGAAAAGCGAATTGTTCAGCATCAGGGTGTTGGAAATCATGCCTGGCAGAAACGCGTCCACGGCAGCGGAGAGTATCTCGCTCTCGCTGTTCGGATCGACCTTTTTCGTCGTGCTGCCGGTGGTGTCCTTGGAATCTGTCTTATCAGTCGTCAGCTCCACCGAGACAGGGTTTGCAGGCGCCAGGTTCAGGTCGGAATTCACTGCATCTACGGCCATATGAGCACTTCCATCAAGGAGTTATCAAAATGAATGCATGATTTGATATGGATAAAAAAACGGCCGGTCAATTGTTTAAACTTAACCGATGGTTAATTTTCGGAAATTACAATCGCTTTGACAACTTTCTCGACCTTTATATTAAAATTGAACGTTTTTATCCATAAAGCGCAGCAGATATCCAGATTGCGCATGAAATTCATACTTAAATTTATTGCTATCAAATATTCACAGGCCCGACCGCCTCTACGCCAACCGGGCCTGTGAGTACCCAGATATTTGGTGTTGCGAAAGCGTCCCGGATCAGCCCACCGCCGTACCGCGGCGCTTCTCGATATCGGCGATGATCGCGTCCCAGTTCTCAGGGGTCAGCTCGCGCTGTTCCGGGTCGCGGGGCGCGGGGGCGACGCCGCCCTTGGCGCCGACGCGCTGACCTGTTTTGGCGTAGATGCCGACCGTGTCGTTGACAGTGCGCTTAAGCATGTCGTTCATCATGTCGGTCTGCTTGTGGAAGGCTTTTTCCTGCTTGATGCTCTGGTAGATGGCAAAGCCCGCCCAGGCCGCCCAGGACACCGCGCCGGCGATCGCGAAGGCGAGCGAGAAGCCGCCGGAGACGAGCGCTACCGTTGCGCCCGTGCGCCCGAGGAAGGTGGAATTCACCAGCATATTGGCAACGCCTGCGATGCCCTCGATCGCGCCGACCGTGTCCGCCGCGGTTCCGATACCCATGAAGATGAGATCGACCGGATCGCCCTTGCCACTGGTGAGCCCCTGCAGGAACTGGTAATATTCCACCGGCAGCCAAGCGACGCCGGCAACGGCGCCAACCGTCGTCCCGGTATTCTTGAAAAAGGCGGAGAGCACGCTGCGCTGCGCCCGCGCCAGCTCGTCGGAAACGCCGACGAGTGAACTGATCCCATCCAGCAGCGAAAAATTCGAGGCTTTGATCGCCGAGCCGAGCGCACTGCCCATGTGCGCGAGAGCGCCAAGGGCGTGCAGAACCACGATGCCGATGCTGTCCCAGGTCGGGCTCGTCATGTTGAGGCCGGCATAGATGGAGCGGGATGCGGTAAGCACCGACATCACGCCGGAAGAGAGCGCCGCCTTGTATTTGACAGGATCGACCCCTGCCGGCGCCGCCGTCGCGGTCTTGTCGATCAGCTTGGCAAGGTCGGCCTTGATCGTTTCGACGCTGCCGCCCGGTCGCATCGTCGCCCAAAGCGCGGTGAAGATCGTCGTGAAATTGGTCTTGTATTGCGCCATGGCATCGGCATTGCCCTTGAACAGGGTTTCCGCCAGCGCGTCGAGGCTCGGGGCGATGATCCTCTTGATCGCCTCTTCGGCGGTCTTGCCGTCGACGATGATTGGATCGATCACATCCGTGCCGGGCATCAGCGTCTTCATCAGGCCTGACATGGAAAGTCCCATGTCCTTGAGGCTCGATGTCAGATATTCGCTGTCGATATAGGGCAGATCGAGACTTTGGATGGTCTTGCTCCAGCCATTGTCCTTGGTGGCGAACATGCGCTCGGCGATCCAGGCGTCGCCCCCGCTGCCGGCGAAGAAGCGCCCGCCGTCTGAGCCGTTGGCGGCAATGCCCTTGCCGGCCAGCCCGGTGCCGATCATGATTGCCGCCATGACGTCGTTGAACGAATAGCTGGCGAGATTGCTGGAGGGCAGCGGCGAGACGCTCTTGTCCCACTCGGCATTGGCCGGCAACTTCGAGACCAGGCTGGCGCCCATGACGAGCCCTTCCAGCGCGGTCTGCACCGCATGGCGGTAGCCCAAGACCTCCTTGCCGCCGGGTGCGCTCAGGCGCGACGTCAGGCGCTCCAGATTGCCGGCGAGATCGCCGATGCCGATTTCTCCGGCGCCTACCTTGTCGAGCAGCGGACCGAGAAGCGCCTTGACGTCGGCCTTGAACTGATCGCGCACCTCGGGGCTGTCTGACCCGTAAAACTGGTTGGCCATCGCCTGGATGGTCGGGTTGAACAGGTGGGTGATATTGTTGGGAACGGTGCTGCCGAATTCGGAAGCGGCAACCTTTTTCAAACCGTCGAGGTCGATCTTGAGATCGGGGAACAGGCTCCCGCCGAGCCCGAGCGACTGGTCGAAATCCACAACCGGCAGGATGGAGCCGAGCCCCTTCAGTTCCCGCTCGGTCTTGTTGCCGGCCAGTCCCATGCGGATCAGGCCATCGAGCGCCGTCGTCGGATCGGAGATCGTCGGCAGCACGTTCTTGTCGAAGAATTCGGCATAGGTCTTGTCGGCAATCGCCGAGCGCTGCTTTACGAAATCGTCGGGAAGCACCATGGAATAGAAGCCGAGGGCGGCATTATATTCCTTGAGAATGGTGGTGACGTCCTTGCCGGATTTGAGACCGTCATTCAGCAGGCCGCCATTGACGATGTCGCGCTCAAAGGCATCCTCGACCTTCGTACGCAGGTCCTTCATCTTCTCGTCACGCGTTATCGTGTCGTTGATGATCTCGGAAGCGTCCTTGTTCGTATCGGCCGGCGCCACGCGATAACCGGAGAAGATCAGCTTGAAGGCCTTCAGCGCCTTCTCCGTCATCAGCGAGTTGACGTCGGGGTCCGAGCCCAGGATGGCGATCGACTTGTCGAGATCCTTCAGGATCTCCTGGTCGTTGTAGATGCCGCGCTGGTTGTCGCCGAGGCTGTCCTTGTATTGGCCGAAGGTCGCCTTGGTCTGAAGCAGATCGAGATACATGATCAGTTTCTGCTCGGCAGTGTAATTGTGAGGGTTTTTGACGACGTCGATGCTCTCGAAGGATTTGTCCTTGTCCTTCAGCCCTTCCATGAAGCCCTGATTGATCTCGCTCATGAAATCGGAATTGAACAGGAGATCGATGACCGGCTGGATCGGCGCGGTAGGGCGGGACGTGCCATTCGACGTGGCGGCCAGCGAAACGAACTTCGGACTGCTCGTCTGCGCCGATATAGAGGAGAAAATCGTCAGGGCTGCCGTCGTGGTCCCGTCAGAGGCAAAAGGCGATGCCTTCTTGACCGTGGTGCTCGTGGTTTTGCCCTGGCTCGTGGAATTTTCGGACTTTGGATCGGAATTGGCGTTTAGCCGGAGAAATGAAACCGTATCGATATCCGAAGATGCTGGTGCGATCGATGACATGCGTTCCCTTTGATTTTCTTTTTCCGCTTTTCGCGGATGACGTCGTTTACCTTACGTTAGGCATAAGATCGACCTTTGCGTGATAATTCAAGCCCGATCGGACATCGCGGTTGCATAAAATGCAGCGGCCTCGCGCCTGGAGATCAAAAATCACATTTTTACCGAGGGGTCGCAGGGTATTTCCCAGGCTGTGGCGGTCATCGTTGCCGCCCCTCTGCCTCTACCAGATGAATGACGGGTCTGGCCCAAATTCGAGATGCACGGACTCGCCGGTGTAGCGTTCAAGCTTCTCGTTCAGCTGCTTTTCCATTTTGTCGAGCTTCTTCACGCCATTGGCCATATCCCACAGACCAAGCGCCAGCCCGACGGCCGAGGCAACGAGGCCGGTGACCAGTCCGGCCGCGGCAAGGCCGGTTTTGGCGGCGCTGCTGAAGATGGTCACGACTTCCGGCGCCACCGTTCCGAGTCCGGAAAAGGCACGGGACATGGCATTGGTCAGATAAAGCATCGCCTCGGAGAAACCGATCAGCGCGTTGCCGGTACCGGCAATGCCGCCGATTATTTCGAGCGCGCCCTTGGCGCGGTCGCCGGCCTTCATCGACCGCGACGCCGAATAGAAGCCGAGGCCGGCCATGGCGAGGCCGCCGGCCGCGCCGAGGATCTTGCCTGCCGCTTCCATCGTCTTCGGCGAGAAGTTCATCGAGATCCCCTTGCCCCAGCTGCCAGGCTGATTGCCGAAGGCGCTGAACGGTTTGCCGGCAACGTCGAGGTTCTTGCCGAGCCCCTCCATCGTCATGCCGACGATCTGTGTCGCCGAGCCGACCGCAGCGGCGATATCGGCCGGCGTCCACTTGCCGCCGACACCGAGGCCGTGCGCCACCAGCACGCTCGACATCGTCAGCATCTGCACGGCGTGCATCAGACCGGCCTTGTACACTTCGGCATCGATGCCGGCAGGTGTACGGGTCTGGCGCGGCAGGTCGAGCGAATCCTTGAAGGAGGCAAGCGCGTCGTCGAGCTTCATACCGCCGCGCACCATGCGCAGAACGCCGTCGACGTCGCGCGCTATATCCTGCGCCAGGTTCTGCTTCAGCGTCTCGCCGCCATCTGCCGGGCCGTTTTTGCTGATGAAATCCTCGGCGAAGGTGTTTGCCAACTGGCTGATGGCGTCATTCGTTGCGCCGGGCACAAATGTGTCATCCGGACCCGACAGCAGCGGCTCGAGATCGACACCCTGGCCGTCGCCGATATAATGTTCCTTGACGATGTTCGAGAAGGTGACGTTCGCGGCGTCGAGATGCGCGTCGATATAATCCTGGGGCAGGAGATCGACGAGCGTGTTGAGTTCGGAATAATAATCCTTCAGGGCATCTTCGAAGCTCTTGCCGGCGCTCAGCGCCCGGTCGATCGCCTTGCCGCCGCCGATATCGATCAGATAGGCGTCTTCGATGTTGGTGAGCAGATCGGAATTCTCCGGGCTTTGCAGATATTCCTTCATGCCGCTCGCGAAGATATCCGAGAGATGCTGCTGCGTCGCCGGATCGGCCGTCAGCTTTTCGATCCGCGCATCGAGGTCCTTGCCGACGCGCTCGCCATCGGGCACGCTGTCGCCATACTGGTTCATATAGCCATTGAACTGCTGTTTGATCTCGATGAGATCGTAGAGCACCGTCGCCTTCTGTTCCGGCGTCAGCTGGTCGAGGTGGTCCATGTTGTCGGGCGCGACGAAATTCCGGTTCACGTCCTTCACGGCGTCGCCGAGAATGCCGTATTTGAGTTCGTCGAGCTTCTTCAGCGTCGGCTCATAGGCGGTCGACGGAGCGTAGCCGCGCAGCACCTTGCTTTCCAGGATGTCGTTCTCGTCGATCGGGCGCTCCACGACCGGCTCGATGGCATCCGAGCCCGACATGACAAGGTCCATCTTCTTGAGGCTCGATGTCAGATAGTCGCTGTCGATATAGGGCAGATCGAGATTTTGGACGGTCTTGCTCCAGCCATTGTCCGTGGTGGCGAACATACGCTCGGCGATCCAGGCGTCACCGCCGCTGCCGGCGAAGAAGCGCCCGCGATCTGAGCCGTTGGCCGCAATGCCCTTGCCGGCCAGCCCGGCGCCGATCATGATTGCCGCCATGACGTCGTTGAACGAATAGCTGGCGAGATTGCTGGAGGGTAGCGGCGAGACGCTCTTGTCCCACTCGGCATTGGCCGGGAGCTTCGAGACCAGGCTGGCGCCCATGACGAGCCCTTCGAGCGCGGTCTGTACCGCGTGGCGGTAACCCCAGACTTCCTTGCCGCCGGGAGCGCTCAGACGCGAGGTCAGGCGCTCCAGAAGGCCGCCAAGATCAGCCTGACTGACCTCTCCGGCGCCTACCTTGTCGAGCAGCGGACCGAGAAGCGCCTTGACGTCGGCCTTGAACTGATCGCGCACCGCGGGGCTGTCTCCCCCGTAAAACTGCTTGGCCATCGCCTGGATGGTCGGGTTGAACAGGTGGGTGATGTTGTTGGGAACGGTGCTGCCGAATTCGGAAGCGGCAACCTTTTTCAAACCGTCCAGGTCGATCTTGAGATCGTTGCCCGGGTCGGTTTCGGGCGTGCTCACCTTTGCATCGACCAGGATCGCGGTGGCGCCGCTTTTGCTCTGGGTAAACCCGACGAAGCCCCGCGCAGCGGAGATGTCGAGTGCCTGCCCGTTGCCGCTCGGCGCGATCTTGCGTATTTCGCCGGCGTCGATGGTTTTTGTCGATGCAGAACGGCCAGTCACGTCTTTCTGGTCGAGGTCCACGACCAGGGTTTCGACCTCTTTCGATCCGCTGCCAACACGTTCCAACATGATTTCGTCACTCCTGATCGACGGCCGCACCCTGAACGGAGGCCCGGAAAGCCTCGTTAGGTCAGAAGTTTTTCAGTGATATGACAAATGGGTGCTATCGGAGCGGCAAAATTGAACCATTGACCCCCACATAGCGCTTCCAAATTATACCGCAGTACAAATGCTGGTGACACCGCAGTCGCCAAGGTGCGGCGCAATAGAGCACGCTACCGTAGGGAATGCGCTCACGAGACAGATCAAAGTCGGTCCTCGGGCTCGGTTTTCAGACTGCATTGTCCGGCAAATCGGTATAAGCCGTCCTCTCGAACAAATCAGGGGACAACATGGAAACCGTGGAAATCAGCAGCCGCAGCGACTTCGGCCTTTGGGCAATTGAGCGGGCGCGGGAAATCGTAACGTCCGAGGGAACTGCTTTTGCGATGGCCGCTCGCGATATGGACGACGAGGCGCTTGCAAACGCTGCAGCCGCGCTAGGCAAGGCCATCAGCGATGCGATGGTGGAAGTGTTTGACGGCCTGATAGATGAATCGTGATTGTGAAGAGACAGCGGGTCACTGACCGATAAAAATTGGTCAGCACCGTCCGGGCTCGCCGTCTTCCCCTCTCATTGCAAACTGTCAGAAACTTGCATATAATTCTGACAAGAGAAATGCCATGCAAAAGCTGACATAGCAAATCATGGGACATGCTGAACGACTGCCGGAAGGACCGCGCTTTCGGCAAAGAGTTTTTTGCATCTCGGAAATCGAGCCGCCCTGGATCAGGCTCTGTCGCGCCTGGCCGAGCGTGGCGAGCTCGTCCGGGCGGGCCGTGGTATCTATATGCGGCCCGTCAAAAGTCGCTTTGGCAGTCGGCCGCCGACGGTCGAACAGGCCGTAGAGGCGGTGGCGCAGCAGCGCGGTGAGGTCATCGTCTCGATGGCGCCGCCGCGGCAAATGCCCTGGGCCTGACCTCCCAGGTCCCGGTCCGCTCCGTCTACCTGACATCCGGCCGTAGCCGGACGATGACCCTTGGACAGCAGACGGTCGAGCTCAAGCACGTGCCGCGCTGGCAATTGGCCTTGGCCGATCGACCTGCTGGCGTGGCGGTCCGCGCACTTGCATGGCTTGGGCCGGAAAGGGCCGATGAAGCACTGTCGCGGATCAAGCGAAAGCTGCCGCCAAACGCGTTCGGCGAGCTGGTGGCGGCGGCTCCGCAGTTTCCGACCTGGCTTGCAAGAAGCGTAGGAAAGGCTGCGCATCGCTGATCTGTTTCTGACCTTGTCAAAGGATAACCGACGCGAAGCCTTGGCGGTGGCGGCCGACCGCACCGGACGGCCCATTCATCTCCTCGAAAAGGATGTCTGGGTCGTCTGGACGCTGCAGACGCTCTTTTCGTCCAAGCTCGGTGAGCATCTCGTCTTCAAGGGCGGCACCTCGCTTTCGAAAGCCTACGGTGTCATCAAAAGGTTCTCCGAGGATGTCGACCTGACCTACGATATCCGCGCCCTGGCGCCGGACTTGGTTGGCGACAATGACGAAGCACTGCCGAAAACCCGCAGCGAGGAGAAACACTGGACCAGCGAGGTGCGAAAGCGGCTTCCGGTCTGGGTGGCGGGCTCGGTGGAGCCGGTTATGGCGCGTTGCGCGTTCAATCTCTTCCGGCGGCAATCCGCCTCGAGGACGATACGCTCTACCTCGACTATGAAGCGGTGAGCAGCGGATCCGGCTATGTCGCCCCGAGCGTCATGCTCGAATTCGGAGCGCGGTCGACCGGCGAGCCGGCCAGTATCCGTCGACTGTGACGCGTCGGGCCAGGTTGATGGTGTCGAATTTCCGAAAGCGAGTCCCCGCGTCATGCACGCGGAGCGGACGTTGTGGGAGAAAGCGACCGCCATCCATGTCTTCTGCCTGCAGGAGCGCCTTCGCGGCGATCGTTTTGCCCGCCACTGGCATGATGTCGTCCGGCTGGACGATGCTGGTTTCGCCGACAAAGCATCCGCGGATCGGCAACTCGCCAATGCCGTGGCGAAACACAAATCCATGTTTTTTGCGGAAAAGGCGGCCGACCGCTCGCCCATCGACTACGCCGCAGCCGTCAACGGCAATCTGGTTCTGACGCCATCCGGAGAAGGTCTGCGTGCGCTCGGCGAGGATTACGCGCGCATGGTCGACGACGGCCTGCTGCTCGGCGATTCCGAGCCGTTCGAGCACCTGATCGAGCGATGCACGCAAATTCAGGCGCATGCCAACAAAAGCGACGCGTCAAAATAAGCAATTGCCGGCCCACAGCCGCACCCTGCCCATTACTGTGAGTGCCCTGTCACCGACGCGGTTTGGCTTCGCGCCAATTATAAGGCGTTTGCTCGTGGCAGGCACCCTTGATGTGATGAGAGTGAAGCTCGGACCCGGTTATTCCGGCTCCGGCCTCGGCGAGGATGTGGCCAAATACCGCACGGGTGCGGGTTCGTTTGAGGAAAGTTGCGCCACGTAAAATGAAGATCCGGTGTGTTTGCAGTGAAGGCATTCAAATTCCCAATTTCAATCTCGCCGGAAGCCCGAGCAAGCTCAAAATCGCTGACGCGAGAATCGACACGGATGTTCCACTTGCCGCAACGGCACGTTCTCGCGCCAAGTGCCGTCCTCCCACTGGCGCGCCGCACGCTTGATTGGCTCTATTCCCGCAGGGGGGGTCGACAAGACGAAGGTCACTTCTTGGCGTCCAGCGGATCGACGTCGCCTTTCATCAGGAAGGCCGCAATCTCGACAGGGCCAGCGCGCGCGGGCGTGACGATGATTTTTGCCATCGCCTTGTCTGAATGAAGATGCGTCGAAGCCGGCTGTGCTGCCGCAGCGATAGGCGCGCGGTGGCGGCGTGAATCGCCAAGTTGCCGCAACGGCCAGCACGAGGAACTCGACCAACGTCTCGGCGGCGAAATAGCGGAAGGTGCATTCCGGTAAACCACGGCGATCGAAACTTAAATCCGTCGCAATCTTCTCGACACTCACGTAGCATGAGCCTCGCGAACAAACGCCGCCACGCCACTATGGCAATTTCACTTCTCCTCCTCGGGATGAAATGGGACCATTCCTGAGGCGCTCTATTCCATCTCGAATACGGAGGATCCGGCATGCCTACGGTGTTGTTCAGACACGACCTCGCTTAACGATGTACTGAAGATTGCAGTCTACACGAAGCACGTTGCAGGCAGTGCTATGAAGTGTTCGCGGAAGATGGTTCGAGGTCTCGTCGGACGCTCTGTCGCGGCGAGCGCGGGACGTGTCTGATGCCCTCGATTTCAGTGAAGAACCATATTTCACGTGTTGCCCACCTGCCGACAACTTCCACCATCGCAAAAATGCACGTCCGCCTACCGAAGCTGAACGCTAACGATCCCCAAATGAGCTCAAAGATCACCTGTCGGCGGCGGCGGCGGAATTGGACTGATGAGGTGAGGGCACAGATTCTTGCCCACAACGTTCTTCAACTCGGCCCAATCCGGCGATATGTTCCCTCATCCTGGTTTCAGGCCTGCCTTCAAGGCCCTGTCGGCTCGACACTTGGATTTTACAGGCGCCTGGCTGCTGGCCGACTGCCGCGCCCATTCCGTGATGATAAAAGTATTGTGCCGTGTTGGGTTCTTCACAAATATGTCCAGCACCCGACGTAGTTCTCTGCTCGGAAGCGGTTGAGGTCTGCGCCTTGACGCCGAAGATGGCCCTCTACAAGTTGGGTGACAATGTCCCGAGAGTTCTGCTCGCATTGGTTAGACGGGCAGGCTGGCTCTTTTATGCGTAGCGGCGATCTCGATGAGATTCAGCGTCAATCAGGATGAGACTCGCGCCGGGGTGTGACGGAGTGAGGGCGTAGCCCGATCGTAGTCATACCCCGGCGTGGCGCAGATTTTCGGCGTCTCATGATCGCGGTCGGTCCGGTACATTTGCGGTTTTCTGGATTGGAGAACCAGTTTGTGCCGGGTCGCCATTTAACCGATCATCAGATGAGACTCTTCATGAAGTACCGACAAACGCATTCCGTAGAGGTCGCCGCGTCAAAAGCGTCGATCAGCCGAGCCACGGCATACCGCCTCGACAAGGAGGTACAACTGCCTTCTCAGAGCAAAGCGCCGCGCGGACGCCGCCGCCCTGATCCCTTAGAGCTGATATTCGAGACCGAAGTCGTCCCGCTCCTGAAGGCCGCACCCGGTATCCGTGCCGTCGCTGTCTACAACGAGATGCTGCGCCGACATCCAGAACTCTCTGAAGGTATCCGCCGCACGCTTGAACGACGCATTCGGTCGTGGCGTGCTGTCCATGGCGAAGCGCAGGGGGTCATCTTCCGCCAAACGCACGAGCCAGGCCGGTTGGGCCTTTCGGATTTTACCGACGCCAGCGGTCTTGGTGTGACCATCGCCGGCCAGCCGCTTGATCACCTGTTCTATCACTTCCGGCTTGTCTGGTCGGGCTTCGAACATGCCCATGTCATTCTCGGCGGCGAAAGCTTTGTCGCGCTGGCTGAAGGGCTTCAAAATGCCCTGTGGTCCGTGGGAGGTACGCCGCTTTATCATCGAAGCGACAGCCTGTCGGCGGCATTCCGCAACCTCGACGCCGATGCCAAGGTCGATCTCACCCACCGATACGATCAGCTTTGCTCCCATTATCGAATGACGCCGACGCGCAACAACAAAGGCGTCGCGCATGAGAACGGCTCTATCGAAAGCTCCCATGGCCATCTCAAGAACTCTGTTCATGACGCCCTGCTGATGCGGGGGGCCAAGGAATTCGACGACCTCAGTTCTTACCGCGCCTTTGTCGATGACATCGTCAGCCGTCGCAACGCTGCCCATGGCAAGCGCATTGATGCTGAGCGATCCCATCTGCAGGCGCTGCCCGAGCGCCGGACCACGGACTTCGAAGAGATTGTCGTTACGGTGTCCCGGACGGGCGGCTTCACCTTGCGCAAGGTCTTCTACACCGTGCCATCCCGCCTGATCGGCCACAGGTTAAGAGTTCGCCTGTTCGACGATCGGCTGGATGTCTTTGTCGGCGGTACGCATCTGATGACGTTGCGCCGAGGACGCGGCCATCCCGACGGCCGACACGACCAGGTCGTCAACTACCACCACGTCATCCATTCCCTGCGCAAAAAGCCGATGGCGCTCCGCGGCCTCGTTTATCGCGACAAGCTCTTCCCGCGTCAGGAATATCGCAAGGCCTTCGAAGCCCTCATCGAGCATCTTCCCGACAAGCAGGCTTGCAAGATCACCGTCGAACTCCTGGCGCTCGCGCATGACCGTGGTTGCGAACGCGAACTTGCCGAAGAATTGGCCAGGATACTCGATGCTGGTGACTTACCCAATCTGGCTACCATGCGAGCGCTCTTCGGTCCGGATCCAGCCAAGCTGCCGACCGTTCATGTGCAACTCGCATCGCTCAACGGTTATGAGGCCCTGATCGGGACGGGAGAAGCGGCATGAAGAACGCCCACGTTATCGATGAAGCACGCCTCGGCATCATGCTCAACGAGCTCCGGCTGCCGACGATCAAAATGCTGTGGCCACGATTTGCCGAAGAGGCGGACCGGGAAGGATGGCCGGCAGCTCGCTTCCTGTCGGCTATTGCCGAGCACGAGCTGGCAGAGCGTGCCAATCGCAGGATTGAACGGCATCTCGCCGAAGCGCACCTGCCGCCCGGAAAGACCTTAGACAGCTTCGCCTTTGACGCTGTACCCATGATCTCGAAGGCGCAGGTCATGGCAATCACCGCCGGCGACAGCTGGCTTGCCAAGGGAGCTAACATCCTCATGTTCGGTCCGCCCGGCGGAGGAAAGAGCCATCTTGCTGCTGCCATCGGCCTTGCGCTGATCGAGAACGGATGGCGGGTCCTGTTCACCCGGACCACCGATCTTGTGCAGAAGCTTCAGGTCGCCCGAAGGGAACTGCAGCTTGAGTCTGCCATCGACAAACTCAACAGGTACGACTTGCTCATCCTCGATGACCTCGCCTACGTCACCAAGGACCAGGCGGAAACAAGCGTGCTATTCGAGCTGATCTCGGCACGATACGAGCACCGGTCGATCCTGATCACCGCCAACCAGCCGTTCGGAGAGTGGAACCGGGTCTTTCCCGACCCTGCCATGACACTCGCAGCAGTCGACCGGCTCGTGCACCATGCCACGATCTTCGAGATGAACGTCGAAAGCTATCGCCGCAGAACTGCGCTTGAGGAAAAACGCCAGCGCGGCCGACCGGCCTCGTTTGCGACAATCAGGACATCAACGCTGTCTGTCGCGGAGCGGCAATCAGAAAACGACGAAGAACTTGTCAGCGGCAATCAGCATGATAATTTGATCCCGACCGCGACCTAAGAATCTCATCCAGATTGTCGCAAGCGTCTCATCCTGATTGCCGCGCTATTAGCTATTTTGCATCGATGGGCAGGCTCAAGGTTCTCTTGGAAGTCAGCATTTAGCTGCCTCACCATGGCGTTGAATAGGCTGAGTCGACCAAAGTGCTGCGCCCATTACCGAAGATTGCGATGAGGCATCAGCGTCCTTCAGCAATCTTGCCAAAGAATGCAGGCTTGCGAGATCGACGTGCGGAACCGCCAGGCTGCGCCAACAACCACTCATTGATCGGTCGAACATCCACGATGGGACCTCAAGAAGTCGACCAGAAGAAGAACCAGAAAGGCTGCAGCGGAAATATGCTTCCCTTTGGACACCGCCTCATGCACGTGAACGGGTTGCCCGGACCAGGGATGCCACGGATACAAAAGCTCGCGAACCTCGGTCCCGTGGGTGTTCTGTCGTCGTGTTGTACAACCATTTCCGGCCGCACTCATCGCTCGGATACCAGACCCCGGCCGAGGCTCTAATTGTGAGCTTTCGGGAGGTTGTCCATTCAAAGCGGATTTAGGAGACTGGAGCTATCACACCTCGAGTCGGAAGGATCGCCGCGAATGAACATTCATAAGAATGCCCGACTGA
>NZ_JAULSE010000038.1:0-32487 GCF_030518245.1 Rhizobium sp. CBN3
GCTCCTCCCTTGCAACCCGGCTCAGCCGGTCGGATCGGGGGCTGAGCGTCAGTGCCAGCGTCGCATTTCTAATCGGTTGGCAGAGTCGCATTCCTAATCAGCTTTGACATCGCCTGTAGCGGCCGGCCCTTCCTTCGGACGTGTCGAAAGATCCACGACCTCTCGCCGCTCATGCCCCTTTCGCAACGGCATCGAAGCGCTATGCTGTAAGCACAGAACGAGCGCGAGAGAATTCCATGGGACGATCACGGCAGAGCGAATTACGCGAACGGATCACGATCCTTGGCGACGTCAATTCCGCCTCGTTCGTCCCGTGGATCCGCCGTCATGCCGACAAGCTCGGCCTTTCCCAAGATTTTTTGCATGCCGGCGCCGACCGGATCGAACTCGAAGTCGCGGGACCTGTCGAGCTGATCGACATGCTGGAAATGGGATGTTCGCTTGGGCCGATGGATGTCTGGGTCGACGCGATTCAGCGCAGGATTGTAAGTGCCAAAGACACACCGCCGTCGGAACAGCACCCGAGCTGATGCCCTTTATTTAATCATTGTTGCCAATGCGAATCTTTTATGCAAACCTCTGAGGCTGAGATTGCAAAGCTCGGGAAGCCGCGCTACATCAGCGGTGTCAAGCCACTGGCAAGATTGAGGAAATAACCATCATGCCTTCCGATACGGCCGGCTCCTGGACGCCTGTCGCGCTTTCTGCCGATCTGCCGCCGGCAACTGTCATACCGGCCTGGACCCCAGCAGGGTCGATCGCTCTCTGGCGCAGTCAGTCCGGGCGCGCATCAGCTTCTTCGGACCGCTGTCCCCATCGAGGCATGCGATTGTCTCACGGCTTCGTGCGGGGCGAGGCGCTCTCCTGTATCTATCACGGCTGGAGCTATTCTCCGACGGGAGGATGTGTTCGTATCCCTGCCCATCCCGATCTCGTACCGCCCGAGACGATTCGCGTCGCTGTTCAGCGGGTCGAGGAATCGGATGGCATCGTCTGGGTGGCCGTCGGGGAACCGGCAATGCCGCCGCCACGCCTCGATCATCTCGTGCCAATACGCTCGCTGACACTCGATGCCGACATTGCAGCACTCGAAGCGGCAGCCGGCGGAAAAGCCGATGCGGACGGGCTGATCCAAGTCGCCGATTGTCCCTGGATCCGGCTGCTGCCGGCGGCGCGGATCGGATGCATACTCATTCACGTCCTGGTCGAACAGGGTCGCAGCATCGCGGATCGGGTTACGGCGTCCCGCATCGCCGAAGCCGTCCGCCTCCGGGTGGAGAAACGCCAGAAGGATGCCGCATGAAAGAAGCCGGCGCGATGCTCGATGAATGGTACCCGGTTGGCCTGTTCAGCCAGCTCACCGAGGCAGGAAGCAAGACTGCCTTGATGGGCGAGCCCATCGAGGTGACACGCGCGCCTGACGGCGCTGCGCGGGTGACATCGGGCGATGGCCGTGCCCTGCCCGTTCAGGTCCGCTATGGTCATGTCTGGTCTTCCCTCGGCACCCCCGCCAAGGAACTGTTTGTCATTCCCGAGGCGGACCAGCCCGGCCGCCGCTTCGTCGACGTTGGCGTCGTGCGGGTGCGCTGCTCTCCCCTGAGAGCAGTCGAGAACTTCCTCGACATCGCGCATTTTCCCTTCGTCCATACCGATATTCTCGGCGCCGAGCCGCACACGGAGGTCGAAAATTATAAAGTCGAGATCCGCGAGAAAGAGGATGAAGTCTGGGCGACGCAGGTCAAATTCTACCAGCCGCAGGCTGCAAAGTCGGCGACTGGCGGAATAACCACCGAATACATGTATCGCGTGCCGGCCCCGACCTGCTCAGTGCTTTACAAGACCTGCCCTCCCCGTCCGGAGGAATGGGATGTCATAACCCTGTTCGTCCAGCCGCTTGCGGAAGACCTTTGCGACGTGTGGCCGTGGATGGCCCTCTTCGATGACGTAACGCCAATGACAGACCTCATCCATTTTCAGCAGATGATTTTCCTGCAGGATCGGTCGATTCTCGAAAACCAGATCCCGGCACTTCTGCCGCTCGATCCCGGCATGGAAATTCCGACGAGGGCCGACCTGACCTCGATCGCTTATCGGCGCTGGCTGAAGCGCCACAACTATCTCTATGGCGCACAACTGGTCGCACAATGAAGCTCTACGACTACATCCTATCGCCGAGCTGTTACAAGATCCGCCTGATGGCTGCGATCCTCGGCGTCAAGCTGGATATCCGGCCGGTCGATTTCCATCCCGGCCTGGAACATCGCGGTCCTGAGCTTCTGGCCCTCAATCCGGCAGGCTCGATCCCGATCCTCGTGGATGGTGATCTCGTGCTGACCGAATCTTCCGCCATGCTCGCCTTTCTCGCCGCGAGTAGCGGGCCTGATTGGCTGGGTACGAACTCGCCGCAGGAGACGGCGCGCGTGCAACAATGGCTCTCTTTTTCGCATCGGCTGACGACAAATCTCGGCGGCGCACGGCTGCATCAGATGCTTCTGCGTCCCGGCAATATCGAGGCCCTGCAGGCACAGGGGATCGCGGCATTGCGCGAACTCGAAGCCGGGCTCTTTGAACGGCGCCTCCGCGACATGCGGTTCCTGGCTTCCGATCGTGCGACGATCGCCGACATCGCCTGTTTTCCCTATGTGGCGCTGGCGCCGGATGGCGGAATCTCGCTTGACCCCTATCCGAACATCCGGCTTTGGCTGCGCGCCATCCGCAGCCTTGAAGGATTTATCGAAATGCCCGGCATCCACCGGCTGCACGAGTTGAAGCCCGACCCTCATCCCGTCAACGAGGAGACGTGAGATGGCGGGCTACCTCCTGAAGAATTGCGCCGCCATTATCGTCGACGAAGGCAACGGACCGGCAGTGCGCCGGAATGCGGATCTGCTCACCAGCGGTCCGGCGATCCAGGCGATCGGGACCAACCTGTCGCAAGAGGCCCTGCCTGCCGACACGATCATTCAGGATGCATCCGGCTGGTTTGTCTATCCGGGTCTCGTCAACACCCATCACCACTTCTTCCAATGTTTCGTGCGCAATCGGGCGGATCTCGACTGGACGAAGCTCTCCGTGATCGAATGGCTCGACCGGATCTATCCGATCTTCTCACGGCTGAACGAGGATTGCTTCTATCATTCGTCGGTCACGGCCATGGCCGAGATGATCAAGCATGGCTGCACGACGGCCTTCGACCACCAGTATTGCTTCCCCCGGCACGCCGGAAAGCGTCTGATCGATCGCCAGTTCGAGGCGGCCGAACTTCTCGGTATGCGCTTCCACGCGGGACGCGGCGGCAACACGCTGCCGAAGTCCGAGGGCTCGACGATCCCGGACGCCATGCTGGAAACCACGGACGAGTTCATCGCCGATTGCGCCCGTTTGATCGACAGCTATCACGATGCCGGCGCCTTCAGCATGCGGCAGGTGGTCGTCGCGCCCTGCCAGCCCGTCAATTGCTACCGGGAAACCTTCGTCGAGTCGGTCGCGCTCGCCCGAGATCGCGGCGTCCGGCTGCACACGCATGTCGGTGAAGGCGAAAGCCCGGTCATCCAAGCGCGGCATGGAATGCGGACGGTCGACTACTGCGCCGAACTCGGCTTTGCCGGGCCTGACAGCTTTTATGCCCACTGCTGGGAGCTGACACACGAGGAATTGCGCAAGATGGCGGCAAGCGGCACGGGTGTTTCCCATTGCCCCGAACCGGTCTATCTGGTCGGCGCCGAAGTGACGGACATTCCCGCGATGGCGGCTTTCGGTCTGCGTATCGGGCTCGGCTGCGATGGCGCGGCCTCGAACGACAATTCCAACCTCATGCACTGCATCCACTCTGCCTATATGCTGCAGTGCCTGAAGGCATCCACGCGTGCCCATCCGGTTCCAGCGCCGGTCGATTTCCTCAACTATGCGACGACAGGCGGCGCAAGTCTGCTTGGGCGCGACGATATCGGCCGGCTTGGGCCTGGCATGGCCGCCGACCTCTTCGCGATCGACACGAGGCGGCTGGACTATGTCGGCACCCGCCACGATCCGTTGAGCCTGATTGCCAAGGTCGGGATCGGCATGCCGACCGATCTGACCATGATCAACGGCCGCATCGTCTGGCAGGCCGGCGAGTTTACCGGGCTCGACGAGGCCCAGCTTTTCGCCGCCGCGGAAGCGGCCCTTTCGACCGTCGAATTTTAAAAACCAAAAGAGGGAACTGACATGTCCAACGATCTTACACGCAGAACACTGATGAAGAGCGCGGCGGCTGCCGGTCTCGCAACCGCTTTTGCCGGCCGCTCGGCGCTTGCCGCCGACGAACCGCTCGGCATTGCCCTCATCGTTCCCTCGCCTATCGGCGACGTTGGCTGGGGCCATGCGCTCGCCGCCGGCATCGACCCGATCAAGGCCGCCTATGGCGACAAGGTGAAGGTCACGGTCATCGAGAATATCGCCGAAGGCCCGGACGCCGATCGCATCATGAACAAGACCGTCGCCGATGGAAATCATTTCCTGATCGCCGGTTCCTTCGGCTATCAGAATGGCGCGCTGCAGATCGCCCGCCGCAATCCGAAGGTGACCGTCCTGCATGCGTCGGGCTTCCAGGTCGCACCGAACTTCTCGCCCTTCGCCGCAAAGTATTTTCAGGGAACCTACCTGCTCGGCATGGCGGCGGCGGCCGTTTCCAAGTCCGGCAAACTCGGCTCGGTGTCGGCCTTTGCCATTCCCGAGCTGATCACCTCCATCAACGCCTTCACTCTTGGCGCACAGGCCGTCAAGCCGGATATCGAAGTGTCTGTCGTCTGGGTCAATTCCTGGTTCGATCCGGCCAAGGAGCAGGAAGCCGCCAAGGCGCTGATCTCGCAGGGTTGCGACGTGATCTTCTCGAATGCGCAGGATACGCCTTCGGTAATCTCGGCCTGCGAGGAAGCGGGCGTTTATGCCTTCAACCTCAACTCGTCGATGAAGAAATATGCCGAGAAGACCTACCTCGGCTGCATCGCTACCGACTGGTCGCCGTTTTTCAAGGCGTCGGTCGACGCCCATCTTGCCGGCACCTTCAAGGGCGCCAACGCGTTCCTCGGCGTCGCCGACAAGGTTGTCCAGGTCGTCGATTGGAACCCGGCAGTCCCAGCCGATACGATGACCAAGATCAAGGAAATCGAGGCCAAGGTTGCCGATGGCAGCTTCTCGCCGTTTACCGGTCCGATCACCAAGGCTGACGGCAGCGAAGGTGTCGCTTCGGGGGCCTCGGCGACGGACGCCCAGATCGTCGCGATGGACTGGCACGTCAAGGGTGTCACGACGCCGTTGCCGAAGTAAGCCATGCTAAGCCCGCTCCTGTCGCTGCGCGGCATTACCAAGAGCTATGGCCCGGTCGATGCCAATCAGCAGATCGATCTCGACGTCGCTGCCCGCTCCATCCATGCCATCCTCGGAGAAAACGGGGCTGGCAAGTCGACCCTGATGAAGCTGATCTACGGCGTCGAGCAGCCTGACAGCGGCACCGTCGCCTGGAATGGCCAACCCTTAAGCCTTGCCTCTCCCGCAGAGGCAAGGCGCGCCGGTATCGGCATGGTGTTCCAGCATTTCTCGCTGTTCGAGAGCCTGACGGTCGTGGAGAATATCCGCCTGATCGTGTCCGGCAAGAAGAACGAGCTTGCGCAGCGCATTCGCAAGCTCGGGCATGAGTTCAGCCTCGAGGTCGATCCACACGCTCATGTCCATTCGCTCTCCGTCGGCGAGAGGCAGCGGGTGGAGATCATCCGATGCCTGATGACCGATCCGAAACTGCTCATCCTTGATGAGCCGACCTCGGTGCTGCCGCCGCAGGCGGTGGAAAAGCTCTTCGAAACATTGCGCCGGCTGCGGGACGGCGGCGTGTCCATCCTGTTCATCTCGCACAAGCTCGAAGAAATCCAGTCGCTCTGCGATCGCGCCACGATCCTGCGCGGCGGACGTGTGACCGGCCACGTCGACCCCCGTGAGCATGATGCCCACAAGCTTGCCCGCTTGATGATCGGCCGCGACATGCCGCAACCCATGGCCGCGCTGCCTTTGGTCGGAGGTGAAAAGCGCCTGGAGCTTGTCGGACTCGATTACCGGGCGGATCCTTTCGCCGTGCCGCTTTCGAATGTCAGCCTGGCCGTGCGTGCCGGCGAAATCCTCGGTATTGCTGGGATCTCGGGAAATGGTCAAAGCGAACTCGCAGCGCTGATTTCGGGCGAGACTCTATTGCCGCGGGATCATCGTGACCAGATCTTCATGATGGGCCGCGACGTCGGCACACTCGACTCTGCCGCCCGCCGGCGACTCGGTTTCGCCTTCGTCCCGGAGGACCGGCTCGGCCGTGGCGCGGTTCCCGAGATGTCGCTCACCCTCAACAGCCTGCTGACCGCCCACCCGCTGAACCTTGTGAAGCATGGCCTGCTCGACCAGGTGAAGGCGAAGGCCTTCACCACTGATTGCATCCGTGACTTCGACGTGCGCACGCGGGGTCCAGGGGCCGAGGCCGGGTCGCTTTCCGGCGGCAATCTGCAGAAATTCATCGTCGGACGCGAGATCATGCTGGCGCCCAAGCTTCTTTTCCTCGCCCAGCCGACCTGGGGCGTCGATATCGGCGCGGCCGCGGCGATCCGCAAGCGGCTCATGAGCCTTCGCAACGAAGGCATGGCAATCCTCGTCATTTCCGAGGAGCTCGAGGAACTGTTCGAACTGAGTGACTTCATACAGGTCCTGCACCATGGCACGCTGAGCCCCCCACTGATCACGCGTGGCACCAACCCGGAAGAGATCGGCCGATACATGATCGGAGCCCAGCCGCAGCGCCAGAAAGCCACCGCATGAGCAGACCGTTCCTCGCTGCCCTGCCCGTTCTGGTCCGTCGGGAGCGGGCATCGCTTGCCGCCACCCTTTTGGCGCCGCCCATCGCCCTTATCGTCACCATCGTACTCAATCTCGGACTTTACGTCGCCATGGGGCGCGATCCGGCTGCGGTGGTCTATGCAATGCTGATTGAGCCCTTCTATTCATGGGCGTCGTTCTCCGAAGTGCTGCTGAAGACCGGTCCGCTGCTCCTCATCGCGCAAGGGCTTGCGATCGGCTTTCGCGCCAAGGTGTTCAACATTGGTGCCGAAGGACAGTTCGTCCTCGGTGCGATCTTCGCCTCCGCCATTCCGATCTGGTGGCCCGACGCAACCGGCCAATGGATCTGGCCGGCGATGCTGCTGCTCGGCATGATGGGCGGGGCATTCTGGGCGTCGCTCACCGCCTTTTGGCGCGTCCGGCTCAATGCCAACGAAATTCTGGTTTCGCTGATGCTGAGTTTCGTTGCCGTGCAGCTACTCAATTATCTGCTGCTCGGTCCCTGGAAGGATCCGAACGGCTTCAATTTCCCGCAGTCCGTCATGTTCCAATATGACGCGATGGTGCCGATCCTGATCGAGGGAACGCGCGTCAATGTCGCGCTCGTCCTCGCCGTTCTCCTGTCGATCGCCGCATGGGTCTTCATGCAGAAGAGCTTCATCGGCTATAAATTGCAGGTCGGTGGACTGGCGCCGCGCGCGGCGAGCTATGCCGGATTCCGGGAAAGCTGGGCAATCTGGCTTTCCCTGCTGATCGGTGGAGCCGCAGCCGGTCTTGCCGGTGCCGCCGAAGTCGCCGGCCCGCTCGGTCAGCTGCAACGCTCGATCTCGACCGGATACGGCTATGCGGCAATTATCGTCGCCTATCTCGGCGGCCTGCACCCGATCGGCATCGTTCTCTCCGCGGTTGTCATGGCGGCGCTCTACATCGGCGGCGACAACGCCATGGTCTCCGCCAATCTGCCGGTTGCGGCGGTCCGGGTTTTCCAGGGCAGCCTGCTCCTTGCCTACCTCGTCGCCATCGCCTTCGTGCGCTACCGTCTTGTCTGGCGGCCTGCAGCGATGAGGAGCCCGACATGAACGCCGTCGAGTTCGTTCTGGCCGGAATGCTGGCTGCTGCGACACCTTTCCTCCTCGCAGCGCTCGGAGAACTCATCGTCGAGCGTGCAGGGGTGCTCAATCTCGGCGTCGAGGGGCTGATGGCATTCGGCGCCGTCATCGCCTTCATCATCGTCTATCATGGCGGCGGCCATTTTCTGGCTTTTCTCGCCGCCGGCCTCGGCGGCGCACTTCTGTCCCTGATCTTTGCGGCAATCGTCCTCGGCTTCAATGCAAACCAGGTCGCGACCGGGCTTGCGATCGGGATTCTCGGACAGGGCCTGTCGGCACTATTCGGCAAGACCTACGAGAGCCTGACGGTAAAGGCGCTGCCGAAGATCGCCATTCCCGGTCTCTCCGATATTCCCGTCATCGGCGGCCTCTTTACCCAGGATATCGTCGTCTGGCTTTCGCTGCTCGTGACCGCAGCCATCTGGGCGATGTTTGCCTATGGCAAGGTCGGCCTGATCATCCGCGCCGTCGGCGAAAACCCAAAGGCGGCCCATGCTATCGGCTACCCGGTCGTCGCAATCCGCTTCGCCGCAGCTGCTGTCGGCGGCGTCATGGCTGGCTTTGCCGGCGCCTATGCGGCGACGATCTACACGCCGCTCTGGGCGGATGGGATGATTGCCGGCCGCGGCTGGATCGCAATTGCGCTCGTCGTCTTCGGAACCTGGCTGACCGGCCGCATCTTTCTCGGGGCGTGCCTGTTCGGCGCAGTATCGCTGATGGGGCTTGCCGCCCAGGCAACCGGTCTCAACGTCTCGTCGCAGTTGCTCGCCTGCCTGCCATATCTGGTGACGATCATCGTGCTCGGCATCATTTCGGCGGATCGCCGCCTGCTCAAGCTCAATGGCGTCGCCTCGCTCGGCGAGCCGTTCGAGCGATAATGATGACGACCGTCGACGCGAAGGCAATTGAGAGTCAACTTGCCTTCCGAGCCCGCCATGAACGGTAATCAGAACGAGGAGCCCCACCATCAACCGTGGTCAGACTTCTTCTGACCCCGAGGTTCAAATTCGACGAGCAGCGACTTGAGTTCGATCTCTCGAACACGTCGCGCCGCTTCATCAGGGCTGACCCATTCGAGAATACGCTGGCCTTGCTCCTTGAAGTCGTTTCCGATCTCGGTGACTTCGATCTGAAAAAGGTCGACGATACATGGCGCCACATCGCCGTCGTCGAATTCCTTCAGATAGGTGTAGCGGCCAACTGGTTTCTTCCTCGCCGCCCCGCGCACGCCCGCTTCCTCCCAGGCTTCGATCGCAGCGGCTTCGAAAGGCTTCTTCCCTTTCATCGGCCACCCCTTCGGTATGACCCAGCGCGCGCTCTCGCGCGATGTGATCACCAGAATTTCGATCTTCGGCCCGCCATTGCAATAGCGGAAGCAGATGGCGCCATACTGCTGGCGGAAGGCGCCGGCGAATAGCTTCGCAGGAACCGCCGCGAGCTGCCGCAGCAATGGCTGAGACTTGTCTGGTCGGGACTTGCTGCGTTTTTTTGTAGGCTTCATGACGCTCCGTCTTCAGCGCATCGTGCGGCCGCGCATGGCGGTGTGGGCTGCTCGCGGCTTATTCGCCGGTGGTCCTGGCATTCAGGATTGTCCCGGCAATGTCGGCAAACCCAAGTCCTGCGGGCTGGGAGGAGATCCATCTCGGCACATGCTGCAGATGCGGAAGAACAGGAAGGATATTGCCGACGCCGAAAGAGTTTCGGATGAAACCGAACATCGGCGCATCGTTTCGAGAATCGCCGACGAACGCCGTGACGGAAGGCAATTCAACGGGGTCGACCCCGAACATGCCGGTCAGGAGGCGTTCGCTCATGGCGCGTTTGTCATAAACGCCAATCCAGGTGTTGATGTGGATGGAACTGATGGCGACGGTGCCGCCGATTGCCCTGATATCGGATGCCAGATCTTCGACGTCCCGGGTATCATGACCTTGAATGTCGATTGCGACGTCAGCCAGGCGGAACACCTGGTCTTGAGCGATCTTGAAGGCGCCACATTTTTCCGAGATCAGTTTTTCGATGGCATCAAGATGCCGGCGTTGACGCTCGCGCTGCAGTGAGGCGTTCTCCCAGTATTCGAAAACAACCTCACCGCTGCGGCGGGTGACGCAATAAGCACCACTTTCGCCGATGACCGCGGCAACAGGCCAGGCGCGGACGATATGTTCGCACCAGCCGGCCGAACCACCCGTGACCGGCACGACGGCAATGCCGGCCCGGCTGAGCTCCCAAAGGGCGCCATAGGTGGACGGCAGAAGCTTGCCTTCGGTCGTCAGCGTATCGTCGATATCGGTGAAGAGATAACGCACATGCTGCAATTCATGCGCAGAGGGTGCCAGATCTACGAACGTCACGTCATGTCCTCGCCGCAGGTCACCACCTCCATGCTGCTCTCGGCCAGCACAGCAGCGACCGACGGATCAGGCGGCAGCCGGTCCGTGTAGAAGCGGTTGATTTTATTGAAAGGTGCAACGCGCACCGCCGCGTGGCGGGTCCATTTGCTGACGTCTGCGGCCAAGAGACGTGTTTGCGAATTCTCCAGAAGCGCATTGGTGATCTGCGCCTCGCTATAGCTGAAGTCCATCAGGCCGTTCACCGGACTCAGGGCACCGGCACCGACGACGGCATAAGTCGCATAGAATTTTTCGACGAATTTGATCACATCGCTGCCGACCACGTCGCGGTCGTCATGGCGAAGCAGACCGCCGGTGAGATGGACCTCGACACTCGGCGATTCGCAAAGAGTAAGAGCGACGTGGATGTTGTTGGTGATAACGGTCAGCCCATGGTGATCGCGCAACGCCTCTGCCACGAATTGAACCGTGCTGCCGATCCCAAGGAATACCGTCGCATCCGGGCCGATATCGGCCACGACCCGCTTGGCGATCAGCCGCTTGGCGCGTCGGTTCAGCTGGGCGCGGGCGTTCAGCGAAATATTGCTGCCTTCGACTGGCACATCCACACCGCCGTGAAAGCGGCGCGCGTGCCCGAGATCGCACAGGGCATTGATATCACGGCGGATCGTCTGGGTCGTCAGATCGTACCGGCGCGCCAGATCATCGATATACTGGACACCCTCGGTTTCGATCAGCGCAAGTATTTCGCGTTGTCGACTCGATATGACCCGATGCCCCATCGCTATTTCCTATGAGAGATAGACACTCGGGTCGTCTGTTATCACACCGGTCAACCCGACAGGCCAAAAAGATGCGAGGAGCTGCGGGTTGTTGCAGGTCCATGCCCGCACCTTGATCCCCTGGTTCGCCGCCTCCTCAAGGAAACCGATGCTGAGAGACTTGTAACCGAGATGGATCGTTCTTGCGGGAATTGATTGGAGAACATCACTCCAGTCATCCGGCAGTCTGCTCCACAACATGGCAAGCTCGTAACTCGGATCGATTTCGTGCATGCGCCTCAGCGCCGCCGCGTCGAAGCTCGATATCATGATCTTGGTCTGCGGCGCGCGCGCCTTCAGATGCTCGTCAACGGTCTTCACCAGTTGGTCGAGAGATTTATGATGCGGATGCTGCTTGATCTCGACATTGGCATTCAACCGCAGCTCACCCAATGCGGACAGGACCTCGGCAAGGGTCGGCAAAGGTTCGCCCTTGAAGCGGGGATCGAACCACGCGCCGGCGTCGACGTTCCGCAGGTCGGATGCGGTGAGATCGCTGAGCTTGCCGGTCGATGAGGAGCAACGGTCGACCGATACATCGTGGATGACGACTGCGGTCCCATCGCCAAGCAGCGCGACATCAAGTTCGACCCATTCGGCGCCCTGGTCGGCAGCCGCCCGAAACGCGGCGATCGTGTTTTCGGGCGCGACAGCGGATGCGCCTCGATGTGCTTGAACCTCACTGCGGCCGGGTCCGGATCGCGGCTCTGACTGTGGCATTTCTTTCTCTTTCCTCACTTTTCGGCGCTGCAAATGTCGAACGGGGCAATCCGGGCCGTTTCAGTCCGTGCGTCGTCCAGTCTTGCTGTTGAAGGGATGCATCTGATCAATCGGCGCGAAGATCTCGATCTTGGCAGTCTCGGCGAAGTCCGGCCGGCCCTGAACCGTCAGGACGACCGTCTGCTGGCCCTCCCCCAGTCTGACATGCAGGTGGCTTTCGCCGCCGATCGGCTCGAGCAATTCGACGATGGCGTTCAGACGAACGGAAGGCTCGCTGGGCTTTGTGATGAGAAGAGCATCCGGCCTGAGACCGACAATGTCCGTCCCGTCAGGCAAGGCCAAGACGTTCCTGGCATCGGCCGCACCCAGAACCTCGATCGGCACGAGGTTCATCGGGGGAGAGCCGATGAAGCCGGCAACGAACAAACTTGCCGGACGGTCGTAGACTTCGACCGGCGTTCCCACTTGTTCGACCAGTCCGCCATTCATGACGACGAGCCGGTCGGCAAGCGTCATCGCTTCGAGCTGGTCATGGGTGACGTAGATGCTGGTGGTCCTCAGACGGCGTTGCAGCCGGCGTATTTCGACCCGCATCTGCACGCGCAGCTTGGCATCGAGATTGGACAGGGGCTCGTCGAAAAGAAACGCCGCCGGTTCGCGCACGATGGCCCGTCCCATCGCGACGCGCTGGCGCTGTCCTCCCGACAGTTCGCGCGGCTTGCGATCCAGCATCGGCCCGATTTCGAGGATGTCGGCCGCTTCCTTGACGCGGCGATCGATTTCCGCCCGCGGCGTGCCGCGGTTCTTCAGGCCATATTCAAGATTTCCCCGCACCGTCATATGCGGATAAAGCGCATAATTCTGGAAGACCATGGCGATATCGCGCTCGGCCGGTTCCGCCTTGTTGACGTTACGGCCGCCGATTTCGACCTGGCCGCCGGTGATCGACTCCAATCCGGCGATCATGCGCAGCAAGGTTGACTTGCCACAGCCGGAAGGCCCGACGAGTACGATGAATTCACCGTCTTCGACAGCCAGGTTGATGCCTTTGACGGCAGGAATCGAACCATAGTTTTTCTTGACGTCGACGATATTGATCGGGGCCATTTCATTTCTCCGTTTCGACCAGGCCTTTGACGAAAAGGCGTTGCATGGCGACGATGACGAGGACGGGCGGCAAGGCGGCAAGGATGACCGCTGCCATCACGAGATTCCAGCGCGGCTCGGCATCCGCGACCGCGGCCATGCGCTGGATACCCATGACGACAGTGTAGAGGCTCTGGTCAGTTGTGACGATGAGCGGCCACAGATACTGATTCCAGCCGAGCACGAACAGGATGATGAACAAGGCTGCGATGTTGGTTACCGACAACGGCAACAGGATATCGCGGAAGAATTTCATCGGCCCCGCCCCGTCGACGCGCGCAGCCTCCATCAGCTCGTCGGGCACGGTGAGGAAAAACTGTCGAAACAGGAAGGTGGCCGTCGCCGACGCGATCAGCGGAATGATGAGCCCGCCATAATTGTTCAGCATTCCGAGGTCGGCGACCACCTTGTAGGTCGGCACGATGCGCACCTCGACCGGCAGCATCAGGGTAATGAAGATCATCCAGAAGGCGAGCGTGCGAAAGGGAAATCGGAAATAGACGATGGCGAAGGCGGAAAGGATGGAAATGGCAATCTTACCGACCGCGACACCCACCGCCATGATCAATGAATTGATGAGCATCGGCCCGATCGGCGGCGCGCCGGAACTCGTCATTCCCGATGACAGCATGGTCGAATAATTCTCGAGGATGTGCGGTCCCGGCACCAGCGGCACGACACCGGAAAGAAAGTCGTTGGGACCATGGCTCGAGGCGATGAAGGCGATATAGACCGGGAAGATCACGATCGTGACGCCGAGGATAAGGACGAGGTGAGCCAGGAAATTCAGGAAAGGACGATTTTCAACCACCTTTGACGCTCCTCAATATTGCACGCGGCGTTCGACGAAGCGGAACTGGACCGCGGTAAGAGCAACAACGATGATCATCAGGATGACCGACTGCGCTGCCGAGGAGCCCAGGTTGAGGCCGATGAAACCGTCGAAAAAAACCTTGTAGACGAGGATTTCGGTAGCGCGCGCCGGTCCGCCCTGCGTCGTCGCATGAACGATGCCGAAAGTGTCGAACATGGCGTAGACGATGTTGATGATGACCAAATAGAAGGTCGTCGGCGAGATCAACGGGAAGACGATCGTCCAGAAGCGCTTTACCGGCCCGGCGCCATCGATGGCGCCGGCTTCCTGGAGCGAGCGCGGCACGGATTGCAGCGCGGCCAGGAAAAACAGAAAGTTATAGGAAATTTGTTTCCAGGTGGCGGCGATCACGACCAGGACCATCGCATTATCCGGGTTGATCAGATGGTTCCAGGTGATCCCCATGCTGCGAAGCATATAGGCGACGATGCCGATCGAGGGATTGAACATGAACCACCAGAGTATGCCGGCGATCGCCGGCGCGACGGCATAAGGCCAGATCAGCAAGGTCGAATAGATGCGGGATGTCCGCAGCACACGCATGGCCGCGGCGGCCAGAGTGAGCGCAATCGTCGTCGACAGAACCGTCACCGAGACGGCGAAGACCAGCGTGTGGCCAAAGGCGTCCATATAGAGCGGGTCGGCAAACAGCCGGCGATAATTCTGGAACCAGACGAAGTTCGTTTTGAAACCGAACGCATCCTGGCGAAGGAACGATTGCCAGAAGGCGGTTGCGGCCGGCCAAAGAAAGAAGACGACGGTTATCAGAAGCTGGGGAGCAATAAGCAGATAAGGCAAAATCCTATTGGGAAAAACGGTTCGTTTCGTTTGCATGGGCCCTCACAGAATGATGGAGAGGCAGGGTCCGGCTAGGCGGGCCCTGCCCCGAGCCCTTAGTTGGCGGATTCGAAATCGCGAAGCTGTTCGTTGCCGCGCGCGACAACGGAATCAACCGCTTCCTTCGCGGTCTTCTTGCCGCCGAGCAATGCCGCGAATTCATCATCGATGATGCCGCGGACCTGGACGTAGTTACCGAACCGGATGCCCTTAGAATTTTCGGTCGGCGTGACCCGGGTCAACTGCTTGATGCCGACATCTGCGCCGGGGTTCTTCTCGTAATATCCCTGCTCCTGGCTCAGCTTGTAGGCAGCCTCGGTGATCGGCAGATAGCCTGAGAACTGATGCCAGTCGGCCTGAACTTCCGGCTTCTGCAGATAGGTGTAGAATTTTGCCACACCCTTATATTCTTCTTCCGGGCGCCCTTTCAGCGTCCAGAGTGTGGCGCCGCCGATGATCGAGTTGAGCGGCTGCTTGATGACATCGTCGTAATAGGGAAGCGGCGCAAAGCCGACCTTGAATGCCTTGGCGTTGTTGATGACACCCGCCCGGCCGGCGGACGAGTTCATATACATCGCGCATTCCTGCGAATAGAACATCGGAGGCGCGTTATCGCCGCCGACCGGTCCACCGAATTTGAAGAGCCCTTCGTCCTGCCACTTCTTCAGGTTCCCCCAATGACGGATCGTCAGATCATTGTTGAAGGTGAACTCCGCATCCAGGCCGCCGAAACCGTTGGCCTTGGTGGAATAAGGCTTGTCGTGCAGGGCGTTCAGATTTTCCGTCTGAATCCAGGAGATCCAGGCGCTGGTGAAGCCGCATTTGGCGGCGCCCGACTTGATGATCGTGCTCGAGAAGGCCTCCACCTCGGCCCATGTCTTCGGCGGCGTCTCCGGATCAAGCCCGGCTTTCTTGAAGACATCCTTATTGTAATACATGATCGGCGTCGACGAATTGAAGGGCAGCGACAACACGTTGCCGCTGGTGTCGGAGTAGTAGCCGACGACCGGCGCAATGAACTTGTTCTGGTCCCAGGGCTCGCCTTGATCCTTCATCAACTGATACACCGGATAGACGGCGCCCTGTGCTGCCATCATGGTGCCGGTGCCGACTTCATAGACCTGCACGATGGCCGGCTGTTGGTTGGCGCGGAATGCAGCGATAGCGCCCGTCAGCGTCTCGTCATAGGTGCCCTTGTAAACCGGCACGATTTCATATTCGGACTGAGACGCGTTAAAGCCCTTGGCGATTTGCTCCAGCTTCGCGCCGTTCTCGCCACCCATCGCATGCCACCACTGGATTTTCGTGGCAGCCATCGCCGGAACGGACAAGGACAGGCTGGTCAATCCTGCGGACAGGAAAAAAGCGATCTTGTTCATAGTCTCTCCCACTTCTCTCGGTCCGCAGCCTCCCGCTCCAGACGCGTGGATGGTAGCAGCCGAGTTTCACATTGCAACAACGGAATGTTCAAATGAACATTTGAAGCGCTCGTAAACCGAAGGCCGCCCGGCACTCCTGCTTCCAAAGCGTGATTGGCTGGCACGAATTTCGCGGTCAGCCGCTCGGATTCTCGATACAGTGTTCAAATGAACGCCTTGTGTCAGTTAGCGCCAAAATATCATTTTAACGGGAACGCAGACTTTGCCGCAGCACCGTTCCATCTTCGGCGTGAAGCTCAGCGAAAGAAGGGCGCACATGGCTGCGCAGGCGCGCAAGCTGATCGATACCCGCGAGCGCGTTTCATCGACTTGTTTTAGCACGACGAAATGGAATGCTGATGCTTGTTTCTTCCAAATGAACTAAACTCGTGCGCTAGCTTTCTCTAGCTGACATTCATCGGATCATCATCATGAATATCAGGCAGATGACCGAGATCGCCGAGCAGTGGCTAACGACATTCATTCTGAACGAATGGACGTTCTTTCAGCTTGCGATCATCGTGGCGGGCTTGGGTTTTGCGTCCTTACTTGCGTCACGCACAGAGCCTGCGATGGAGGCAAAGGCGCGCCAGATCAAGGGTAATCCAGACCTGCTTCGGGTCATCATTGCTCCTATGCGCCGGATGATGTGGCTTTTCCTTGTCGGTTGGTTATGGCTCGCCAACGTTGTGCTGAGCAAGAGCGCGTGGCCCTCACAACGCTGGCTTGTGTCCACGGCTCTGACGCTGGCAGCGGCATGGTTCCTCATCTCCGTCCTGACCAAAATTATCCGCAACCCGACCCTGTCACGCGCCGTCGCGATCGGCAGCTGGAGCTATATCGCTCTTTATGCAGTCGGGCTTGACGGCCCGGTTCTATCTGCTCTTGACGGGCTCGCAATTAATTTGGGTGCGGTGAGACTCTCACTTCTGCTTGTGCTCAAAGCCTTCGTGCTGGCGATCGCCCTGATCTGGTTGGCCGTCCTCATCGGCAACATGCTTTCCCACTGGGTTCAGCGTTCGGCCGACTTATCGCCTTCCATCAAAGTGTTGATCAGCAAATGCATCAAGATCAGCCTGATCATAATCGCTGGAGCCATCGCTTTGTCGGCGACCGGGGTCGACCTTACGGCGCTGACCATTTTCTCCGGCGCAGTTGGCGTCGGAATAGGCTTTGGCCTTCAAAAAGTGGTCTCGAACTTCATATCCGGCATCATCATCTTGATCGACAAGTCGATCAAGCCGGGTGACACGATCACCCTTGGCGACACGTTCGGGTCGATCCGCGACCTGCGCTCGCGGTTTGTTTCCGTCATCACGCGCGATGGCAAGGAGTACCTGATTCCAAACGAAGACTTCATATCGCAGCAGGTCGTCAATTGGTCGTTCTCCAGTGATTATGTGCGGATAGACGTTGACTTCGGGACGTCCTATAACAGCGATCCGCATCAGGTCGTTAAGATCGCCATTGCGACAGCATCGACCGTGCCCCGGGTCGCAAACCAATATAAGCCGCCCGTCTGCTGGCTTACCGCCTTTGGCGCTTCGTCGCTCGACTTTCGGCTTCGCTTCTGGATCTCGGATCCAGCGAACGGGCTTACAAATGTTCGTGGGCAAGTCCTGATGGCGCTGTGGGATGCCTTCAAGAAAGCTGGCATCTCTATTCCGTTCCCGCATCATGAGATCATCATGAAAAGCCCTATAGAGATCAAACAACCGGACTGATTTGCTAAGTCCGTTGATCCGCCGAGCGGATGCCGTTTTCGAACAAGCTGCTGGAAGGCGACATCGATCTGCGCCGAACAGGAGCCGGCCTTGAAGAACAGGACGGCAGCGCCCGGACTGCTGACTGCCTGCCATCACGCCGATCCGGATCTTTCCACGGCCGCCGCCTGAGCCTTGTCGCAGCGGCTGACGGTGGCGCACCTCGCCCCCTGCTATCCGAGGAGACGACGCAGTTCCTCCTGCGGTCGGTCGGCGTTCTCCGTCACGCCGGTTTTCGGCATGCACAGGTATTCGCCAACATGTTCGCGGCCCATGGGTTTGCCGAACAAATAGCCCTGCAGCGTGGTGCAGC
Source organism: Rhizobium sp. CBN3 (assembly GCF_030518245.1). Lineage (NCBI taxonomy): Bacteria > Pseudomonadati > Pseudomonadota > Alphaproteobacteria > Hyphomicrobiales > Rhizobiaceae > Rhizobium > Rhizobium sp. CBN3. The sequence continues at coordinate 18,205 of NZ_JAULSE010000038.1, forward strand.
CCATTTCCAGCAAACACATCGCCTGCCGATGGCTCTCTACGCCTTCCGCCGTGACCTTCATATCGAGCTTCCGCGCCAGATTGAGCACCAGTTCAACGATTGCGAGACTCGATTCATCCACGAGCATGGTGTCGATAAAGCTCTTGTCGACCTTGATGATATCGACCGGCAGGCTTCGCAGATGCGTCAGCGATGCATAACCTGTCCCGAAGTCATCGAGTGCCACTGTCAGGCCTTTCTTGCGCAAACGTTGCAGGGTTGTTGCAACGGTATCTTCCAGGCCCTGCAGGAAGACCGTTTCCGTCACCTCCAGCACAAGCTTGTCCAGCGGAATGCCTCTCGACGCAAAGGCGGCAACGATGCGGGTTTCCAAGTCGCCCCTCATAAAATCGGAGGCGCTTATATTGAGACCGACCCGCCCGAATTCCAGCCCGCGGTCGATCCAGCTTCGAATGTCGGCCGCGACCTGCTCGAGCATGCGGGTCGTAATGTGGTGGGCAACGCTTGGGTCTGTGAACGCCTCGTGAAATTCCGCCGCCGACACGATTGACCCATCTGAACGCTGCATTCGCACAAGCGCTTCAAACGCCCAGACCTGACCGTCGGCACAACCAACGATCGGCTGATAATGCGGCACCATCCGATGTTCGGCAAGAGCCGACTCCACCTCCCGAACGATCTGTATGCGACGCGCGATCCTCGAACGCAGGCTGGGCTCGTAGTGTACATAGCTGCCACGCCGCGTTTCTTTGGCATGATAGAGGGCGAAGTCCGCGTTTTGCGAAAGCGTTGCGGCATCCATTTCGCCCTCCGAAATCGCGCCACCCACGGTTATCGCCGGATGTATCATCGATCCCCCAACCTCCAGAGGGCGACCGATATATTCGATCAGGTGGCGCGCGAGCGAACCCATGCGGCGTACGCTTGCGGGCGCGTCCAGGATAACGGAGAACTCATCGCCGCCAAGGCGAAAGACCTTTCCTCGCTTTCCCAAGCGTTCATCCAGGCGTGAGGCCACGCCTTTCAGCAGCAGGTCACCTGTCGCATGGCCAAGGATATCGTTCACTTGCTTGAGGCGGTCGACGTCGATCAGCAGCAAGCCGATGGAAGGAGCGGCGGCCGCTGTGAGCAGCTCCATATGAGTATTGTAGGCTGCCCGGTTGGCAAGTCCGGTCAGAGGATCGGCATTGGCCGCCTGGAGCAGGCGTTGCTCGTAGCGCACTTTTTCCGAAACATCCTGAACGATGCCAAACAGACGACTGGGCTTGCCGCTCAAGCGCTCGATATCGCTGACCACACGAACCCAGCGCTCCTCCCCCTCTGGCGTCATGATGCGATATTCCCTGTCGATGCCGGCCGCAGAACCATCGAGGACATCGCGTATCCTGCGTCTGACGCTCTCGCGCTCTTCGGGAGCATAGCAGCCGATCACCTCCTCCGAGGTCATGCGTTTGCCGACTGGCAATCCAACGGTGCGGTAAATCTGGTCGGACCAAATGATCGTGCCGGTCTCGAGATCCATCTCGAAGCCGCCAACCTTGGCAGAGCGTTCGGTCTGCTCGAAGCGGGCCTGCTTCAATTCCAATTCGCGTTGCTGTTCTCTCAGCAGGCTTTGCTGTCGATGTTCCCGGATCAGGCCAACGACGACGCTTGCCAAACTGCGAAGCTGTTCGAGATCCCGATCGCCGAAGCGGCGATTCTTGGTGTCGAGGACGCAGAAGCTGCCGTAGCAGGTCTCCCCTTCCGATAGCGGCACTCCTGCGTAGAACCGAACCGAACGCTCTGTAACAAAGGTGTTTCCGGAAAAGCGAGAATCCTTGTCGGCGTTTTTAACGACGAGCGGTGACTTCGTCTCTACGATATGGCTGCAGAAGGAATGCTCGCGTGGCGTCTCTTTCAAAAAGAGACCCTGCTCGGCCTTGAACCACTGCCGATGCCCGTCGACGAACGAAACCAACGCCATCGGCATGTCGAACATACTGCAGGCTAGCCGCACGATAGCATCGAACTCTTGCGTAGGCGGCGTGTCGAGAATGCTGGCCTGCTGGAGGAGATTCAATCTCTGATCTTCTGAAACTGACATGCGACCTTAGGCTCCTCGCAGCGCTTGATGACGCGGAGTGAAACCCCTCATGGGTCATGGAAGCGGAAGAACTAACCGCTGACGACCGACAGAATTGCATGATCTGGTTGCCAAATATTGAAGCGGCTGACATGTGGTTTGGCGCAAGACATCCCGTCGAGCGGGATATTCTCGCTTGGCTGCAAGACCCTAAAGTAATGTGATTGATATGGCATCGTGGATGGGTCGAGGCCCAGCGACCTTTAAAACATGGGCCACGCGGCTCGCATCCGTGCAACGCGCTTAGTCAACTTCGCCTTTACGAGCGCATAAGACGGCTTGAACATGAGCCTTTGACGCCTCCGTCTTTTTCTTTGTAATTTCCGACATACATTAAATACTATGTACGTTCCGCCGATTGGCACGCGGGGATTGAGGTGTTGGCGATGGCAACCGCCAATCTTCACTTTGTTGTTTTTGCTGCTTTCAGCTTGGGGCCTCGGCGTACCGTCGGCGTCCGACCGCGCATCTGTCGTTCTCAAGGTGAATGGCGCCATTGGGCCTGCCATAGCTGACTACGTGGTACGAGGCATTCAGCGTGCTGGCGAACGTGAAGCGGTCTTGATCGTCCTGCAAATGGATACACCCGGCGGCCTTGACACCTCGATGCGGGAAATCATCCGCGCGATCCTTGCCTCGCCGGTGCCTGTGGCGAGTTTCGTCGCGCCAAGCGGGGCACGAGCTGCCAGCGCCGGCACCTATATTCTCTACGCAAGCCACATTGCTGTAATGGCCCCTGGGACCAATTTGGGTGCGGCGACACCAATCGCGCTCGGCGTGAAGCCTTTCGGCGGTGATGAGGAACCCGAAAAGAAGCCGAGCGAACCTGGTGGCAAGCAGCCGGAAGCTCCAGGCAATGCCCACGAAGCAAAAGCCGTTAACGACGCAGTCGCTTACATTCGTGGGCTTGCGGAATTGCGCAATCGCAACGCCGACTGGGCGGAGCGTGCTGTCCGCGAAGCTGCAAGCCTTTCATCCACAGCGGCAGTGCGCGAACATGCCATCGATTTCATGGCAGTCGATGTCACCGATCTCCTTGCAAAGGCACAAGGCCGCATGGTGCGGGTCGGTCAAACGGAGGTCCGTCTCGATACCGCCGGTTTGGCCGTGCAGGAATTCGAGCCTGACTGGCGCACGCGCCTGCTTTCCGTCATTACCGATCCGAACATCGCAATCATCCTGATGATGGTCGGTATCTATGGCCTGATCTTCGAATTTCTCGCACCGGGGACAATGCTTCCTGGCACGATCGGCGGCATCAGCCTCCTCCTCGGTCTCTATGCCCTGGCGTTGCTGCCGGTGAGTTTTGCCGGCCTTGGGCTTATTTTGCTCGGCGTAGGATTGACTGTGGCTGAGGCGCATTCGCCAAGCTTCGGCGCCTTTGGCATTGGCGGCGGGGTAGCCGTGATCCTGGGAGCAACCATCTTGTTTGATACCGATATACCGGGCCTGGAGGTGTCGCGCCCCCTACTGGGCGCAATTGCAGTTGCGACTCTTGCCTTCAGCCTTGTCGTTGCTCGCCTGGCATTCACCTCGCGATTGCGCCAGGTAGCCACCGGTGCAGAGGAGATGATTGGCATTTCTGGTAAAGTTGAGAGTTGGACGGGGCTCACGGGGTACGTCATTGCGCATGGGGAACGCTGGAAGGCGGTTTCCGCCGATCCCCTTGTTGCTGGTGACCCTGTGAGGGTGACGGGCCGCAATGGGCTGGCGCTCGAGGTCACCAGCCGTCCTAAGAACACCTAGCGGCACTCAAGGAAGCAGGAGGAGAAGTCATGGATATGTTTACAGATCTTGCCTTCTATTTGGTGGCCACTGTCATTGCGGTCGCCATCCTCGCATCCGCGGTTAAGATCCTGAGGGAATATGAACGCGGCGTCGTGTTCACACTTGGCCGCTTTACCGGAGTCAAGGGCCCCGGGCTAATTCTGCTCATCCCCTATGTCCAGCAGATGATTAGGGTCGACTTGCGCACGCGCGTACTGGATGTGCCTAGCCAGGACGTCATCTCACATGACAATGTCTCGGTTCGTGTCAGCGCGGTGATCTACTTCAGGGTCATTGACCCCGAGAAATCGACAATACAGGTCGAGGATTTCATGATGGCAACAAGCCAGCTTGCTCAAACGACGTTGCGCTCCGTGCTCGGCAAGCACGACCTCGATGAAATGCTGGCAGAACGCGACAGGCTCAACTCCGATATTCAGGAAATCCTCGACGCTCAGACGGACGCTTGGGGAATTAAAGTAGCCACTGTCGAGATCAAGCATGTCGATATCAACGAGTCGATGATACGTGCAATCGCTCGCCAAGCGGAGGCCGAACGCGAACGCCGCGCAAAGGTCATCAATGCCGAGGGCGAACAGCAAGCTGCAGCGAAGCTACTGGAAGCGGCGGAAATTCTGGCCAAACAGCCGGAGGCGATGCAACTTCGTTACTTAAGCACTTTGAACGTCATCGCCAGCGAGAAGACTTCGACGATTTTATTTCCCTTCCCGATGGAGCTGGGCAATCTAATGGCCGTTAAGCCGAAGTGATCGAACGGCACTGGCGTTGATGATTGATCCAGCTTCGATGTCAACCTCGGAGCAAAATGAGGCCACGCCCCAGAGAACTGGCGCAACGCCGCCACCCCGTGATCTTTGCAGCCCGGCTCAGATGTGCAAAGCGTTTCCCAAAGCTTTCAGCGCCGCTTCCATGAGCGCTTCGCTGCGGGTCGGATGGACGTGAATGGTGCCGGCGATGTCTTCCAGGCGCGCTCCCATCTCGATCGCCAGTGCGAAAGCCGCCGAGAGTTCGGAGACCCCGGCCCCCACGGCCTGCAGGCCGAGAACCAGATTGGTGTCGGCGCGGGCCACCACGCGCACGAAGCCCTCCTCAGAGACCATCGTCATCGCCCGCCCGTTGGCGCTGAACGGAAACTGGGCGGTGCGGATCTCATATCCTTGCGCGCGCGCCTCCGCCGGCAACAGGCCGGCGCTGACGATCTCAGGATCGGTAAAGCAGATGGCGGGAATGCATCTTTTGTCCCAACCCCGCTTCTTGCCCGCAACGATCTCCGCCACCATCTCCCCTTGCGCCATCGCCCGATGCGCCAGCATCGGCTCGCCGGTCACGTCGCCGATCGCATAGATGCCGCGCATGGAGGTGCGGCATTGATCGTCGATCCTCAGATACGGACCGGCGCGGTCGAGATCGAGCTCCTCGAGACCGGACCCTGCCGTTCGCGGGCGGCGGCCGACAGTGACAAGCACACGATCCGCCGGCAGTGTCTCACGCCGGCCATCCGACGTTTCAACGATCAATGCCTCGCCATTATCGGCAAGACCCATCGCCTTCGCACCCGTCAGCACCCGGATGCCGCTCTCGGTCAGCTTGCGCATCACGGGACGCACCAATTCCGCATCATAGAGCGGCAGCACCTGCGGCGTCGCCTCGATGACGCTCACCTCCGAGCCCATCTTCGAAAAGGCCATTCCGAGTTCCAGCCCGATATAACCGCCGCCGACCACGACGAGCTTTTTCGGCAGCTCCCTCAGCGACAGCGCCTCGGTCGAGGAAATGACCCGGCCGCCGAAAGGCAGATTAGAAAGCTCCACCGGATCGGAACCGGTGGCGATCACCACGGTCTCGGCGCGGATGACCTGCTGGCCGGTTTCGGTCTCCACCTCCACCGTCTTGCCGTCACGGAAGTGGGCGCGGCCATGGACGATCTTCACCCGCGCCTTCTGCAACAGACCCGAAACGCCGCCGGTGAGCCGGCCGACAATGCCGTCCTTCCAGGCGATCGTCTTTGAGAGATCGATCGAGGCGCCTTCGATGCGGATGCCCATCGGGTTCTTGCCGGCCAGCATTTTTTGCGTGGCGTCGAATTCCTCGGCCGCATGGATCAACGCCTTGGAGGGAATGCAGCCGACCGTCAGGCAGGTGCCGCCCGGCTTGCCGGCTTCGACGATGACGGTATCGATGCCGAGCTGTCCGGCGCGGATGGCGCAGACATAACCGCCCGGGCCGGCGCCAATGACGAGGAGCTTGCAGACAATTTCTTTCATGGCTCAGCCTTCGATGAAAATGAGCGCCGGCGTTTCGAGGAGCGTGCGGATGCGCTGGACGAAGGTCGCCGCATCCCAGCCGTCAATGATGCGATGATCGAAACTGGAGGAGAGGTTCATCATCTTGCGCGGCACGAACTGGGTCCCGTCCCAGACGGGCCGTGTGGCGATCTTGTTGACGCCGATGATCGCCACCTCGGGATGATTGATGACGGGCGTCGAGGCGATGCCGCCGAGCGCGCCGAGCGAGCTGATGGTGATGGTGGAGCCGGAAAGCTCGTCGCGCGTCGCCGTGCCCGAGCGCGCCGCCTCCGCCAGCCGGTTCATTTCGGCTGCGCAATCCCAGATGCCGCGCGCTTCCGCATGCCGCACGACAGGTACGGTCAGGCCGGCCGGCGTCTGCGTGGCGACGCCGACATGCACGGCACTATAACGCGTGATGATGCCGGCATCGTCGTCGAAGGTGGCGTTGACCTCCGGCTGCCCGGCTATGGCCTTGACCAGCGCCCGCATCAGGAAGGGCAGGACCGTCAGCTTGGGATGACCCGGCCTGCGGTCGCCGTTCATGGTGGCGCGCAGTTCCTCCAGCGCCGTCATGTCCACTTCCTCCACATAGGTGATGTGGGGGATGCGCGAGGTGGACAGCACCATCTTTTCGGCGATGCGGCGACGCAGGCCGGTCAGCTTGATCTCCTCGGTCGCCGTCTTCCTGGCAAGACCGTTCTTTGCCGCGGCGGGCGCGCTCCCTTGGGCGAGGAACTGTTCGATATCTTCGCGCAGGATGCGCCCGGCCGGCCCGGTCCCCTGCACTTGCCTCAGATCGACACCGCTTTCCCTGGCGAAGAGCCGCACGGAGGGCGCGGCAAGCGGCTTTTCGGCAGGCGCAGCCGCAGCTGGTGCCGTCGTAGGAGCCGGCATGGCCGGGGTGACCGGGGCCGGCTTCGCAGTCGCGGCTTTCGTTGTCTCCGCAATCGGCGCCAGCGCAACCGCCATAGGCTGAGCCTCAACGGCATCGCCCGCCGTCTCGATCCGCACTAGCGGCGCCTTGACGGCAATACGGTCTCCGACTTCACCGGCGAGCCAGATGACGGTGCCATCGACGGGAGAGGGAATTTCCACGGTCGCCTTGTCGGTCATGACGGCAGCGATCACCATATCCTCGCGGACGGGATCTCCCGTCTTCACGTGCCATTCCACCAACTCGGCCTCGGCCACCCCTTCCCCGACATCGGGCATCTTGATGATGAATTCGCCCATGGCTCAGGCCTCCATGATTTCGGCAAGCGCCCGCCCGACCCGGCCGGGACCGGGGAAATAGTCCCATTCCTGCGCATGCGGATAGGGCGTGTCCCAGCCGGCGACGCGCACAACAGGCGCTTCGAGATGATAGAAGCAATGTTCCTGTACCAGCGACACGACCTCGGCGCCGAAGCCCGACGTCAAGGTCGCCTCGTGCACGACGACGCAGCGTCCGGTTTTGGTGACCGATTTGACGATCGTATCGAGATCGAGCGGCAGCAGGCTTCTCAAATCGATCACCTCGGCATCGATGCCGGCATCCTCGGCCGCGGCGAGCGCCACATGCACCATCGTGCCATAGGCAATGACGGTCACCGCCGATCCAGTGCGCCGCACCTCGGCCTTGCCGATCGGGATCGTGTAATGGCCGTCGGGCACCTCGCCGAGATCGTGTTTCGACCAGGGCGTCACCGGCCGCTCGTGATGGCCGTCGAAGGGGCCGTTATAGAGCCGCTTCGGTTCCAGGAACATGACGGGATCCGGATCCTCGATCGCCGCGATCAGCAGGCCCTTGGCGTCATAGGGATTGGACGGAACAATGACCTTCAAGCCGCAGACATGGGTGAAGAGCGCTTCCGGGCTCTGGCTGTGCGTCTGGCCGCCGAAGATGCCGCCGCCTGTCGGCATACGCACAACGATCGGGCAAGTGAAATCGCCGTTTGAGCGGTAGCGGATGCGCGCCGCCTCCTGCGTCAGCTGGTCGTAGGCCGGATACATGTAATCGGCGAACTGGATTTCGACGCAGGGCTTCAGCCCGTAGGCCGCCATGCCGATCGCCGTGCCGACGATGCCGGATTCGCTGATCGGCGTATCGAAGCAGCGCGTCCTGCCATATTTTGCCTGCAGGCCCTGGGTGCAGCGGAAGACGCCGCCGAAATAGCCGACATCCTCGCCGAAGACCACAACATTGTCGTCCTTCGCCATCGACACGTCCATGGCGCTGCGCACGGCCTCGATCATCGTCATCCTGGCCATGTCAGTACCCTGCCTTCTGCCGCTGGCGGCGGATATGCGCCGGCATCTCGGCATAGACGCCCTCGAAAATATCGCGCACCGAAGGTCTGCCGCCGGCATGCAGAGTGCCATGCGCCTCCGCCTGGCGCTGCGCCTCGATCACCTCGTCCATGATTTCGGCTTCCGCCTGCACGTGTCGCTCCTCCGACCATACACCCTTGACGATCAGATGTTTTTTCAGCCGCAGCACTGGATCGCCGAGCGGCCAGGCCTCCGATTCCGTCTTCGGCCGATAGGCGCTCGGATCGTCGGAGGTCGAATGCGCGCCGACGCGGTAGGTGACATGTTCGATCAGCGTCGGCCCGAGATTGCGCCGGGCGCGTTCGGCCGCCCAGCGGGCGACGGCATGGACGGCGAGATAATCGTTGCCGTCGACCCGCAGCGCCGGAATGCCGAAGCCGAGGCCGCGGGCGGCAAAGGTGCCGGAGCCGCCGCGGGCAATGCCCTGAAAGGTGGAGATCGCCCACTGATTGTTGACGATATTGAGGATAACGGGCGCCTTGTAGGTCGAGGCGAAGACGAGCGCCGAGTGAAAATCCGATTCCGCCGTCGATCCGTCGCCGATCCAGGCCGCGGCAATGCGGCTGTCGTTCTTGATCGCCGAAGCCATCGCCCAGCCGACGGCCTGCACATATTGGGTGGCGAGATTGCCCGAAATGGTGAAGAAACCATGCTCCTTGGAAGAATACATGATCGGCAGCTGTCGGCCGTGCAGCGGATCGCTTTCGTTCGAGTAGATCTGGTTCATCATCTCGACCATCGGGTAGTCGTCGGCGATCAGGAGGCCCGCCTGGCGATAGGTCGGGAAATTCATGTCGCCCTTAGCAAGCGCCTTGCGGAAGGCGCAGCTGACGGCCTCTTCGCCGAGATGCTGCATGTAGAAGGAGGTCTTGCCCTGGCGCTGCGCCATCAGCATGCGGGCATCGAAGGCGCGCAGCTTCATCATGTTGCGAAGCCCGGTCAGCAGTTCCTCATCGGTGAGCGACCCGGCCCAGGGACCGACCGCCTCGCCGTCGCGGTTCAAGACGCGGATGATCGAATAGGCGAGATCGCGGATATCCTCGGACGCGACATCGACCTCCGGCCGCGGCACGGAACCAGCCTTGGCGATCTTGACATTGGAAAAATCAGGCTGGCCGCCCGGGCGGACGGCAGGTTCGGGGACGTGCAGGCTCAAACGAGCGGAATCCACCATGTTTTTTCTTTCCTCCGTGTGCCGGCCCTGCCCTTCTCCCCGGAAGCGGGACCGGATGTCGTTCTTATAGATTGCGGGCAATCACCATGCGCTGGACGTCGCTCGTTCCCTCGTAGATCTGGCAGATGCGCACATCGCGGTAGATGCGCTCGACAGGATAGTCGGCCATATAGCCGTAACCGCCGTGGATCTGAATCGCATCGGAGCAGACGCGCTCGGCCATCTCCGAGGCAAAGAGCTTCGCCATCGACGCTTCGGAGAGGCACGGCAGCTCCGCTTCCCGAAGAGACGCGGCGTGAAAGACGAGCTGTCGCGCCGCCTCAATTCGCACCGCCATGTCGGCAAGGCGGAAGGCGACGGCCTGATGTTCTAAAATCGGCTTGCCGAAAGCGGTTCGCTCCTTCGCGTAGTCGCGCGCCGCCTCGAAGGCTGCCCGCGCCATACCGACGGCCTGTGCGGCAATGCCGATGCGCCCGCCCTCGAGATTGGCAAGCGCGATGCGATAACCTTCACCCTCCGCACCCAGCCTCAAATCCGCAGGAATGCGCATGGCGTTGAAGGCGATCTGGCAGGTATCGGTGGAGTGCAGTCCGAGCTTTTCCTCGACGCGGATCACCTCGTAGCCCGGCGTCTCCGTCGGCACGATGAAGGCGGTGATGCCCTTCTTGCCGGCGTCGGGATCGGTGACGGCAAAGACGATGATGACATTACCGTTCTTTCCCGAGGTGATGAACTGCTTGGCGCCGTCGATCACATAGTGATCGCCATCGCGCCGGGCTCGGGTCTTGAGGTTCGAAGCGTCGGAACCGGCCTGCGGCTCGGTGAGCGCAAAGCCGCCGATCCATTCGCCGGTCGCAAGCTTCGGCAGGAAGCGCTGCCGCTGTTCCTCAGTGCCGAATTTCAGGATCGGCACGCAGCCGACGGAGCTGTGCACGCTCATGATCGTCGAACAGGGTCCATCGCCGGCGGCAATCTCCTCGAGTGCCGCGGCATAGGCGATCACACCCGTATCCGAGCCGCCATAGGCTTCCGGCACCAGCATGCCGAGCAGCCCGAGTTCGCCCATCTCCTGCAATTCCTCGCGCGGGAAGAGATGCTCGCGGTCGCGCCTCGCCGCCCCCGGCGCCAGCCGGTCGCGGGCAAAGTCGCGGGCGACATCCGAGATCTGCTGCTGGAGTTCGGAAAGGATCATCTGTTTGCCTCCCCCTAGTGCCGCTCGATGGCGACGGCCGTCGCCTCGCCACCGCCGATGCAGAGTACCGCCATGCCGCGCTTGAGGTCGTAGCGCTCCAATGCTGAAAGCAGCGTTACCAGAATGCGAGCCCCCGATGCGCCGATCGGATGGCCGAGGGCACAGGCGCCGCCATGCACATTCACCTTTTCCTGCGGCAGGTCGAGATCGCGCATCGCGGCCATGGCGACAACGGCGAAAGCCTCGTTGATTTCGAAGAGGTCGACGTCCGAAAGCGCCAGGCCGGTCCGATCTGAGAGCTTCTGCAACGCGCCGATCGGCGCGGTGGCGAAAAGATTGGGCGCCTGCGAATGGGTGGCATGGCCGAGGATGGTGGCGAGCGGTGCAAGGCCGCGGCGCTCGGCCTCGGAGCGGCGCATCAGCACGAGCGCTGCCGCGCCGTCGGAGATCGAGCTGGAATTGGCCGCGGTCACCGTGCCGCCCTCGCGAAAGGCGGGCTTCAGCGTCGGGATCTTGTCGAGCTTCGCTTTGCCCGGCTGCTCGTCGCGGCTCGCCACTTGTTCGGCCTTGCCTGATTTTACCGTGACCGGCACAACCTCGCTGTCGAAACAGCCATCCGTGATCGCCTTCTGCGCCCGCGTCAGCGAGGCGATGGCGTAATTGTCCTGCGCCTCGCGCGTGAACTGATAGGCTTCGGCGCAATCCTCCGCGAAGCTGCCCATCAAGCGCCCCTTGTCATAAGCATCCTCCAGCCCGTCGAGGAACATGTGATCCACGACACGCCCATGGCCGAGCCTGTAGCCGCCGCGGGCCTTGTCAAGGAGATAGGGCGCGTTCGTCATGCTTTCCATTCCGCCGGCGACCGCCACCGAGGCGCTGTCGGCGGCGATCAGGTCATGCGCCATCATGACCGCCTTCATGCCCGAGCCGCACATCTTGTTGACGGTGCTGGCCCCCGTCGCGAAGGGTAGACCGGCGCCGATCGCCGCCTGACGCGCCGGCGCCTGGCCAAGGCCCGCCGGTAACACGCAGCCGAAGACGACCTCCTCGACCGCCTCGGCCGCGACACGGCTGCGCTCCAGTGCAGCGCGGATCGCCGTTGCTCCAAGCTCCGGCGCCGTCGCCTCCTTCAGCTCTCCCTGGAAACTGCCGATCGGCGTGCGCGCCGCGCCGACGATGACGATGGGATCCTGCAGTGCCATGTTTCCTCCTTGGGCTAGACGCTCAACGCGCGCCCATCCTCAATGCGCCGTCGAGGCGGATGACCTCGCCGTTCAGCATGTTGTTTTCAAAGGTATGGCGCACCAGCCCGGCAAATTCCGCCGGCCGGCCAAGCCGCGGCGGAAAGGGCACGCTCTGGCCGAGTGCCGCCTGCACCTCGGCCGGCATACCGGCCATCATCGGCGTCTCGAAAATGCCGGGCGCGATCGATACGACACGGATGCCGTGACGGGCGAGCTCGCGGGCGATTGGCAAGGTCATCGCCGCCACTCCGCCCTTGGAGGCGGCATAGGCCGCCTGGCCGATCTGGCCGTCGAAGGCGGCAACTGAGGCCGTATTGACGATCACGCCGCGTTCGCCTTCGCCATCCGGTTCTGCGTTCTGGATCGCGGAGGCGGCAAGCCGGATCATGTTGAAGGTTCCGATCAGATTGATGCCGACGGTGCGCGCAAAACTCTCCAGGCGGTGCGGCCCGTCACGGCCGATCACCTTTTCAGCTGGCGCCACTCCGGCGCAATTGATCAGACCGCGCAGGCTGCCGAAGGCTTCGACAGCCCCCGCGACCACGGCTGCTCCCGCCTCGCCATCGGTCACATCGGCCTTGACGAAGCGGGCATCGCTGCCGAATTCCCGGGCGATCTTCTCGCCGGCTTCGACGTTAAGGTCCGCGATCGTCACACGTCCGCCGGCTTCGACCAGCATGCGCACCGTCGCCGCTCCGAGCCCGGAACCGCCGCCGGTGACGATGAAACTTGCGCCATGGATCAGCATGAATCTGTTCCTCCCTGTCGGCTGCGTCCTCCTCCGAGCGCCACCGACGGCCACGATTCTATTCGTTCCACCTATTGCAAGCGATGACAGAACTGCTCCATTATATCGGCCAGTTTTGCCATAGCGGGGTGAGATGGCCGAGATCGAGCGACGCATGATTGCACCGGGTTTCGTCGAGGAGGCGCTCGACAGCCTGCGACGGCTCGGCAAGCCGGCGGCGCCGATCCTTGCCCGGGTCGGCCTGCCGGCGGTCGTCGATCTGCCGGTGTCTGCCGAGACCTATGGTGCGCTCTGGCTGGCGATCGCCGCCGAACTCAATGACGAATTCTTCGGCATGGGCGGCCGGCCGATGCGCAGCGGCAGCTTCACGCTGCTCTGCCATTGTGTTCTGCACGCGCCGACGCTCGGCCATGCGTTGCGCCGGGCGCTGCGCTTCCTCGATGTCGTACTCGACGATCCCAGAGGGAAGCTCGTTACCCGCGACGGCCTTGCTGAAATCGAGCTCAGGGATAGGGGCGGCCCACGCTCGGCCTTCGCCTACCGCACCTACTGGATCATCCTGCACGGCATCATCTGTTGGCTGGTCGGTCGCCGCATCCCGATCCGGCTCGTCGACTTCCGCTGTGCCGAACCGAAACAAGGTGCCGACTACCGGCTGTTCTTCGGCGCGCCGGTGCGCTTCTCGCAACCGATCAGCCGTCTCGGCTTCGACAGCACCCTGCTCGACCTGCCGATTTCACGCAGCGAGCAGGCGTTGAAACAGTTCCTGCGCGGCGCGCCCGCCAATATTCTGGTGCGCTACCGCTACGATGCCGGCATCGCCGCCGCCGTCCGCCGGCGCTTGAGCCAGGCGACGCCGGCCACGTGGCGAAGCTTCGCCGAACTCGCCGCCGATATGCGCATGCCGCCCTCGACGCTGCGCCATCGCTTGCACGACGAAGGACAAAGCTATGCCGCCATCAAGGACGAGATCCGCCGCGATCTCGCCGTCGAACTGCTGCTGAATACATCGAAAACGATCGGCGAAATCGCCGTCCAGCTCGGCTATTCCGAACCCAGCGCCTTCTTTCGTGCTTTTCGGAAATGGATGGGCAAGAGTCCCGAGGCTTTTCGGCGAGAGGAAGCGGGAGGACAGGGCCGCGCAGGTTAGGCGTCTTGCTCCCTCTTCTCCCTAGCGGGGAGAAGGTGGCCCGAAGGGTCGGATGAGGAGGCCACACGGCACGCCCTTGCTTGCCTTCGCTTACGCTCAGCGCATTCGCAGCTCTGCTGCTCACCCCCTCATCTGCCTGCCGGCATCTTCTCCCCGCTAGAGCGTGCTGCAATTTTCCGGAATCGGGGATTCGCAAATCAGCGGAAATGTGATTCCCTATGCATGCCGGGAAAGGATGGCCGGCATGGATGACGCGACCCTATTCCG
>NZ_JAULSE010000039.1:0-28387 GCF_030518245.1 Rhizobium sp. CBN3
CGCCCTCGTCGCCGCCATGCGGAAATTCATCATCATGATCAACACTATTCTCAAAAGACGAACCCCATGGAGCGAACCGCAACAACACGGTTGCTGAGGTGCCCCGCAGGGCCTCGAAGGACGGGCCGGCCACCGGCGTTCCATGCGGTGATATCAGATGCAGCCCAGCGGCCTGCCTGTTGCTAAAAACTGGTGATATCAGCGCATTGCTGCAACATGGCTGCTGTTTCGGCGCCTGAAATTCGCCTATCAAGAGAACATCTTCATTTTCTTGCCGTAATCCTTGCCATTTGCTCGCATCAGTTTTGAACGGAGACTGTCCTGTCCATGATCAAGAAATTCATACTTCTGGCTGTCGCAGCAAGCTATCTCAGCGCCTGTACGACGACCGATCCCTATACGGGTGAGCAGAAGGTTTCCAATACGGCGGGTGGTGCGGCGCTCGGTGCGCTCGGCGGCGCCCTCGTCGGCGTGGCCGTCGGCGGCGGCGGGCACGGCAAGCGCAACGCAGCGCTGATCGGCGCCGGCATCGGCGCGCTGGCCGGCGGCGCGATCGGCAACTACATGGACCAGCAGGAAGCCGAGCTTCGCGCCCAGCTCGAAGGCACCGGCATCTCCGTCACCCGTCAGGGCGACAACATCATCCTCAACATGCCCTCGAACATCACCTTCGACGTCGACCAGGATGCGGTCAAGCCGGGCTTCTATCCGACGCTGAATTCGGTGGCGATCGTGCTGCGCAAGTTCAACCGCACGCTGATCGACGTCAACGGCCATACGGATTCGACCGGCAGCCTGCAACATAACCAGGACCTGTCGCAGCGCCGCGCGCTGTCGGTTGCCGATTATCTCGGCGGCCAGGGCATCGACCAGCGCCGCGTCTCCGCTGTCGGCTTCGGCCCCTCCCAGCCCGTCGCCTCCAACGCCTCCGAGGCGGGCCGCGCCCAGAACCGCCGCGTCGAAATCCAGATCGCGCCGATCACCCAGGGCTGATGCAGGCACTCTCTTTCAGACGACAGAAGGCCGGGTCATCGCCCGGCCTTCTTCGCTTCTGCCGATTGCATCAATGCTGCATCGTCGCGCCCTTGGTGATCTTATCGACGACCTTCTTGTCGGCGCGCAGCGCGATGCCGACGACCTTGGCGTCGTCGGGGGCATATTCGGCGAAGACGGCGCGGTTGGCGGCATCATGGCCGGTAGCAAACATCTCCTCGATGAAGATGGAGGAGGTTACCTCGCGCTCCAGTGCGCGGCGATGGATGGTCGAGATTGTCGCTTCGTCGGCGGACAGCACGATGATCGGCTGGATCGATAGCGGGTTGTAGAGATTGCCGGCGCGGTCCTTGTAGGGCTCGCCGATGATTTCAGGATGTTGCCCGGCGATGCCTGTCGACAGGAAGGCTGTGACGTTCAGCTTCTGCCAGCCGGCAAGATTGTTTCGCAGGACGATCGCAATTTTGGTATCAAACATTCCAGTCTCTCTCATCAGGGTATCGAAACGCGTTGAGCCAGGATTTAACGCCGCAGGTCTTCGAGGGTCTTGAACGTTTGTGCGAGCCGCAGCGGGGCAGCGGCATGCTGGCCGCGCCCGCCGCCAGCGGTATCCTGACGGCGCCCGCCTTTCCCGGCATCGAGCGGATCGAGGCGCAGTTTTCCGGCAATGTCTTCGAGCCGCACCGGCACGATACTTATGCGCTCGGGGTGACGCTGCACGGCGTCCAGACCTTCACCTATCGCGGCGAGCGACGCTTCAGCCTGCCGGGGCAGGTGATCGTTTTGCATCCGGACGAGGAGCACGACGGCGGGGCGGCGACCGAGGCCGGCCTGCATTACCGCATGCTCTACCTGGAGCCTTCGTTGCTGATGGAATGCCTGGAGGCGGAGAAGATCGGGCTTCCCTTCGTCGAGGAGCCGGTCATCGGCGACGGGGCCTTGGCTGAGGTGCTGCTGGGCGCGCTCGGCGAACTCGATCGGGAGCTGGACGAGCTTTTCGTCGACGATTTCGTCAGCCGCGTCGCCGGCGGCTTGTCGCGACATTCGCAGGTGCGCCGCCGGCCACTGGGCGCGGTCGCCTGGCGGCAGGTGCGGGCAGCGCGCGATTATCTGGAGGCGCATGCGCTGAGGCCCGTGCGCTCGGGCGAACTGGAGAAGATAACCGGCCTCGACCGCTTCACGCTGTCACGGCATTTTCGGACGGCCCTTGCCACCAGCCCCCACCGCTACATGCTGATGCGGCGCCTGCAGCAGGCGAAGGCGCTGATGGGCGCGGGCGAAGGTTTCGCCGATGTGGCGGCTGCGACGGGTTTTGCCGACCAAGCGCATTTCAATCGCCATTTCAAGAAGGCCTACGGCATCACGCCCGGCCAATGGGCCAGCCTCAGACGGGGTTTTCCGCAAGGCCGGAACGGCGCGCGATAAAGCGGGCAAGCGCCGGCCCGATCAGCAGAATGACCAGGAAACGGCCGGTCTGCATCGCCATCACGAAGGGGACGTCGACATCGCTTGAGGCAGCGATGATGGCGACGGAATCGGCGCCGCCGGGGCTGGTGGCGAGATAAGCCGTCAGCGGATCGATGCCGGCGAAGACATGAAGTGCCGCCGCCATGCAGCCGCAGAGCGCCATCAGCAGCGCGATGCAGGCGGCGACCCGCGGCAGGGCGCGCGCCACATGGCTGATGATCGAACGGGTGAAGCGCAGGCCGATGCTCCAGCCGACGAGCGCATAGGCGATGGCAAGCAGCCACATCGGCAGCTCGATCTTCAGGATGCCGATGCCTTGCAGGAAGGCACCGAGAAAGAGCGGCACGATGATCATGCCGCCCTGGATGCGCAGGAGGCGCACGCCATAGGCGCAAAAGCCAGCAAAGGTGATGGTCGCCGCAAAGGCCGGCCAGTCGACTGCGGGGAAGAGGACGAGCGGCGGCGGCTCGCCGCCGTCGGTCGCCACCCAGAGGCGCGAGATCACCGAAGCGCCGACGGCGACGAAGACGACGCGCAGATATTGCATGAAGGCGACGAGGCGGGCATCGGCGCCATAGGCTTCCGACATGATGACCATGGCGGAGGCCGCACCTGGCGACGAGCCCCAGACGGCGGTGGTTCCCGGCAGCACCTGCCAACGCGTCAGGAGCCAGCCGAGACCGGTGGCGATGGCGATGACCGAGAAGACGAAGAGCAGGAAGAGCGGCGCGTCCTTCGCCATGGCGCCGAGAATATCAGGGGTGATGGTGCGCGCCATCATCAGGCCAACGAGGACCTGACCGAACTGCAGCGGCTGAAGCGGCACGCGAAGCTTTCCCTTGCCGACGGTCAGCGCCAGCACGATGGCGGCAACCATCGGTCCGATCAGCAGCGAGGCGGGCAGGGCGAAGAGTTCGAGAAAGACGGTGAGGGCCGTGGAAAGCGTGAGCAGCAGCGCCCATTTCGGCAGGCCGGCATCCCGAATCAGGCGGCGTGCGTGGCTGAGTGGCATGAATCCCCGTATGCTTCCCGGCCGGTGCCAAGTCCTAAGGGTGAAGGTGGGAGGAAGCTCCGGCATGACGAAGAGAGGCCGGCTCAAGGGCCGGTCGGCGCGGCCTCGGTATAGGCGGGGGCTGCGAGGGCGGTCAATTGCGAAATCTGGCTTCCGGCGACGCAGCATGCGAATTTGATTCAAGCCGCCGCCCTCAAGTCTTTGTTATCTCATCAGAGTCGAACATGCTCGACGAGGAAATCGAGCAGGGCGCGCACGCGCGCCGGCAGCGGTCCGCCCTGGCCCATATAGACGGCATAGAATTCCTCGATATCGCCGGGATTGGCCGCTTCCAGCACCGGCACCAGCCGGCCGGCTTCGATATCGGCGCGCACGGTGAAGGCGGCCAGCCGCGCAAGGCCGGCGCCGACAAGCGCCAGATGGCGCATGGCTTCGCCATCTCCAACCTGCACGCCCGGCGTGATCGGCACCGTCACCGTTTCGTCGTCCTCGCGCAGCGGCCAGCCCTCGACGGCGCGGACGTAGGAAAAGCCGATGCGGCAATGGCGGCTGAGATCGGCGATGCTGTGCGGTTCGCCATGACGCCTGAGATAATCGGGCGAAGCGACGATGAGCTTGCCGGTGGCGCCTAGCTTGCGGGCGATCAGGCTGGAGTTCTTCAAGGGGCCGGTGCGGACCGCAACGTCGGCGCGCTCTTCCATCAGATCGACCACCCTGTCGGTGTGGGTGATATCGAGCGTGACAGCGGGATGAAGCGCCATGAAGGCGGGCACGAGCGGCGCCAGCAGATGATTGCCGAAGGAGCCGCTGGTGTTGACGCGGATGCGGCCTGAGGCCTGTTCGCCTGATGAAGCCTGGCGTTCGGCCTCGGCGATATCGGTAAGGATGGCGATGCTGCGCTCATAGAAGGCGCAGCCCTCCGGCGTCAGTTGCAGCTTTCGGGTCGAGCGGTTGACGAGGCGGGCGCCGAGGCGCGCCTCCAGCCGGGCGACGAGCTTGCTGACGGCCGATGGCGTCATGCGTCGCGCCGTGGCGGCTGCGGAAAAACCGCCGCGCTCGACGACATTGACGAAGACTTCCATTTCGCCGGAGCGGTTGATGTCCTGACGGCTCATGATGAATTCAAGTCACAGATGATGTTCTGTCAGGCAATCTATATCAACAGGATGGCCGCGTCTATCTCAGAGGAAACACAGGAGACAGATCATGGAATATCGAAATCTCGGCGCATCCGGCCTCAGAGTGCCGGTTTTGAGCTTCGGCGCGGGTACGTTCGGCGGCAGCGGCCCGCTGTTCGGCGCCTGGGGCAATACCGATGCCGAAGAGGCGCGGCGGCTCGTCGACATCTGCCTTGAAGCCGGCGTCAATCTCTTCGACACGGCCGATGTCTATTCGGCCGGTGCGTCCGAAGAGGTGCTCGGCCAGGCGATCCGCGGCCGGCGGGATGCCGTGCTGATTTCGACCAAGACCGCGCTGCCGATGGGCGAGGGGCCGCAGGACTGGGGCACCTCGCGGGCGCGGCTGATCCGCGCAACCGAGGATGCGCTGCGCCGGCTCGGCACCGATTATATCGACCTCTTGCAGCTTCACGCCTTCGATGCCTCGACCCCGGTCGAGGAGGTGCTATCGACGCTCGACGGCCTCGTCGCCGCAGGCAAGATCCGTTATGTTGGCGTCTCGAATTTTGCCGGCTGGGAGCTGATGAAGTCGCTCGCGGCGGTCGAGCGCTGGGGCTATCCGCGGTATGTCGCCCATCAGGTCTATTATTCGCTGGCGGGGCGCGACTATGAATGGGAGCTGATGCCACTCGGCGCCGACCAGGGCGTCGGCGCTCTCGTCTGGAGCCCGCTCGCCTGGGGGCGGCTCACCGGCAAGATCCGCCGCGGTGAGCCGCTGCCGGCCGCAAGCCGCCTGCACGAGACAGCCCAATACGGCCCACCTGTCGACGATGAGAGGCTGTTCGATATCATCGAGGTGCTGGATTCGATCGCAGCGGAGACCGGCAAGACTGTGCCGCAGATCGCGATAAACTGGCTGCTCGGCCGGCCGACGGTATCGAGCGTCATCATTGGCGCCCGCAACGAGGATCAGCTCAGGCAGAACCTTGCCGCGGCCGACTGGCGCCTGTCGAAGGATCAGATCGAAAGGCTCGACGCGGTCAGCGCGGTGACGGCGCCTTATCCTTATTTCCCTTATCGACGGCAGCAGGGCTTTGCGCGCCTCAATCCACCGATCATCTGAGGCGGCCGCGGGCCGGCCTGTCCATGGCCTCTGGTCTACAACAAAAGGGGAGTGAAACTTTTCCCAATCTTAACTGGACAGCCGCTTTGACTTGCCCCATACCCAGCCTGCTGCATATCACCTTAAATCGGAATCGATGTAAGACGAAATTATGCAGCAATTTTAAAGTTCTACAGCGTCCATGTACGTCTGAACGGACGTGCGGCGCAGTAGTCTGCGGGACGCGGTCTCGTCTACGCTGAATGGCAGGGAGATCAAAGGGATGGCGCTGAAGGACGCAAAGGCTGGAACACGCAACGAGGCGGGGATATCCGCTGTGCTCGGTATTCTCAAACAGAGCTTCGGCGAGCGCTTCCAGACCGGCCAGTCCTTCCGTGAACAGCATGCGCATACGACGACCTATATCCCGTCGCAACTGCCCGATGGCGTTCTCTTTGCCGAAAACGCCGATGACGTGAAGATGGCGGTCAGGGCCTGTGCGGCGCACAAGGTGCCGGTGATCGGTTTCGGCACCGGCTCCTCGCTGGAAGGTCAGGTCAATGCCGTAAGCGGCGGTATTTCGATCGATTTCAGCCGCATGAACCGGGTGCTTGAGGTCAATCCGGAGGATCTCGACTGCACGGTCGAACCCGGTATCACCCGCGAGGCGCTGAACGTCCACCTGCGTGATACCGGCCTGTTCTTCCCAATCGATCCCGGCGCCAATGCCTCGATCGGCGGCATGGCGTCGACGCGGGCCTCCGGCACCAATGCCGTGCGCTACGGCACGATGAAGGACAATGTTCTTGCCGTCACGGCAGTCACCGCCAATGGTGAGGAGATCCGCACGGCGCGGCGCGCCCGCAAGTCTTCGGCCGGCTATGACCTGACGCGGCTCTTTGTCGGCGCCGAGGGCACGCTCGGCATATTGACCTCGGTGACGCTGCGCCTGCAGGCGATCCCGCAGAAGATTGCCGGCGGCGTCTGCGCCTTTCCGAGCATCAAGGCGGCTTGCGATGCCGTCATCATGACGATCCAGATGGGCATTCCGGTGGCGCGTATCGAGCTGCTCGATGCTGTGCAGATGCGAGCGTGCAATGCCTATTCCGGTCTGTCTTATACAGAAAGCCCGACGCTTTTCCTCGAATTTCACGGCACCGACGAGACCGTGCCGCTGCAATCGGCAGCCTTCGCTGAGATCGCGGCCGAATGCGGCGGGGGCGAGTTCCTTTGGACCGCCAATGCCGAGGAGCGGACGAAGCTCTGGAAGGCGCGTCATAACGCCTACTTTTCCGCGAGGGCGCTGGCGCCGGGGCTTGCCGCACTTTCGACCGATGTTTGTGTTCCGATATCGAGGCTTGCCGATTGCGTTTCCGAAACGCAGGCGGATATCGAGGAACATGGGCTGCTCGGCCCTATCGTCGGCCACGCCGGCGACGGGAATTTCCATGTGCTGCTGTTGTTCGACGACAAAAGCGCCGGCGACATAGCCAGGGCCGAAAGCTTCGTTGAGCGGCTCAACCGCCGGGCACTCGATATGGACGGAACATGCACCGGCGAGCACGGGATCGGGCAAGGCAAGATGGCCTTTCTGGAGCAGGAGCTCGGAGGCTCGGTGGATCTGATGCGACAGGTGAAGCAGGCGCTCGATCCGGACGGCATCTTCAATCCCGGCAAGATTTTCCACCAAGGCTGAAAACGGAATATTCTCATGAACTTGGGCCTTGCCCATCGCATGAATAGCGCTAGTGTCGACAACAGAACCCTGAGCATTGTCGGCAATACAATCCCGAATGGAGAATCCTTGCATTGGTAGGCCGGTTCCTCGTCTTTCTGGGGGGAGTGATCGTCGTAGTGCTGTTTGTGGCGCTGCTTGCGCCGCTGTTCATCGACTGGACCGATTTCCGCAAGAACTTCGAGGATCAGGCAAGCCGCATCATCGGCAAGAAAGTCACCGTCCACGGCACGGTGGATGCCCGTCTGTTGCCGTTTCCGTCGGTCACGCTGCATGACGTGCGTGTCGGTCAGGAGGCTGACGGCACGCCGATCGTCAAGGTCGAACAATTTTCCATGGATGCCGAGCTTGCGCCTTTCCTGTCGGGCGAGGCGCTGATCTTCGATATGCGCGTCGTCAATCCGAAGGTGCGCCTCAGATTGCTCAAGGACGGCACACTCGACTGGATGCGCGGCAGCCGCGCCGAAATACCGGCCAAAACAGTCGTTCTCGAAAATGTGCATGTCAGCGGTGGCGAAGTCGACTTCCTCGACGACCAGTCGGGCCGGGCGCGCCGCATCACCGGCCTGAATGCAGAGATGTCGGCCAAATCGCTCGCCGGCCCCTGGCGTGTCGAGGGCGATGCGGCCCTCGACGGCGAGCACGGCAATTTCTCGATATCGAGCAGCCAGCCCGACGAGAAGGGCGTGCTGCGCATGCGCACGAAGCTGTCGCCGGATAAACATCCGGTCAGTATCGATCTCGACGGCGAACTGAAGCTGGTCGACCGCAAGCCGAATTATCAGGGGCAGCTTTCGGCGGCGATCGAAAGTGGCAACAGCGCCAGGTCCGCCAACAAGAACGAACAGCCGCCGAGGCTCAAGGGCCGCTTCGAGCTTACCAACGAGCGTATCCGCATTCCCGAATACCGGATGGAGATCGGTCCGACGGACGATCCCTATGTGATAACCGGGGAGGCGACACTGGATACCGGCAACGCGCCGGAGTTCCTGTTGACCGCCGACGGCCAGCAGATAGACGTGAACCGCATCGGCAATCAGGGCGCGGCCGGCAAGACGACGCGGGATGCCGCGGTTTCGGCGCGCCAACGGTTGAATTCTCTGATCGATATCGTCGCTCAGGTGCCGATCCCGCAGGTGCCGGGCAAGGCAAGCGTCAAGCTGCCGGCCATCGTCGCCGGCGACACGACGCTGCGCGATGTGCAACTGGAGCTGGAGCCGGCCGGTACCGGCTGGATGATCGACAGCGCCGTCGGCACGCTGCCGGGGCGCACGCAAGTGGAAGGCAAGGGCAAGCTCCTGCTTCAGGGAGAACCCTCGTTCAACGGCCAGATTGTGATGGCCTCGAACCAGCCAACGGGGCTAGCCTCATGGCTGGCCGGCTCGGTCGACCCGGCCATCCGCCAATTGCGGCAGGCGGGTTTTTCCGCCAATGTCAGCCTCACTCATGAATTGCAGCGTTTCGAAAATCTCGAAATCGCCGTCGGATCGGCGACGCTGAAGGGCCGGCTGGAGCGGCAGGCGATCTCCGGCCAGACGCCGACCCTGTCGGTGGCGCTGAATGGCGACACGCTCGATCTTGACGCGCTGCAGGCGCTGGCCGGGCTCGCGACCGGGCAGGAGAGCAGTGACAATGTCCTCGATCATAAGATCGCCGCACAGCTCAAGGCCGACAGGTTCACCGCCTTCGGGGTTGATGCCGAGAATGTCGAGACCACCTTCACGATCGCCGACGGGGCGCTTGCGGTCGACCGGCTGTCAGTCAAGAATGTCGCGGGCGCCGAGCTGACGGCGACCGGCCGGGCCGAAGGCTCGCTGCTCGACTATAAGGGGGCGGGCGAGATCACCTTCAAATCGGCCGATCCCGGCGGCTTCTTTACCATGCTGCGCGAGCATCTTCCGCACCACCCCGTGCTCGACCGACTGGTACGCAACGCCGGCTGGTACGGCAATACGGCGTTGCGCGGCGCGCTGACGCTCGGTGGCGACGAAGGCGATGCGCTGACGGTGACGCTGGCCGGCGTCTCGAACGGAAGCCGGGTCAACCTCGATTACCGAATGTCCGATCTCCTGGCGCTGACCGGCAACGGTACGACGAGCCTCGAGGCGACGCTCGAAAACGCCGTGCCGTCGATCCTGTTCGGTCAGGCCGGGCTCGACCCGCTGCCGGTCGATGTCGGCGCGAATGGCCGCCTGACGCTCAAGGTAAAGGCGTCGGGCAACGATCCTGCCGATGCGGCGCTGACCTTTGCGACCGACCGGACCTCGTTTACCGCGAAGGGCAAGGTTGACGTGCGGCCGGAGAGCTTCATGAACGGTCAGATCGCGCTGTCGCTCGACAGCGCCGATATCGACCCCTATCTCATCATGAACGGTATTGCCCTGCCGCAGACCGGAACAGGGCTGCCGCTCGGCCTGCAGGTCAATGCCGCCGTCGATAGCGACAAGATCGTCTTGTCCGATCTCAAGGGACATGCGGCCGACAACGCGTTTTCCGGTGCGCTGACCTTCGACCGCAAGGCTGCGAAGACGACGGCGAGCGGCGAGTTGACACTCGCCAAGGCAGATGCCGGCTGGCTCGGCGAGGCGGTGTTCGGCCAGATCGTCGATCCCGCCAACGGCACGCTGTCGAAGGCGCCGCTGGGCCTGCCCACCTTCAAGGATCTCGACGTCAAGGTGAGGCTGTCGGCCAAGGAATTCTGGCCCGGCCTGCCGGAAACGGCAGTATCCGATTTCACCAGCTACGTCGCCTATAAGGGCGACGAGTTGCAGCTCAACGACATGGCCGGCAACTGGGATGGCGGCAAGCTCTCCGGCAATCTTCTCTTCACCAATGCCGACGGCACCGGTTTCCTGCAGACGAAGCTGACGCTTGCCGATTCCGATCTTGCCGGGGTCATCTGGCTGCGTGACGGGGCGCCGATTGCCAACGGCAAGTTCGGATTGTCGCTGTCGATGGAGGCCTCGGGCAAGACGGTTGGCGAGATCGCCAGCTCGCTCAATGGTTCGGGAGAGCTGAGACTCGGCGATACGAGCATACGCGGACTGAACCTTGCCATCCTTCCGCCGCTGCTTGCCGCCACCGACCCGATGCAGGAACAGATCAATGCCGGCAAGGTGCATCCGATCGTCGAGACGTTGCTCAACAACGGCGAGGCGAAGCTGCCGCCGCTCGGAATTCCCTTCAACGTCACCGACGGAACGCTCAGGGTGCAGAATGTGACCGTGGCCAACGATCTGGCCCGGGTTACCGCCGACGCACAGATCGCCTTGCCGGAGGAGCGGATCAGCGCGACGGTCGGCATCGGCCTCAATCCAGGCGCGGAGGCGCTTCCGGGTGTCGAGCCGGCGCTGAGGCTGAACTTTTCCGGCATGCTGCCGTCACCCGGCAAGACGATGGACGTGACCGATATCACCAGCTACCTGTCGCTGCGTGCTTTTGAGCGCGAGCGGCGGCGCGTCGAGCGGCTGCAGGCGATCGTGCTCGAAAAGCAGCGGCTGCGCCGCGAGGTGGCGCTCTATCGTTTCAATGACGCCGAGCGCGCCAGAGCGGCAGAAATCGAACGGCAACGGCAGGCGGAGGAAGAGCGGCTGCGAAGACTGGCGCAGGAGGCGGCTGCGCAGAAGGCCGCTGCCGAGGCGGAGGCCGCACGTGCAGCGGAGGCAAAAGCCAAGGCTGATGCGCAGGCGAGGGCGGCCGCCGAGGCAGAAGCGGCCCGGCGCTCCGGGCAGATGCAGCCCGGTCAGCTCGATTTCGACCATTTGCCGGGCATTCAGGCGCAATGAAGACGCGCAGGGTTTGCGTCGCCTGAGATGTTTCAGGTTTTTATTTGAATTCCCGGCGTCACGGCCGGCCGCCACAGCCGGCCTTCGCCCACGAAAGCACATGGAGCCGCAGCGCCGAGGACAGGTTGCTGTCCGGCGGGCGGTGGTCGTCGATCTCGGAAATCAGGGCGGCAAGCGACATCGAACGGCTTGCCGCAATCGTCTTCAGCTCAGCCCAGAATTCATCTTCCAGCGAAAAGCTGGTGCGATGGCCATGCAGTGTCGCCGAGTGCTTGCGGATCATCAGCCGGATCACATCGCAGTCGGCTTGGAGGATCGATTCAAGAAAATCGCGCAAGTGGCTGATCGCCGATTCGTTTCCGGCTCTTCAAGCTTTGCGTGAAGCCTCATGCGCCGTCGTCATCCGTCTCGATCCGGCCGTCGCGGTGAGCCTTGTCGGCCTTCTCGTTCAGGCTGCGGGTGAGCTGCTTTTCGGTCTTGGTGCGGCCGAAGGAAATGCGGTTCTGCTCGGCCTGCTTTTCCTTTTCGGAGCGGGCCTGCTTCTTGCGGAACTGACGCAGATTGATGATTTCGGCGCTCATGCGCGAGACTTGATCCTTATGAAAAAGGGAGGCTCGGCCTCCCTTTGAAATCACTGCTTCTTGCGGAAGGAGTCGAGCGAGACGACGGAGCCCGGCTTCTTCTCTTCGCCGTCGGCCGGTTTTGCGCCGGCGGCTTCATCGGGCTTTCCTGCCGCGTCAACGGGATAGGCGGTGATCTCACCGGACGGCAGCTCTTCGCCGTCGGCAAGCGGCACGTCGAATTCGAGCTCGAAATTGACGGAGGGATCGTAGAAGCCGCGGATCGCATTGAAGGGTATGACCAGCTTCTCCGGAACGTCGGAGAAGGAGAGGCCGATTTCGAAATGCGTCTCGGTGATCTTGAGATCCCAGAACTGATGCTGGATGACGATGGTCATCTGCTCAGGATATTTGGACTTCAGGTGCTGGGAGATGCGCACGCCCGCGGCACCGGTCAGGAAGGTGATGAAGAAGTGGTGGTCGCCGGGCAGACGGCCCGTCGTTGCTACCTCCGCCAAAACCTTGCGGATGACGCCGCGAAGTGCATCCTGCGCCAGAATGTCGTAGCGGATATGATCCTGCCCCATGCTTTACCTGTCTTTCGTCGGTTCTGAAGTCTTTTCACAAGGTATATGGCACGTTCAGGCGCCTTGGGAAAGTCCGGAGCCGAGTCACGCGTAGATCAGCATACATGATTTCAGTGTGAGGGAGAAGGTGAAGGCTTCTGTTGCCAGGTGCCTTCGGACCCCGCCTAGAGGTGCGAACCACTAGGACTTTGATTGAAGTGTCACACCGCGATTAAGCAGCGAGACGAGCTTCCGCATAGTTGTCGTTTGCAACTACAATTTTAGCCCGATAACGGCGGTACAATGCCGAGCAAAAAGTCGATCTTTACACCCTTGTCGATCCTATTTCGCCCCCATCAAAAGCCGGCCTTCGATCCCGCCGGTTTTTGGTGGAGGCGCCGGGTACCGCCCCCGGGTCCAATAGGTTTATTACACCGCTCATTTATTGCCATAGCCGGCCCGAGAGCCGGCAACGCTGATATAATGATTTCCTTCGCCCAAGAAAAGGGCAAACGTCATAAAAGCGTTATGTCGGGCGGCAGAAAGAACGGGAAAATATCCGCCTGCGATTGGTTTCTTCAAGCCGACGGCATAAATTGGAGAAAATGGAATCAGCGCGACATGCAGCAATATCTCGATCTCCTCGCCCATGTGATGGAAAAAGGCTCCGACCGGGGCGACCGCACCGGCACCGGCACGCGCTCGGTCTTCGGCTATCAGATGCGCTTCGATCTCGAGGAAGGCTTTCCCGTCCTGACGACGAAGAAGCTGCATCTGCGCTCGATCATCCACGAGCTTTTGTGGTTCCTGAAGGGCGAAACGAATATCCGCTATCTCAAGGAGAACGGCGTCTCGATCTGGGATGAATGGGCCGACGAGAACGGCGATCTCGGCCCGGTCTACGGCGCTCAGTGGCGCTCCTGGCCGGCGCCTGACGGCGGCCATATCGACCAGATCGCCAATCTCGTCAAAGGCATCGTCAACAATCCGAATTCACGCCGCCACATCGTCTCGGCCTGGAATCCGGCCGAAGTGGACCAGATGGCGCTGCCGCCCTGCCATTGCCTGTTCCAGTTCTACGTGGCCGACGGCAAGCTCTCCTGCCATCTGTATCAGCGCTCCGCCGATATCTTCCTCGGCGTGCCCTTCAATATCGCTTCCTATGCGCTTTTGACGATGATGGTGGCTCAGGTGACGGGGCTGAAGCCCGGCGATTTCGTCCACACGTTCGGCGACGCGCATCTCTATCACAATCATTTCGATCAGGCGAAGCTGCAGCTGACGCGCCGGCCAAGGCCGCTGCCTTTCATGCGCATCAACCCCGATGTGAAGGATATCTTCGGGTTCAAGTTCGAGGATTTCGAGCTGATCGGCTATGAGGCGGATGCCAATATCAAGGCGCCGATCGCCGTCTGATCCGGGGGGATTCATGGCCGACATCCTGAAGACGATCATCGTCGCCGTTTCCCGCAACGGCATCATCGGCCGCGATGGCGACATGCCTTGGCGGCTTTCGAGCGATCTCAAGCGTTTCAAGGCGCTGACGCTGGGCAAGCCCGTGGTGATGGGCCGCAAGACCTATGAGTCGATCGGCAAGCCGCTGCCGGGGCGGCCGAACGTCGTCATCTCGAGGCAGACGGCGATCGATCATGCCGATGTCAACATGGCCCATTCGCTGCCCGAGGCCTTGACGCTCGCCGAAAGGCTGGCACGCGAAACCGGCGCCGGCGAGATCTGCATTATCGGCGGCGGACAAGTCTATGCCCAGGCGATCGGCCTTGCCGACCGGATGTGCGTCACGCATGTCGAAGCCGACCTCGAAGGGGATGCGGCGTTTCCGGCGATCGATCCCGCCATCTGGCAGGTGGGGGAGACGCTCGCCGTGCCGGCCGGCGAGAGGGACAGCTATGCCACGCGCTACGTCGTCTACGAACGCCGTCGCGCCTGAAAACGAACTATTTTCCAATTAAATTGACCAAGTTTCTCACGCTGCGTTGAAAGCCGGTGCGGTGATACCTATAACGGTCACCAACGCATCCACCGGTCAGCCCCCACGGTCCCGGATGCGGGGAAGACTTAACGAATAACGAGGTTTTGATGCCCTGGAGCAATCAGAATGGCGGCGGCGGCCCTTGGGGCGGCGGCGGTAACAATCAGGGACCATGGGGCCAGGGGCCGAACCGCCCGCGTGGCGGCAAGGGCGGACCGCCCGATCTGGAAGACATCATCCGGCGCGGCCAGGATCAGCTGCGCAATATCGTTCCCGGCGGTTTCAATGGCGGCGTGGCCGCGATCGTGGTGGCGATCGTCGCCGTTTTCTGGCTGATTCAGTGCGTCTACACCGTCCAGCCGGACGAACGCGCCGTCCAGCTGCGCTTCGGCAAACCGAGAGAGGAAATTTCCATGCCCGGCCTGCATTTCCGCATCTGGCCGATGGACGCGGTCGAGATCGTGAAGGTGACGGAGCAGCAGCAGAATATCGGCGGACGCAACAACAGCAATTCGACGGCTGGACTGATGCTTTCCGGCGACCAGAACATCGTCAACGTGCAGTTCTCCGTGCTCTACACGGTCAACGACCCGAAATCCTATCTTTTCCGTCTCGAAAATCCAGCTGAAACGCTGCAGCAGGTTTCCGAAAGCGCCATGCGCGAAATCGTCGGCCGGCGCCCGGCACAGGATGCCTTCCGTGACAATCGCGGACCGATCGAAACCGAAGTACGCAACATCATCCAGGATACGATGGATCGCTACGGCGCCGGCATTGCGATCAACCGCGTGACCATCGAGGACGTCGCACCGCCGCGTGACGTGGCCGATGCCTTCGAAGAAGTGCAGCGTGCCGATCAGGACAAGCAGCGCCTCGTGGAGGAGGCGAACCAATACGCCAACCAGAAGCTCGGCCAGGCCCGCGGTGACGCGGCCCGCATCCGCGAAGCAGCAGCGGCCTATAAGGACCGGATCGTCAAGGAGGCTGAAGGTGAAGCGCAACGCTTCGTTTCGATCTACGACGAATATTCCAAGGCTCCTGACGTGACGCGGGAGCGGCTGTTCCTGGAAACCATGGAACAGGTGCTGAAGGGTTCCAAGAAAGTGATCATCGACCAAAAGGCCGGCGCCGTGCCCTATCTGCCTCTCAACGAGATAAACAGGCCGACGCAGCAACAGCAGCAACAGGGAGGCTGAGACCCATGTCGAACAGACTTCCCGTAGTTCTAATCCTCCTGGCGGTCGTGTTGGTCGGGGTCTATTCCTCGGTCTTCGTCGTGACCGCCCGCGAACAGGCTATCGTCGTTCGCTTTGGTGAAATCCAGTCGGTCAAGACTGACCCCGGCATCTATTTCAAGCTGCCTTTCGCCTTTGCCGATGCCGACAGGGTGCAATACGTGCCGAAGCAGGAGCTGCGCTTCGACCTCGACAATATACGCGTCCAGGTTTCCGGCGGCGCCTTCTATGAGGTAAATGCCTTCCTCATCTACCGCATCAACGACGCGCGCCGTTTCCGCGAAACGGTGTCGGGCGACAGGGAGGC
This sequence comes from Rhizobium sp. CBN3, assembly GCF_030518245.1. NCBI lineage: Bacteria > Pseudomonadati > Pseudomonadota > Alphaproteobacteria > Hyphomicrobiales > Rhizobiaceae > Rhizobium > Rhizobium sp. CBN3. The sequence continues at coordinate 15,871 of NZ_JAULSE010000039.1, forward strand.
GGCGGAAGCGCGGCTTCGCACGCGCCTCGATTCCGCCTTGCGCAGGGTCTACGGCGTGCGCAGCATCGAGGCCGCTCTCTCCCGAGAGCGCGTGGCGATGATGCTCGAGGTGCGCAACGAGCTGCAAGCCGATGCGGAGACGCTCGGCATCACGCTCGACGACGTGCGCATCAGCCGGACCGACCTGACGCAGGATGTTTCCGAGCGCACCTATAACCGCATGCGGGCCGAGCGACTGGCGGAAGCTGAGCTTCTGCGCGCGCAGGGCAACGAGGAAGGTCAGCGCCGCCGCGCCGTTGCCGACCGCCAGGTCGTCGAGCTGACTGCCGGCGCACAGCGCGACTCCGAGATCCTGCGTGGCCAGGGCGATGCCGAACGCAACCGCGTCTTCGCCGATGCATTCTCAAGAGACCCCGGTTTTTTCGAGTTCTATCGCTCGATGGCAGCCTATTCGGCAGCGCTTTCATCGCAGGACACAACGCTGGTCCTGTCGCCGGATTCGGAATTCTTCCGCTATTTCAATAAGGCTGCCGGCGCCGCGCCGGCCAGCCCGTCTACGTCGGTTCCCGCAATGCCCGGAGCAACCGCTCCGGCGGCGCCAGGCCAGCCGGCGAACTGAAAACACGGGATCTGTTTCCCGGCAAGATCGAGAAAGGGTCGGCCCAGCGCCGGCCCTTTTCGGCTTCAAGAGCCAAGGCCGGACTTTCGTGACGGTCCATCGGATTGCACGGGGATTTCGCGAAAAGGTGATTTCACCCTCCATCATTCCGCCTTATGCTGGTGCTGAATATGCGCGTTTACCCCCTTATGAGGAAGCTTGATGGCCCCCACGATTCGCTTGCCCTTCAGACGAACGCTCGCGCTTCTGGCCAGCGCCACCATGCTGGCGCAAGCCGGCATGAGCGGTATTGCTTTTGCGCAAACCACGCCTGAAACAGCAGCGCCCGGGGTTGCCGCGCCTGTTCCGGCTGCTCCCACGCCACCTGCATCTGCCACGCCGCAGCAGACGCCACCGGTTCAGACCATCGTGCCGACCAACGGTCCGGCTTCCGTTGCCGATCTCGCCGAAGGGTTGCTCGATGCTGTGGTCAATATCTCGACCTCGCAGAATGTGAAGGATGACGAAGGGGTCGGTCCGGCGCCGCGCGCCCCTGACGGGTCACCATTCCAGGAATTCTTCAACGACTTCTTCAACAAACAGCAGGGCAACAAGGGCCCCAACCATAACGTCAGCTCGCTCGGGTCCGGTTTCGTCATCGATCCGGCCGGCTATATCGTCACCAACAACCACGTGATCGAGGGCGCCGACGACATCGAAGTCAATTTCGCCAACGGCTCGAAGCTCAAGGCGAAGCTGATCGGCACGGATACGAAGACCGATCTTTCCGTGTTGAAGGTCGAGCCGAAGACGCCGCTGAAATCGGTGAAATTCGGCGATTCCAGCGAGATGCGCATCGGCGACTGGGTCATGGCCATCGGCAATCCGTTCGGATTCGGCGGTTCGGTGACGGTCGGCATCATTTCCGGGCGCGGCCGCAACATCAATGCCGGCCCCTACGACAACTTCATCCAGACGGATGCGGCGATCAACAAGGGCAATTCCGGGGGGCCGCTCTTCAACATGAAGGGTGAAGTGATCGGCATCAACACGGCGATCATCTCGCCGAGCGGCGGCTCGATCGGCATCGGCTTCTCGGTACCGTCCGAACTTGCTTCCGGCGTCGTCGAGCAGTTGCGCCAGTATGGCGAGACGCGGCGCGGCTGGCTCGGCGTGCGCATCCAGCCGGTGACCGACGACATCGCCGACAGCCTCGGGCTCGACACCGCCAAGGGCGCACTGGTCGCCGGCGTCATCAAGGGCGGCCCCGTCGACGACGGCTCGATCAAGGCGGGCGACGTCATTTTGAAATTCGACGGCAAGGCGGTCAATGAAATGCGCGACCTGCCGCGCGTCGTGGCAGAAAGCACGGTCGGAAAAGAAGTCGACGTCGTGGTGCTGCGCGACGGCAAGGAGCAGACCGTCAAGGTGAAGCTCGGCCGGCTCGAAGACAGCGATCAGGCGGCATCCGGCGATGCAGCGCCCGATGGCTCGCAGGACGGCGTGATCACCCCTGATCCCGACGAGAACAACGATATGGACCAGCCGGATACCGGCGATCAGGCAGCGCCCGCACCGGGCGCACCGGCGCCGGACCAGCACCAACAGGGCCAGGTATCGCCGGATGTGGCTACGCCGAAGAACGTGCTCGGATTGTCGCTGTCGCTCCTCAGTCCCGAAACACGCAAGGCTTTCGGCATCGCCGAAAGCGTCGACGGCGTCGTCGTCACGGAGGTGGAGCCCGGCTCCGCCTCGGCCGAAAAGGGGTTGAAGCCGGGGGACGTTATCGTCGAGGTGGCGCAGGAGTTCATGAAATCCCCGGATGCGGTCGCGGCCAAGGTGAAATCGCTGAAACAGGAAGGCCGTCGCAACGCCCAGCTGATGATCGCATCGGCAAACGGCGATCTGCGGTTCGTGGCGGTGCCGATGGAATAGGAGAACTGCGGCGGTGGCGACCAGGTGCCGCCTTCCTGTTCTCGCTCAACCTCTCCGCCTTGGTTGTACATCCGTCTTCTGTTGAAATCGGACGTTCACGCCGTCACAAAATCGGTCTTCCGGTAACCCTGGATATATAGCAGCGCCGTCAGGTCGGCGTGATTGATGCGCATCTGCGCCTGAGCGGCGACGGTGGGCTTGGCGTGGAGGGCGACACCGGAGCCGGCGAGCTGCAGCATGCCGAGATCATTGGCGCCGTCGCCGACTGCGATTGCCTCCTGTGGCGAAATGCCGAGGCTTGCCGAAATCTCGTTCAGCGCATCCACCTTTGCCTGTTTGCCGAGGATAGGTTCGGCGACGAAGCCGGAGAGAATGCCATCCTCGTCCAGCAGCGTATTGGCGCGGTTTTCGTCGAAGCCGAGAGTGGCGGCGATGCGGCGGGTAAAGACGGTGAAGCCGCCGGAGACGAGAGCGGTGTAATGACCTTTCGCCTTCATCGTGGCGATCAGCTCCGGCCCCCCCGGCGTCAGTGTGATGCGCTTGGCGATGACCTCGTCGACAACCGAGATCGGCAATCCTTTCAGGAGGGCGACGCGCTCCCGCAGGGCGGGCTCAAAGGCGATCTCGCCATTCATGGCGCGGGCGGTGATGTCGGCGACCTTCTCCTTCAGGCCGACTTCGGCGGCGAGTTCGTCAATGCATTCCTGGCCGATCATCGTCGAATCCATGTCGGCGATCAGCAGCTTCTTGCGGCGGCTGTCCTGGTCCTGGATGACGAGGTCGATGGGGGCGCTTGATATGACGGCGAGAAGATTGGCCTCGGCGGCTTGCGCATCCGTGCCGTCGCGTAGCGCGATGTCGCAGGCAACGCCGTCGGCCAGCCAGTAGAGGCCGGAAGCGGTTACTGCCTCGGCCGCTTGTTCGGCGATGCCGGGAGTAAGCACAGGATTTGACGGATTGGCAACAAGCGTGGCAACGAGGGCCATGATGGAAAACCTTCTGAGCGTAGAGAACGCGATCCTGATAACCGGGCCGACCGCCAGCGGCAAGTCCGCGCTTGCCGTCGAATTGGCCAAACGCCATGACGGCGCGGTCGTCAATGCCGACAGCATGCAGATCTACGATACGCTGCGAGTGCTGACCGCGCGTCCGTCCGAAGAGGAGATGCAAGGCGTGCCGCATCATCTCTACGGCCACGTGCCGGCTGGGGCCGGGTATTCCACAGGCGCCTGGCTGCGCGATGTCTCGGCGCTTTTGCCGGCGCTCAGAGCCGCCGGGCAGCTACCGGTCTTCGTCGGCGGCACGGGGCTTTACTTCAAGGCGCTGATCGGCGGTCTCTCCGACATGCCGGATATTCCCGAAGCGCTGCGGGAAGAATTGCGCACGCGACTCGTGGAGGAGGGGCCGGACGCGCTTTACGCCGAGCTTTCTGACGTCGATCCCGTGATGGCGGCAAGCCTCAACCGCCAGGACGGCCAGCGCATCGTCCGGGCGCTGGAGGTGATCAAAGCGACGGGACGCTCGATCGCTGATTTCCAGGGTCGGTCAGGGCCTGTGGTGATCAATGCCGACGAGGCCCGCAAAATTGTCGTTCTGCCGGACCGGGCGGTGCTGCATGCCCGCATCAACGGCCGTTTCGAAAAGATGCTGCAACAGGGTGCGGAAGACGAGGTAAAGGCGCTGCTTGCGCTCGGCCTACCGGCCGAGGCGCTTGTCATGAAGGCCATCGGTGTGTCGCAGATCGCGGCGATGCTGAAGGGCGAGATGACGCGCGATGAGGTGTTGAAGAAAGGGGCTGCGGCGACACGGCAATATGCCAAGCGGCAAATGACCTGGTTCCGCAATCAGATGGACGAGAGCTGGCAAAGGCTGAGCGCCTAGGCCTCATCCCCGTTGCGGACCTTCCGCACCAGTATACGCGATATGCGCCTGCAGCAGTCTGGCGAGATCGCTGACCGCTGCTTGCAGTTGCGCCTCCGGAAAGCCGCCGAAACCCAGCATAAGGCCAGGGCGCGCCGGCGGGTCCGCATACATGGGGGAGATGGCGCGAACCGCGATGCCGGAAGACAGCGCGTGCGCCGCGAGCCGTACATCGTCGATTTCTGCGGGCAGCCACAGGAGAATGTGCATGCCCTGGTCGCTCGGCTGAATGCGGCACCCCTCGGGCAAGGCTTGTTCTAACGCCGACAGCAGGAATGCCCGACGTTCGGCATAGAGGCCGCGGATCCGCCGGATATGGGCTTCGAAATAGCCTTCCTTCATGTAAGCGGCGAGAACATGCTGTTCTGATGTCGGCGAATGCCGGTCGAGAATGGCGCGCGCACCGGCGAAGGCTTCCGCGAGCTGAGGAGGGGCGATGACATAACCGAGGCGCAGCGAAGGAAAGAGGACCTTGCTGAAGGTGCCGAGATAGATGACGCGTGAGGGGCAGAGGCCCTGCATCGAGGGGAAGGGGTGGCCGGCGTAACGCAATTCGCTGTCGTAATCGTCTTCGACGATCCAGGCGCGGGCCTGGTCGGCCCAGGCGATCAGGGCGTTGCGTCGCGCCATGCTGAGCGGCATGCCGATCGGATACTGGTGCGACGCCGTCACGAATGCGGCGCGCGCCTGCGGACAGAGTTCGAGGCCGCGCTCCACGTTCATTCCCTGCGTATCGACCGGGATGCGGTGCGTGCGCAGGCCGAGATCGTCGAGCACGGCGGTGAGGCCGGGATAGGCCGGGTCTTCGGCCCAGACAGGATCGTCGCGCGACAGCAGCACGCGGCCGGCCATGTAGAGGCCCTGCTGGGTGCCCGATGTGACGACGACCTGTTCCGGTTCGCAATGAACCGCGCGGGCGCGGCGGACGTGTTCGGCAATGGCGAGGCGCAGCTCGAGCAGGCCCATCGGATCGTGATAGCCTGATGGGGCAGCCTCTTTGGACGCACGCACCCGATTGCCGAGACGGCGCCAGTTGTCGTCAGGCGCAATGCCGGAGGCCGGGACTGATACGGCGAAGGGAACGGGCGGGTGAGGGACGAGCGCGCGGGCGACTGATATCAGCCGGGCGGCCGGGGCGGGCAGATCCAGAGTATCCGCAACCGGCGCTGCCGGTGGCGGCGGAAGCACGGGCGTCGCATCCATCAGAGCCGCGGCAATACGGGTTCCGGCTCCGACTCTCGCTTCGAGATAACCTTCGGCGGTCAGTTGGTCGAATACCTCGACGACGGTGCCGCGGGCGATTTTCAGGGAGGCTGCGAGCGTGCGCGTCGAGGGAAGGCGCTCGCCGGGCCTCAGCTCGCCGCGGGCAATGGCGCTCCTGAGAGCCTGTGCAAGCTGGCGGCTGATATTGGCGGTTCGATCGATCGCATGGAGCGAAGGGATCTCGATGTTGCTGCGCCGCTTGGACATTGAAAATGGTCCATGAAGATTCTTGAAAATGGCGCTTCATGATGAACCAATTTTCCGCAAGAAGGAAGCGAGTGGCGGCCTCTGGAAAATGGAAATGCAAGATCTTCTCGTCGTTTATATCGCCTATGTCATCGCGGCAGGCAGTCCCGGGCCAAGCAACATGGCCATCATGAACGTGGCAATGCGCCAAGGGCGCCGGCCGGCGCTTGCACTCGCCGCCGGGGTGATCACCATGTCGACCTGCTGGGGTCTGATCGCGGTCACCGGCATTTCCACATTGTTGGTCCGCTATGCTCAGGCCCTCATCGTCCTCAAAATTGCGGGTGGGCTCTATCTCCTCTGGCTCGCCTGGAAGGCCGCTCGCTCGGCCGTTGCCGCGGATGGGCCGGCAGGTGAGTTCTCCCGGCCTGCTGCCGCGCTCGGCGCGCTGTATCGGCGTGGAATCCTGATGCATCTCGGGAACCCGAAGGCGGTGCTGGCCTGGGTGGCGATCATGTCTCTCGGCCTCAGGCCTGGCGCGTCGCCTGAAATGGCCGTCATGGCTTTCGCCGGCTGCGTGCTTCTCGGGATCTCGATTTTTTCCGGTTATGCCGTGCTTTTCTCGACGGCGCCGATGGTGCGCGGGTATGCGCGGGCGCGCCGCTGGATCGAGGGAAGTCTTGCCGTCTTCTTCGCCGGCGCGGGTTCGCGCCTGCTGTTCTCCCATTGACCGCCCTTTGAGGATTGCATCATGTCTCCTTCGCCGTTTCATGGCCTGTCGGCCTTTCCGCCAACGCCTGCCGATCCGCATGGCCGGATCGACACTGAGGGGCTTGGCCGCTTGCTGGAACGCCTGTGCGAGTCAGCTGTGGCCTCCATCGGCCTTCTCGGCAGCACCGGGATTTACGCCTATCTCACGCGCGAGGAGCGGCTGCGGGCCGTCAAGGCGGCGGTCGACTGCGTCAAGGGTCGTGTTCCGCTCGTTGTCGGCGCCGGTGCTCTGAGGACGGATCATGCCGTGGATCTTGCCAGGGACGCCGAGGCTGCCGGCGCGGATGCGCTTCTGCTTGCGCCTGTGTCTTATACGCCGCTGACCCAGGAAGAGGCCTACCAGCATTTCCTCGCAGTGGCGAAGGCGACCAGGCTTCCGCTTTGCATCTACAACAATCCCGGCACGACGCACTTCACCTTCAGCCGCGAGCTTCTGCAGCGCCTCTCCGATATCGAGACGATCAAGGCGGTGAAAATGCCGCTGCCTGTTGACGGCGACTTACGAGGGGAGCTTGCGCTATTGCGGGAAAAGACCGATCTCGCGATCGGCTACAGCGGCGATTGGGGCGCGGCGGAGGCACTGCTTGCAGGCGCAGACGCCTGGTATAGTGTCATCGGCGGCCTGCTTCCGCGCACGGCGCTCGCTCTGACGAAAGCGGCCATGGCCGGCAATGACGGCGAGGCGCGGCGGCTCGATGATCTGCTGCAGCCGCTTTGGGAGGTGTTCAAGGCGTATGGAAGCATTCGCGTGGTCTATATGATGGCCGAGCATCTCCTGGATATCCGGGCGGAGCTTCCGCGTCCCCTCCTGCGGCTTGGGCCGGCGGACCGCGAGCGTGTGCTCGACATTGTCCAGCCGCTGATCGAGCTGGAACATCAATCCTTGTTGTAAAGGCTGCTCAGCGGCTTTTTCAGTATGCTTTCGCGCAACGACGGGCCGGGTTCCCGGCGGGTGATCGGTGGCTGATCGGCCGGCGGCGCCGGCCGGGGAAAGACCGGTTCCTCGCGACGCAGTTCGCGGCGCAGCGCGTCCAGCCGCGGATCGATCGGGGCCGGCTCGGCGGGGTCCAGCCGCGGCGCCTGCGGTAGTAATTCGCGCCGGTAGGATTCGAGTGGCGCCGAAGCCGGCGCGAGCGGGGGGACGGGCTTTGTGTCGAAAGCCTCGTCGGCTTCCTCCGCCTCATCGGAACCCGGCATGGATGCCGCAACGCTCTGCTGGAAATTTGAAATGTCGGGGCTGACGGTCACCGCCCGCATGCGGGTAACGATCTTGCGTAGATCGACCGTGTCGGGATCTTCCTCACTGTGCTTGTTATTGGCGCTGGCGGCCTTCGGCAGGAGGCTTTCGTCGACACGGGAGAAGCGCATGCGCATCGGCACGCTGATCGCCTCGCCGAAGGCGATCGCTTCGCCATTGCCGATCGAGGAGATGAAGCTCGTCGTCGAGATCGACGAATTCGGGATGGCCGAGCGGATGATTTCCTGGTCACGGTCATTGGCAAGGCGCATGGCAAAGAGCGTCGAACATTGCGATAGGATCGTCTGGTCGAGCTCGCCCGGCCGCTGGGTGATGATGCCGAGCGAGACGCCGTATTTGCGGCCCTCCTTGGCGATGCGGGCGATCGCCTGGCGCGTCGGGATGAAGCCAAGGTTCGGATCGGACGGGATATAGCGGTGCGCTTCCTCGCAGACGACGAGCATGTGGATGGCGCCATCGCTCCAGAGCGCCACCTCGAAGGCCATGCGGCAGAGCACCGAAGCGACCGAATTGACCACCTCGGAAGGGATGCCCGCCAATTGGAAGGTGCAGATCGGCCTGCTATCGCCGGGAATACGGAAGATCTGCGCGATGGTATCGGTGATCGTATCGCTGATCGTATTGTTGGAGAACATGAAGTGATAGCGCGGATCGTTGATCGCAGCGATGAGGCGCATCTTCAGCGACCGCAGGGAAGGCTTTTCCGTACGGCCTTCCAGGCGGCCGATGCGCTCGTCGATCAGCGCCAGCAGGTCGGCCATGCGGTAGGGGACGGGTGTATCGGCAGTAATTGAGCTCTTTTCCGTCGTGCGGCGCACCAGAGAATTGTCGCTGCCGCGGAAGGCCCGCTTGGCCTCCGGCATGATGTCGCGCAGCATGTCGAGCTCGTCGGGCACCGGCGGACGGCCGCGGAAGACGACTTCGGCAAACTCTTCGAGCCGCATCAGCCAGAAGGGCAGGTCGAGCGTATCGGTATCGATGGTGACGGCGTGTTTGGGAAAGGCGGCGGCGAATTCATTGTGCGGATCGAGGATCAGCACGCGCAGCTTCGGATCCGCCGCGATCGCCTTGTGCAGGAGCAGCGACACGGCCGTCGATTTGCCGACGCCGGTCGAGCCGACGACGGCGAAATGCTTGGAGAGCATCGAGGGGATATGGATCGCCGCATCGATGCTTTCGTCCTGCGTCAGCTTGCCGATGACGGCGGTCGTCCCCGTTCCGGCATCATAGATGCGCATCAGGTCGGCGGCGCGGATGCGATGGGCGATGGCGCCGAGATAGGGATAACGCGAGATACCGGTCGAAAATTCCTCGCGCCCGTCCTCATCGACGCGGACTTCGCCGAGAAGCTCCGTCTCGATCTTGAAATAATTGTCCTCGCCTTCGCCCCAGGCATGGCTGCCGGTATTCATGGAATAGACGAGGGCGACGACGCGGTTGCGGCCGACGCTGATCGAAATCAGCCGGCCGACAGACCAGAGTTCGGTGAGATCGGTGCCGCCCTGTTCGGCGACGGCGGCAATGGTCGCCCTGGAGCCGCTGCATGCAACGACGCGGCCGAGAAAGCGATTTCCCGGCGTATGGCCGTCGCGTCGATCGTGCTCGCCTGCCTTGCCAGACATGCGCAAGTCGTTGTTGAGCAAAGGCTACTCCTTGCAGTAGCGTTAAAGGATAAAGTCGATCCTTTAACAAATCCTTCATCCTATCGATTTTGAGAGGCGCGGACGCGGGGCAGTTTTTTATTGCGGCATGCGTTGACGCTGCGAAATTTTCTGTCTATCACTTCCCGCCATGAAAATCGCAACGGCTCTTATCGTGGTGGGAAGGCGCATGGGCAGGATGGTGTAACCATCCGGCGATAGCCACCCATGCGCTAGATGACAGGTCCTCCGGGGCCTTTTTTTGTGCCCGAAATCGGGCTCCCGGCCACAAACGCAAATCCCAGCATCAAACGGAAAAGACAGATGAGCACGGACAATCAGGCGGCAGGCAATCGGATGACGGGGGCGGAGATCGTTCTCAAGGCGCTGAAGGACAACGGCGTCGAACATATCTTCGGCTATCCCGGCGGCGCGGTCCTGCCGATCTATGACGAGATCTTCCAGCAAGACGACATCAAGCACATCCTCGTCCGCCACGAGCAGGGGGCAGGCCATGCGGCCGAAGGTTATGCCCGCTCCACCGGAAAGGTCGGCGTCATGCTGGTGACCTCTGGCCCTGGCGCTACCAATGCGGTCACGCCGCTGCAGGATGCGCTGATGGATTCGATCCCGCTCGTCTGCCTGACCGGTCAGGTTCCGACCCCGCTGATCGGCTCCGACGCCTTCCAGGAATGCGATACGGTCGGCATCACCCGGCCCTGCACCAAGCACAACTGGCTGGTCAAGGACGTCAATCAGCTCGCCGCCATCATTCACGAGGCCTTCCGCATCGCCCAATCCGGCCGTCCCGGGCCCGTCGTCGTCGATATTCCGAAGGACGTGCAGTTTGCGACCGGCACCTACACACCGCCCGCCGATTACGCGATCCAGAAGAGCTACCAGCCGAAGATCCAGGGCGACCTCAACCAGATCCATGCAGCGATCGAACTGATGGCGAATGCGCGCCGTCCGATCATCTATTCCGGCGGCGGCGTCGTCAATTCCGGCCCCGAGGCCTCCAAACTGCTGCGCGAGCTGGTCGAACTCACCGATTTCCCGATCACCTCGACGCTGATGGGCCTCGGCGCCTATCCCGCTTCCGGCAAGAACTGGCTGAAGATGCTCGGCATGCACGGCTCCTACGAAGCCAACATGGCGATGCATGATTGTGACGTCATGGTCTGCATCGGCGCCCGCTTCGACGACCGCATCACCGGCCGCCTCAACGCCTTCTCGCCGAGCTCGAAGAAGATCCATATCGATATCGATCCGTCCTCGATCAACAAGAACGTCCGCGTCGATATCGGCATCCGCGGCGATGTCGGCCATGTCCTCGAAGACATGGTCCGCCTGTGGCGGGCGCTGCCGAAGAAGCCGGAGAAGAACCGACTCGAAGGCTGGTGGAGCGATATCGCCCGCTGGCGGGCGCGTAACTCCTTCGCCTATACGAAGAACAACGACGTGATCATGCCGCAATATGCGCTGGAGCGGCTGTTTGCACATACCAAGGACCGCGACACCTACATCACCACCGAAGTCGGCCAGCATCAGATGTGGGCAGCACAATTCTTCGGCTTCGAACAGCCGAACCGCTGGATGACCTCGGGCGGCCTGGGCACGATGGGTTACGGCCTGCCGGCGGCCCTCGGCGTCCAGATCGCTCATCCCGGCAGCCTCGTCATCGACATTGCCGGCGATGCCTCGATCCAGATGTGCATCCAGGAAATGTCGACGGCGATCCAGTACGATGCGCCGATCAAGATCTTCATCATGAACAACCAGTATATGGGCATGGTGCGCCAGTGGCAGCAGCTGCTGCACGGCAACCGCCTGTCGCATTCCTATACGGAAGCGATGCCCGATTTCGTCAAACTGGCGGAAGCCTATGGCGCCGTCGGCCTGCGCTGCGACAAGCCGGACGAGCTCGACGATGCCATTATCGAGATGATCGAGGTCAAGAAGCCGGTCATTTTCGATTGCCGCGTTGCCAATCTCGCCAACTGCTTCCCGATGATCCCCTCGGGCAAGGCGCATAACGAAATGCTGCTGCCCGACGAAGCCACCGACGAAGCGGTCGCCAACGCGATCGATGCCAAGGGCCGCCAGCTCGTCTAAGACTTAATAATTGCGCATAATTCCTTTCCGAAAATCGTGGCCGATTTTCGGGGTTATGCGGCGAGAGGAAACCCAGGACCATGAACGCACACCTTCAGCCCACGGGCTCTGCCTATTTCATCTCTCCGGAAACGACCGCGGTCGAGAGCCACACGCTCTCGGTTCTCGTCGACAACGAGCCCGGCGTCCTTGCTCGTGTCATCGGCCTGTTCTCCGGCCGCGGCTACAATATCGAGAGCCTCACCGTCTCCGAGACCGAGCACCAGGCGCATCTGTCCCGCATCACCATCGTTACCCGCGGGACGCCGCATGTGCTGGAGCAGATCAAGGCGCAGCTCGAACGCATCGTGCCCGTGCATCGCGTCGTCGATCTGACGGTGCGGGCCCGGGAACTCGGCCAGGATCGGCCGATCGAGCGAGAAGTGGCGCTGGTTAAGGTGATCGGCGAAGGCGAAACGCGCGCCGAGACGCTGCGGCTTGCCGATGCCTTCCATGCCAAGGTGGTCGACGCGACGATCGACCACTTCATTCTTGAGATCACCGGCAAGTCGTCGAAGATCGACCAGTTCATCGCGATCATGAAGCCGCTTGGGCTGATCGAGGTCTGCCGGACGGGTATTGCCGCGATGAACCGTGGTGCGCAGGGGATGTGAGTTCCACCCGGCTTGTTAGGTTTACGCCAATGGGTGCCCCTCACCCTAACCCTCTCCCCGTTCTGACGCAGGGCTGTCCGGGGAAATTGTCAGGCATAAAAGAAAGCCATTTGGTTTGGCGATGTTTTGGGTTTTGGCCGGCTTGGATTGACGGGAGGCGGCTTGTCGATTGCTGCGA
>NZ_JAULSE010000040.1:0-27216 GCF_030518245.1 Rhizobium sp. CBN3
ACCTAAGCCCGAAGCAACAAACCAGCAATCGCCAATCCGCTTGAGTTTCTTAAGAGCGAGAGACTTCGTCGCCAGCAGCGCCGCCGCCCTCGTTCAGTGAGTGGGCTTATAATCCCACCCCCTTTTCTAAGTCAACAGCCCTTTTCGAAAAAAATCATTTTTCTTTCAAGTCGTTGTTTTTTCAGAGAAAGTTTCGGCGGAGCCTGTCAATGCGGTCATTTCCCGGATTCTGAGCTGCCTCCACCGAGCCGGAGACGTGAACATTCGTCGATTTTTCGTGGAAAGAGCGCTCTTTCGTCTCTCACGCCCCGACATGATCACAATCTGCTGGTCTTTACGGACACATGATTCACACAGGCAAATGCAGATAGGCTGCCTTTCCAGTGCACGATTTGACTTCAGTGCCCAAAATATGCACATCTTTCGCCCCAGCCAGGATGGCCGAGAAATGCTTCCAGAGATGTCAAATGTAAGGACGCGGACCCGACTGCCATGATGACGGAGAAAATGATGATCCGCTCGTTGGGCAACGAGCCTCCGCTTCTGGCCGACGGCAGGCGTGCGCCCGACAAGCGCGAAGTTTCCTTGCGCTGGCTCTCGGGCACGTTCCTCACCGGTATCACATCCTCTGTCCTGATGGGCGTCGCCCTTTTTGCCGCGCTTGATGGCCGCCAACAGCTGGCGATTCCTGCCGAGGCCTATGCGAGTGCTGCCGCAGAGGCGCATGTGGACACGACCGTGGTCCGCGGCGGCCGGCTGATCGCTCCCGCCATCGCCGCAAAACCTTCGGACCGGGCGATCATGGAAGTATCGACCGTCGTCCATGAAGGCGAGAAGGAGGTCGTGCGCCGCCAGCCCTTCGCGCATGTGAAGATGACGCTGGCCGCCAACCATGTGGCGACCGAGGACTACCCCGATTTCGATCCTCTGGCGATATTTTCCGCCGACGAACCGCAGCCCGCCCCGCAGAGCCGCACCGGCGCACTCTATGGCTCCGACGTTGAATCCGAAGTCAGCCTGAAGACCGTTCCCTTCCCGACCGCCAAGACCAGTATGAAAATGGCCTCCGGCCTGTCGCTCGAGGAGGTCGAGGAAAACGTCCGTTCCAACGGCTCCGTGCTGACCGACGGCAATACGCAGCTCGCGGCCCTCTACTACGTCGATCCACGTCGTTTCTCCAGTGAGGAAGCCGATGTCGATCTGACCGCCGGCCTGTCCGCCCGCGTGCTCGAGCAGAACATGACGGTTTCTGCGCCGGAGTCGATCACGCCGCAGACCGAAGAATTCGCCGACGACGTCCTTCCGGTGCGCGCCGATACACCGATCGCCAAGGCGCTGACGGACTCAGGCTACCCACAGCAATATGCCGATGGCATTGCCAACTATATCTCGCAGCAACTCGGCGCCAGCGATCTCGATAAGGGTGACGTGCTGCGCATCGGCATCATCCAGAAAGGTGAGCAGGCAAAGATCATCCGGGCCAGCGTCTACCGCGGCACGCGCCATCTGGTCACCGTGGCTCTCGACGACAAGGGCAAATACGTGTCCGGCAGCGAGCCGCCGATGCTGGATGCCATCGCCACGGCTTTCGATGACAATACCTTCGCTCCGCCGCCCGGACAGAACCTGCCGCGCGTCTATGACGGCATCTATCGTGCCGCCCTTTCCTATGGCATGACCAAGGATATGACCGCGCTGATCATCAAGCTGCTCGCAAGCAATGTCGATTTCCAGGCGCAGCTGAGATCGACCGATAAGCTGGAGGCCTTCTTCTCCGTCGCCGACAGCACCGGCCAGGCGACCGAGGATTCCGAACTGCTCTACGTCAATGCTCGTTTCGGCGATACGCAGACGCGCTTCTATCGCTTCCAGGATCCCGGCGACGGTACGGTCGATTATTTCGACGAGAACGGCAAGAGCATCCGCCAGTTCCTGCTGCGCAACCCGGTTCCGAACGGCATTTTCAAGTCGGGCTTCGGCATGCGCCGCCATCCGATCCTCGGTTTCGCCCGAATGCATACCGGCGTCGATTGGGCGGCGCCACGTGGCACCGCGATTATCGCCTCCGGCAATGGCACAGTCGAAAAAGCCGGCTGGGATTCCGGCGGATACGGCAATCAGACCATCATCCGCCATGCCAATGGCTATGAATCCTCCTACAATCACCAGAGCGCCATTGCCAAAGGCGTCGTTCCCGGGGCGAAAATACGTCAGGGCCAGGTGATCGGCTGGGTCGGCACGACGGGTGAGTCCACCGGCCCTCATCTGCATTACGAGCTGATCGTCAACGGCACCAAGGTCGATCCGCTGCGCATCCGCCTGCCGGGCGGCAAATCGCTACAGGGCGAGGCGCTGGCGAAATTCGAGGACGAGCGAAAGCGTATCGATACGCTGCTGAACAATCAAACGCCGGATCAGGTGGCGAGCAAGTAGTCTCCAAACGAAAAATGGCGGCTGAAGCCGCCATTTCTCATTCCTCGACAAACCAAATTAAGCCGCTGCGCTCACCGTCTGCCGCGTGCTGAACTGCAGCCGGTCCGAACCGTTCGTCACCTTGACGGTCGATCCGTCCGGTACCTGGCCCGACAGGATCTGCTCGGCCAACGGGTCCTGCACGAACTTCTGGATCACCCGCTTCAGCGGCCTTGCGCCGTAGATCGGATCATAACCCTTGTTCGCAAGCCAATGGCGAGCTTCCTCGTCGAGATCGATAACGATCTTGCGTTCGGACAGCAGAGCCACCAGCCGCTTCAGCTGGATATCGACGATCGCACCCATCTCCTCGCGTTTCAGGCGGTGGAAGAGGATGATCTCATCGATGCGGTTCAGGAATTCCGGCCGGAAATGCCCGCGCACGACATCCATCACCTGCTCGCGAACCGTATCGCTATCGTCGCCGTCCCTGAGCTGCGTCAGATATTCGGCCCCTAGGTTCGAGGTCATGATGATCATCGTATTGCGGAAGTCGACCGTCCGGCCCTGACCGTCCGTCAGCCGTCCGTCGTCCAGCACCTGCAGCAGGATGTTGAAGACGTCGGGATGCGCCTTCTCGATCTCGTCGAACAGCACGACCTGATACGGTCGGCGGCGCACGGCTTCCGTCAGCGCTCCGCCTTCGTCATAGCCGACATAGCCGGGAGGCGCGCCGATCAGCCGGGCGACCGAGTGTTTCTCCATGTATTCCGACATGTCCATGCGCACCATCGCCGTTTCGTCGTCGAAGAGGAAGCGGGCGAGCGCCTTGGTAAGTTCGGTCTTGCCGACGCCGGTCGGGCCGAGGAAGATGAACGAGCCGATCGGCCGGTTCGGATCTTGCAGGCCGGCGCGGGCGCGGCGAACGGCGCGCGATACGGCCTGAACCGCATCGCCCTGGCCGATCACCGATTTCGCCAGCTCGTCTTCCATCCGAAGCAACTTGTCGCGTTCGCCTTCCAGCATCTTATCGACCGGGATGCCGGTCCAGCGGGAAACGACATGGGCGATATTGTCGGGGCTGACCACCTCCTGCACCATCGCGCCGCGCTCGCCATCCTGCTTCTCGGCTTCGACCAGCTGCTTTTCGAGATCCGGAATGACGCCGTAAGTCAGCTCGCCGGCGCGCTGGAATTCACCCTTGCGCTGGGCAATTGCCAGTTCGTTGCGGGCGTCATCGAGCTGCTTCTTGAGATCGGCGGCAAGGCCGAGCTTCTGCTTTTCCGCCTGCCAGCGAGCCGTCAGCGCATCGGCCTCCTCTTCAAGCGCGGTGAGTTCGGTCTCCAGCCGCTTCAGCCGGTCGGCGGAAGCAACGTCTGTTTCCTTCTTCAGCGCCTCGCGCTCGATCTTCATCTGAATGATCCGGCGGTCGAGTTCATCGAGCTCTTCCGGCTTGGAATCCACCTGCATGCGCAGTCGCGCCGCCGCCTCATCCATCAGATCGATGGCCTTATCCGGCAGGAAGCGATCCGTGATATAGCGGTTGGACAGCGTCGCGGCGGCGACCAGCGCCGCATCGGCGATGCGAACCTTGTGATGCTGCTCGTATTTTTCCTTGAGTCCGCGCAGGATCGAGATCGTATCTTCGACCGTCGGTTCGTCGACGACGACAGGCTGGAAGCGGCGGGCAAGCGCCGGATCCTTCTCGACATGTTTACGATATTCGTCGAGCGTGGTTGCGCCGACGCAATGCAGTTCGCCGCGGGCAAGCGCAGGCTTTAGAAGGTTTGAGGCATCCATCGCCCCATCCGCCTTGCCGGCGCCGACCAGCGTGTGCATTTCGTCGATGAACAGGATGATTTCGCCGTTTTCCGCCTGGACTTCATTGAGGACCGCTTTCAGCCGCTCTTCGAATTCGCCGCGGTATTTCGCGCCGGCAATCAGCGCGCCCATGTCGAGCGCCATCAGCTTCTTGTCCTTCAGCGATTCCGGCACGTCGCCGTTGACGATGCGCAGAGCCAGACCTTCGACGATCGCCGTCTTGCCGACGCCCGGCTCGCCGATCAGCACCGGATTGTTCTTGGTGCGGCGCGACAGGACCTGGATGGTGCGACGGATCTCATCGTCGCGGCCGATCACCGGATCGAGCTTGCCCTCGCGGGCTTCGCCAGTGAGGTCGCGGGCGAATTTCTTGAGTGAATCAAAGCCCTGCTCGGCACTGGCGGAATCCGCGGTCCGGCCCTTGCGGATATCGTTGATGACCTGGTTGAGACCTTGGGCTGTCACGCCTGCATTCTTCAGCGTCGAATAGGTCGAAGCCGAGGATTCGATCGCCAGCGCCTGCAGCAGACGTTCGACCGTGACAAAACTGTCGCCGGCTTTCTTAGCCACCTCTTCGGCGGTCGAAAGCACCTTGGCGAGCGGCTGCGCCAGGTAGATGTTGCCGTTGCCGCCTGATATCTTCGGCAACTTGGCAAGAGCCGCGTCATTGGCAAGGCGAGCAGCCTTGGCATCGCCGCCGGCACGCTCGATCAGTGAGGCCGCCATGCCCTGATCGTCGTCGAGCAGAACTTTGAGCACATGTTCGGGTGAAAATTGCTGATGCCCCTGCGCCAGCGCATAGGTCTGGGCCGACTGGATGAAGCCGCGCACCCGCTCGGAATATTTCTCGATGTTCATATTCTACCTCCATTGATCGCCCTGCCCTTACGAGGCGCAGACCGATGATTGAGATCGACCCCCTAAAAAGGCAGGCCGCGCTTGGCCCGTCTGGGATTTGGGCGAAGCAGTCGAGGAGAATATGGTACGCTGTTTCGGGAGTTTAAAGAGCCTATAAGACGAAAATCCCCGGCACGAGGCCGGGGATTTTCAAGGAAATTCGAACAGATGGCATGAGCACCTGGCTCTCCCCGAAAGGAGCGGCCAGATCCCTTATTCCGATGCGGCATCCGCCAGAACCGGCGCCTCGGCGGAAGCACCCTCGCCTTCGCCTTCGGAGGCTGCATCGCCGTCTGCGCCGCGACGCGGGCGACGGGGACGATTGCCGGGGCTACGACGACGGGGCTGGCGTTCGCGTGACTGGCCGGCAGAGCCTTCCTCGTCCATGGCGACCTCGGCAGGAATGCCTTCGATCTCCGGCTGCGGGCCGGTTCCGTCGATGATCTCGGGCTGAGGTGCCGGGGCAGGCGCCGCAACGGGTGCCGGCGCGGGCTTTGACTGTGCCTGCGGCTGATGCTGCCTGCTCTGCGGCGGCTGCACGACGACGACATCGTCGCCATCATTGTCGCTGGTATCGATGTCGTCGCTGTCGCGATCCGCCGCGTCGCGGTCATTGTAGTCGCTGCGATCGTCGCGCTGGAACCGCTCCTGCATCTGCGCCTGAGCGCTGGCGATGATCCGATTGTAATGTTCGGCGTGCTGAAGATAATTCTCGGCTATCACACGGTCGCCGGAGCTCTGGGCATCACGGGCAAGTTGCGCATATTTCTCTGCGATATGCTGTGCAGTACCACGAATCTTCACATCGGGGCCGGAGCTGTCATAGCTCCGGGTCAGCGGGTTACCGCCCTTGCGGTTGAAATTGTTGTTATTGTTATTTCCGCCGCCGCCATTGTTATTGTTGTTACCACGCCCTCGACCGCGCTTGTTTTGCTGTCCTGGCCTCATAGATCGTTCACCTGAATTCTCTGTTTGTGATGGATACATGGCACTAACCGCCATGACCGGAAAACCGGGTCAGGACCTTTGTGCCGCGAGCATACTGCGCCTTTGCGCCGACCTGCCGCTTGGTTCTCAAGTCAGTTTGACTGATTCACGCGTTGGGTCGTGTTCAACCGTTGAAACTCTCATTTAAAAGAGCGGACCCCCGAGGCAAACCAAGTACCGAACGAATCTCGTTCATTCCTATCTGCCCAACACGTGTCCGCAACCTATATTGCTTCCCTGGGAAATCCAAGCCTTTTCTTCGCAATAGCAATAATGTCCCGCCCGATGCCGCAATTACCGCCTTTTACGCGAGCGCGAAAACGAGCGCCCTGTCGTTCTGACCATAATCCTTCACGGATTTGAGGCACCTGAAGCCTTTCGCTTCGAAGATCGCCGTCACATCGTTTCGCTGATCGTAGCCGATTTCCAGTCCGAGAACCCCATCGGGCCTCATGAACCTTGCCGCATCCTTGGCTATGGCTTTGTAAGCGTCAAGCCCATCCGGGCCGCCATCCAGCGCTGCAACCGGATCAAATTTCGTCACTTCGGGAGCGAGATCGTGAATGACATTGGAGGCAATATAGGGCGGATTTGAGACAATCGCGTGAAAGGAGCC
Organism: Rhizobium sp. CBN3; assembly: GCF_030518245.1. NCBI lineage: Bacteria > Pseudomonadati > Pseudomonadota > Alphaproteobacteria > Hyphomicrobiales > Rhizobiaceae > Rhizobium > Rhizobium sp. CBN3. The sequence continues at coordinate 6,734 of NZ_JAULSE010000040.1, forward strand.
CTGGATGTTCTCGAACCATTTCGACTGCGCGGCCTGAAAACGATCCTGCAACCCGTTTCTTTCTGCATTTGACTTCGCCGTCCTAAGTGCATCAGCCGATATGTCGCTGCCGATACCTGACGCCTCGGGACATTCACGCAAGAGCGCGAGGCATATCGCCCCACTCCCAGTTCCGATATCAAGAATATGGAGATTGCGTTGCGCCTTTGCAAGGTCCTTCAGAAAAGGAAGCACTGTATCGACCAGGATTTCCGTATCCGGACGCGGCTCCAAAGTTTCTGCCGACAAGCCAAGCGGCAGGCCGTAGAATTCCCGCTCGCCCAGAATACGATGCACCGGCTCATGGCCGAGACGCCGCTCCAAGGCCCTCGAAATCGTCTCCGCCTGATCGGAAGAGAGCCTCTCGGCCGACCGCGTCAAAAGCTCCGTCGAGGACAGTTTCAAAAGGCCTGCGACAAGCAGCCGCGCATCGGTCACCGGATCGACAATGCCTGCCTCTGTGAAACGACGGCGCGCTTCGGCAAGCATATCGGCGACCGTAGCGCTCATTGCTGTTCGCCGAGTTGCGCCAGCTGGCTTGCCTGATAATCGGCCATCAATGCGTCGACGACCTCTTCGATCTCGCCTTCCATCATCCGGTCGAGCTTGTAAAGCGTCAGATTGATGCGATGGTCCGTTATGCGACCCTGGGGGAAATTGTAGGTACGGATGCGTTCCGAACGATCGCCGGAGCCGACCTGGCTCTTGCGATCGGCCGAGCGCTCGCTATCGGCCCGCTGCCGCTCGGCGTCGTAAAGCCTGGAGCGCAAGACCTGCATCGCCTTGGCGCGGTTCTGATGCTGTGACTTTTCTGAGCTGGTGACGACGATGCCGGTCGGCAGATGGGTGATGCGCACCGCCGAGTCGGTCGTATTGACGTGCTGACCGCCGGCGCCCGACGACCGCATCGTATCGATGCGAATATCTTCGGGCCGGATGTCGATGTCGATCTCCTCGGCTTCCGGCAGCACCGCCACCGTCGCGGCCGAAGTATGGATGCGCCCGCCTGCTTCGGTCTCCGGCACGCGCTGCACACGGTGCACGCCGGATTCGAACTTCAACTTGGCGAAGACGCCCCGGCCTGTGATCGTCGCGATGATTTCCTTGTAGCCGCCGGCTTCACCCTCGCTTGCCGAGAGCACCTCTACCTTCCAGCCCTTTTCCGACGCGAAACGTTCGTACATCCGGAAAAGATCGCCAGCAAAAAGGGCAGCTTCCGAGCCGCCGGTGCCGGCGCGGATTTCCAGGATCGCGCTCTTTTCGTCGGCTGCGTCCTTCGGCAGAAGCAGGATCTGCATTTCCTGCTCCAGCGCCTCGATCCGCGCTTTCACTTCGGGCAGTTCGAGTTCGGCAAGATCGCGCATCTCGCGATCGACCGATTTGTCCTCGAGCAGCGTCTCGAGATCGGCAAGCTCGGCAACAGCCTTCTCATAGGCGCGGATCTTCGCCACGACAGGCTGCAGCTCGGAATATTCGGATGCGAGCTTCACATAGACATCGGCGGCCGGGCCGGCCGACATGCGCGCTTCGATCTCGCCGAAACGGCGTTCCAGCTCGCGCATTTTTTCAACGGGAAGCTTCGCCACCCTTCACTCCGATTCTTCTTATATTTCTCTAAAGGGGAATATTGTGGCTCTCGGCGAAGCGGGCAAGCACCTCGCGCATCGACACCGTGCTGCGATGATCGTTCAGCACTTCGTCCATCACCTTCGCCAGCGCCTCGACATCAAGCCCGAGCAGCATCGCCTTTACCGGACCGATCGAGGCTGGCGACATCGAGATCGACCGAAAGCCGATGCCGAGCAGCGCCATTGCCGAAAGCGGCTTGCCGGCAAGCTCGCCGCAAAGCGTCACTGGCGTCGTGTTCCGATCCGCCCCGCGCACGATATCACGGAGGATCCGCAAAAACGGCTTGCCGAGGGGGTCGAAGCGATCGGACACCCGCGCATTGCCGCGATCGACCGCCATAGAAAACTGGAAAAGGTCGTTGGAGCCGACCGAGACGAAATCGACCGCCTCCATCAGCTCGTCGAGCTGCCAGAGCAGCGCGGGCACCTCCAGCATCGCTCCGAATTGCAGCTTGCGCGGCAGTCCATGCCCGAAGCGCGACAGATGCTGCACTTCCTTCTGCAGGAGTTCGCGCACCATCTTCAGCTCGGAAACCTCGGTCACCATCGGCACCATCAGCTTCAGCTCGGTGCCGGCGGACGCCTTCAGCATGGCGCGCAGCTGGGTGCGCAACAACCCCGGACGGTCGAGCGACAGCCGGATCGCGCGCCAGCCGAGTGCGGGATTTTCCTCCTCATGGCCTCGGAAATAAGGCACCACCTTGTCGCCGCCGATATCGAGCGTGCGGAAGGTGACGACGCGGCCTGCCGCCTGTTTGATCACATTGCGGTAGAACTGCTCCTGCTCTTCCGCCTTCGGCATGGTCGAGGCAATCATGAACTGCAGCTCGGTGCGGAAGAGACCGATGCCCTCCGCACCCGATTCCGAGAGCTGCGGCAGGTCGACCAGCAGGCCGGCATTCATCATCAGCGAGATCCGCTGGCCGTCCTTGGTGACCGGCTCGATCGCGCGCAACGCCCGGAACTGCTCCTGCCGCCTCGCGCGGAAGCGCACTTTTTCCTCGTAGGAGCGCCGATGATCGGCCATCGGCCGCAGATGCACATGCCCTTCGTCGGCGTCGATGATCACGGCATCGCCATTCTCGGCGAGCGCCACAACACCCGCCGCCTGGCCGATGACGGGAATGCCCATGGCGCGGGCGACGATCACCACATGGCTCGTCACCGCTCCCTCTTCCAGCACCAGCCCGCGCACGTTGGCGCGGGGATAATCGAGCAGCTCGGCCGCCCCCATGGCCCGCGCAAGGATGATCGCGTCATTGGGAAAACCTTCGGCGGTCGTCCGCCCGGTATAACCCGTCAACTGCCTGAGCAGCCGGTTCGCCAGATCCTCGAAATCGTGCATGCGTTCGCGCAGATATGGGTCGGTCAGCCGCATCATCCGCGCCTTGGTGTCGCTCTGCACCTTTTCGACCGCCGCTTCCGCCGTCAGGCCGTTGCGGATCGCCTCCTCGAGCTTGCGCACCCAGCCCTGGTCATGCGCGAACATGCGATAGGTTTCGAGCACCTCGCGATGCTCGCCTTCCATCGACACGTCGCGGCGCGACAGCATGTCGTCGATCGAGATCCTGAGCGACCCCATGGCCTCCGCCAGCCGGCGGATTTCCTTCTCGGCATCCTCGTTCAGCAGGTTGGTGACGACGATGCGCGGCTCGTGCAAGACGACATAGCCGAGGCCGATGCCGTCATTATAGGTGTCGCCATCGATCGTCACCGATCGCGTCAGGTCGAGTTCGAGGCCCGGCTTGGTGATCTTCTTGAGCTCGCCGGTGGCGATCATCTCGGCAAGCACCATCGCCGTCGTTTCGAGTGCTTCCACCTCCTCCTCGCGATAGTTGCGGCTCGCCTTGTTCTGGACGACGAGAACGCCAAGCGAGCGCCCGGTCCTGAGGATCGGCACACCGAGGAAGGAATGGTAGATTTCTTCGCCCGTCTCCGGCAGGTAGCGGAAGGCCGGATGCGACTGAGCGTCGGAAAGGTTCAGCGGCTGCGCCGAGGCCGCGATCGTGCCGACGAGGCCCTGCCCCATCTTCAGCTGCGCCAGGTGCACCGCTTCCCGGTTGAGGCCTTCGGTCGCGTAGAGTTCGAGCACGCCATCGGCGCGCAGCACATAGACGGAGCAGACTTCCGCCACCATGTTGCTGGCAATCTGGCGGACGATTCGGTCAAGACGATCCTGCGGCTCCAGCGGCTCTGCCATCAACTCGCGCAGCCGCCTGAGCAGCACGCGCGGACCGCCGGAAAGGTCTCTCATGGCGTCTCAAGCTCCCGAAACAACGCACTCAGTCCCGGCAGGCCGGCCCTCGTCTACTCAACCTGAAGGGGCAGGCCGCCCACTGGGAATCAATTCTTATCCAGACCGTAGCAGGAATGCAAAGTCCTGACAGCGAGTTCTGCATAAGGACCGTCGATCAGGATGGAAATCTTGATCTCGGAGGTGGTGATCGCTTTGATGTTGATGCCTTTTTCGGCAAGGGCACGAAACGCGGTGGCAGCGACGCCCGCATGGCTGCGCATGCCGATGCCGATGACCGAGACTTTCACCAGCCCCGATTCGTTCTGCACGACATCGTAGCCGATCTTCTCCTTATGGTCGCCGAGCACCTTGATCGCCTTCTCGACGTCGCCTGACGGCACGGTGAAGGTCATGTCGGTCTTCGATCCGTCCTCGGAGATATTCTGGACGATCATGTCGACATTGATATGGGATTCGGCAAGCGGCCCGAAGATCGCGGCGGAGACGCCCGGCCGGTCAGCAAGACGGCGAAGCGAGATCTGAGCCTCATCCTTGGCATAGGCGATGCCGGTGACTACTTCCTGTTCCACGATTTCATCCTCGTCACAAATCAGCGTTCCGGGCGGGTTCAACAGATCGCCCATGCCCGGAGCATCGGGATCTTCGAAAGACGAGCGCACGAAGGTACGCACCTTGTGCACCATCGCAAGCTCGACCGAGCGCACCTGCAGCACCTTGGCGCCGAGCGAGGCCATCTCAAGCATTTCCTCGAAGGCGATCTTCTTCAGCCTGCGGGCCTGCGGCACGATACGCGGATCGGTCGTATAAACCCCGTCGACATCGGTATAGATATCGCAGCGATCCGCTTTGACAGCCGCGGCAATGGCGACGGCCGACGTGTCCGACCCGCCGCGTCCCAGAGTGGCGAGGCGGTTGTCAGGCCCTAATCCCTGGAAACCGGCGATAACGGCGACCTGTCCCTCGCCCATCCGCTTGATGATGTCGGAGCCATCGATTTCCAGAATCCGGGCCGCGCCATGCGCGTTATCGGTGCGGATCGGGATCTGCCAACCCTGCCAGGAGCGGGCATTGATATCCATCGCCTGCAATGCGATCGCAAGCAGCCCAGACGTCACCTGCTCGCCGGAAGCGACCACCGCGTCATATTCGCGCGCATCGTAAAAGGGAGAATTGGCGCCGATCACCTTCGGCATGCCTTGCACCCAGCCGACCAGCTCATTGGTCTTGCCGGACATGGCCGAGACCACCACCGCGACCTCGTGGCCGGCATCGACTTCGCGTTTCACGTGGCGGGCAACGTTCTTGATGCGGTCCAGGTCAGCGACGGACGTGCCGCCGAATTTCATTACGATGCGTGCCATATGCCTCTACCACGACTGGCGCCGGACAGCGGAAACCCGACCCGGCATCACGAAAGCTCTGGGGCGAACCGCTTGGCGAAAGAGCCGGGCTTCCATTTCTGGAACCGCTCTAAAGCCCAGGCCCTGAAGGCCCCAAGTTGCGGGGTCTCTTAGCGAGTTTGGCGGGGGGAGGCAAGCGCACGATATAAACCAATTGCCGAGCGTCTGCACGCCCGTCGCTCCTCGATAACCTCCGCCCTTGACATATGCCACCGTTCGTCCGACTTCACTTGTCACGAACGCAAGGAGAAGACCATGACGGAAGGCGCCAGGAGCACGATCGACCAGGGCGAAGTGGACCGCTTCTCGGCGATGGCGGCGGAATGGTGGAGCCCGACCGGCAAGTTCAAGCCTTTGCACAAATTCAACCCCGTCCGCCTCACCTATATAAGAGACAGGGCCTGCGAGAATTTCGGCCATGATCCCAAAAGCGCCCGCCCGCTGGAAGGTCTGCGCGTGCTCGATATCGGCTGCGGCGGCGGTCTCCTGTCCGAACCCGTCGCCCGCATGGGCGCCTCTGTCGTCGGCGCGGACCCCTCCGAGAAGAATATCGGCATCGCCTCGACCCATGCGAAGGCCTCCGGCGTTCCGGTCGACTATCGCGCCGTCACCGCCGAGGAACTTGCCGACGCCGGCGAGACTTTCGATATCGTCTTGAACATGGAAGTGGTCGAACACGTCGCCGACGTCGAGTTCTTCATGACGACCTGCGCAAAAATGGTCCGCCCCGGCGGCCTGATCTTCGTCGCCACCATCAACCGCACGATGAAGGCGGCGGCACTTGCCATCTTCGCCGCCGAAAACATCCTGCGCTGGCTGCCGCGCGGCACCCATCAATATGAAAAACTGGTGCGCCCGGAAGAGCTGGAAAAGCCGCTCACGGCAAGCGGCCTTGAGATTACCGACCGCACCGGCGTCTTCTTCAATCCACTATCCAACCAGTGGAACCTGTCCAAAGATATGGACGTGAATTACATGCTGCTGGCAAAACGCGAGGCGTAGGCAGGTCTTCGCATCCGGAAAACTGTGATAAAGTGAATCCGTTCATCCGAAGGAGAAACTCGATGGGCGAAGCCGCAAAAATTACCGTTACCCTGGAACCTCGTCTCGAAGAATATGTGCGCGACGAAGTTGCCCGCGGCGCCTTCAAGTCGAGCAGCGACTATATCGAAAGCGTACTGCGCGAGCGCTACAATGACGATCGACGCGTTCACGAATTGGAAGAAGAACTGCAAAAGGGCATCGAGGATCTGGAAGCCGGCCGGAGCGTATCCCTTGATGAGGCGTTCGGCGGTGTCTACGCCGAACTCGGATTGGACAAGCTCCGTAGCCGATGAAGGTGGCCTTCTCCCAGGCCGCCCGTGCCGATCTGCTCGCAATCGGCCGCTATATTCTTGAACAAAATCCAACACGCGCTTTGCCGTTCATGGACGAACTACGCTCTGCATGTGTGGAGATTGCGGACATGCCTCATGCCTTCATCGAACTTAGATTGCCGCGACTGAGAGGAGTTCGAAGGCGCCCTTTCGGAAACTATCTCATCTTCTATCGCGTTGAGGGCTCCACGGTGCAGGTAATGCGTATCCTGCATGGCGCACGAGACTACATCAACATCCTTCGACGGATGAGTTAGGCATCTCAGTTCACGTCTTCCGGCAGCACCGGAATGGCGGCGATCTCGATGCCCTCTTCGACGAGCGCCTGCGCCTCGTCGACCGTCGCCTGGCCGATGATGCCGCGGGCATCCGCCTCGCCATAGTGGATCTTGCGGGCTTCCTCAGGGAACTTCGCGCCGACATCCTCGGAATTGGCCTTGACGGCCGCGACCGCCTCTTTGAGCTTTTCCAGGGCCTCCCGGCGCATGGCGTCCATCGCCAGCGTCTGCCTCTCGTCCTTCTTGCGCGCAGTCGACACCGAAGGCGCCATCAGGAGCTTGGAGACGGCGGCGGAATGACAGACCGGGCAGGTCAGGAACCCGCTCGCGACCTGACGGTCGAAATCGGCGCTTTCCGAAAACCAGCCTTCGAATTCATGGGCATTGTCACAGGTAAGCGAATAGCGGATCAAGCGGCGACGCCTCCTGCGACTGCCCCCGCGATCTTCTCGACCGAGAATTCCCGGCCGTTCCTGAGGTTCGGGATCTTGTCATGGGCGGCCTTGACCGCGCCAGGATCGATCTCGGCGACGATGACCGCCTCGCCCGTTGCGCCGGCCGAGGCCAGCACCGTTCCCCAGGGGTCGATGATCATCGAGTGACCGAAGGTCTCGCGCCCGTCCTCGTGCCGCCCATCCTCATGCCGGCCGGCCTGCGCCGCGGCAACGACGAAAACGCCGTTCTCGATCGCCCGTGCTCTCAGCAGGATTTCCCAATGCGCCTCACCGGTCTGCTTGGTGAACACGGCAGGAACCGTCATTACCTCGGCGCCGGCAACGGCCTGAGCGCGGAAAAGTGCGGGGAAGCGGACGTCGTAGCAGATAGCAAAACCCATTTCCGCAAAGGGCAGCGACAGGACGCGGGCTTCCGAGCCGGCCGTATAGAACGCGCTTTCGCGCCAGCTCTCACCATTGTCGAGATCAACGTCGAACATATGGATCTTGTCGTAGCGATTGAGAATCCGCCCGTCAGGACCAAAGAGGAAGCCGCGGTTGGCGACCTTGCCGTCGGCGAGGGCGATTGCCGTCGAACCGACATGCATGTAGATGCCGAGTTCGCTAGCAAGTTCGGAGCCTGTCTTGACGATAATATCGCGCGCCTCATCGGTAAGCACGGCGCGTGCCGCCGCGCGGTCACGCTGCAGCATGCCCGTCATTTCAGGCGTCTGCACATAGGTGGCGCCTTGGGCCACCGCCTCGCGCACCAGCCGCGCCATGGCGGCGGCGTTCTTTGCCGGATCGACCCCGGAGCACATCTGAACGGCGGCAGCCTTGAAGCTCATCGGGTCTTCCTTCAGGCCGCCAGCATCGGATCGAGCTTGCCGGCGCGATCGAGCGCGAAGAGGTCGTCACAACCGCCGACATGTTCGGCGCCGATGAAGATCTGCGGGAAGGTCGCGCGCCCATTCGCCTTGCCGATCATCTCCTGGCGAAGATCCGGCGAATAGGTCGCGTCGTGCTCGACATAGTCGACGCCTTTTTGTTCGAGAAGGGACTTGGCGCGGCTGCAATAACCGCAGAACTGCCGTGTATAGATGGTGACGGGTACCATGATATCTCCAGACGGATGCCGGGTATTTTCTGTCATATAGGCTCGGAAAGGGCCCTTGCAAAGGTCAAAACCGTTATCTCGGCCGCACGCGCCTTCCGCAGCGTCCGGCTGGCGGCGGCGACTGTCGCCCCTGTTGTGTAGACATCATCGACAAGCACAATACGCTTGCCGAAAACGTCGTCCTCGCAGCCTTTGGCAATCGCGAAAGCACCTCTGACATTGTCCTCGCGCGCCTTGGCGCCGAGGCCGACCTGCTGACTGGTGCGCTTGACGCGGATGAGCGTTGCAGCAAGCAGCGGTTTGCCCGATAGGTTCGCCATATGGCGGGCAAGTTCGGCAGCCTGGTTGAACTTGCGGGCCAGCATGCGGGTGCGGTGCAACGGCACCGGGATCAGCGCATCGCAGCTTTCCACCGCGCCGTCGGACGCACGCAGCATCCAGCCGGCCATCATCGGCGCGAGATCGGTGCGATCGCGATATTTCAACCCGTGAACGAGATCTCGGACGGCATGGTCGTGCGTCGCCGCCGACCGCAACCGATCGAAAGGCGGCGGATTGGCGATCGCCTCAGCGCTGAGGATGCCGGCGCCGAGATCATGCGAGAAGGGAATACCGAGCACTTCGCAATAGGGCCGCTCGATGAATCGGATGCCGGACCAGCATTTCGCGCACAGTCCGCGATGGCCGCCGGTCGAAATGCCGCAGACGGAACAGGCGGGCGGATAGAGAAAATCGGCAAGCGCCGAAAACGGGCGCAGGAGATGCGCCCGGAGCAAATCTGCCGGCCATTCGGAGTGGATCCGTTTCATGAGGTCGAGACTAGCCTGTTCTCTTCGAAAGGAAAATCGCCTTGCCGCTGCAGCGAGCCGGGACTATGGACATCCGCATGGAAACGATCTTCGACAGAGCCCTGATCGCCGCACATCGCCATCGCGCCCTTGTTAACAACGACCTGAAAGCCGTCTTCCTGCTCGACATCGCGGCCGAGGAAATGGCCGAGAGGCTTGGTGTCGTCGAGCGGCGCTTCGAAACCGCCGTTGAATTGCATGGCACGACCGGTGCAGCCGCCCGCGCGGCAATGGCGACGGGCAAGATCGGCACGATGATCCGCGTCGAGAGCGAGAAGGCCTATGCGGGCCCGGGTGAAACTTTTGTCGAGGCGCCGCTCGAGGAGGTGCCGCTTGCGCCGCAATCGGCCAATCTCATCCTCGCGCCGCTCAGCCTTCACCTGACCAACGATACGCCCGGCGTTTTCATTCAGATTCGCCGTGCTCTGAAGCCGGACGGCCTGTTCCTGGCGGCCATTCCCGGCGCCGGCACGCTGCAGGAACTGCGCGACGTACTCTTGGCCGCCGAGGTCGAAATGACGGGCGGCGCAAGCCCGCGCGTCATCCCTTTCGCCGATGTGCGCGATATCGGCAGTCTGATGCAGCGCGCCGGCTTCACCCTTCCGGTGATCGACGCTGAGAACTATACGGTCCGATATGACTCGCTCTTCCCGCTGATGCGCGATCTCAGGGCGATGGGCATGAGCAATCCGCTTGCAGCCCGCAGTCGCATGCCGCTGACGCGCGCCTTCTTCGTGCGCGCCGCGGAGATCTACGCTGAACGCTATTCCGATCCCGACGGACGCATTCGCGCGACATTCTCGATCATCTATGTCTCCGGATGGGCTCCGCACGAGAGCCAGCAGAAACCGCTCCAGCCGGGCTCGGCCAAAGCACGCCTTGCCGACGTGCTGAAAGTGGACGAACACAAACTCAGGCAGTGATCGTCCGCAGCTTCGTCAATTGATGGTGATATTGTTGGTGACGACGTTGAAGACGTTCTGCAGGCTGCCGGTGAAGATGCCGAGACCGGAGACAAGCGCTGTGCAAATGATGGCGGCGATCAGGCCGTATTCGACCGCCGTCGCGCCGGTGTCATCTGCAAGAAATGCTTTCCAAAGACGCATTACCCCAACCTTCTGCGTGAACCGCCTGCGACGATCAATTCCACAGCCACCGGGCGATGGCCGTCATTCCAATCATCCAGCTCAGCAACCGGCGCCGACGCCGTAGCCTTGGACGACGCAGACTGAGCCGGGCGTGTCCTGAAGGACGCTACGACGAATGGTATAGTGCTTGCCGCTTTCGTTCTTCGGAATCGATCCGGTCGTGATCGTATCGAAATCGACCGGTGCGCTCGCAAAGACGCTTTTCTTCGAGGAATCCGCAAGCATGGGCGTCAGAATCAACGTCAACGCGACCACCGCCGTGCCGAACAGAAGGGCGATATTGAGCGCACCCGTCCTGCGCGAGGCAGACGAAGCCCGTTCCTTTTCCCGGACAGCTTTCCAGAAATCATCGTCCATGACGTCAAGCCTTTTAATACACGCACGCCAGATGCTTGATTGAGGCCGATCTTTGGCAGAAGGTGTTAAACGATCCATTAATATCCACAGCCGAAAACGCTGCGGCACAATAAAAATCAGCCAATGCTAATACATGTCGGCCGGAAGCCTGCAGTGGTTCCGGGATAACGAGTCCTGTCGAATAACAATGTAAAGCGCATCGCACCGATCAAGTTCAATGGGCGCACTTTAGAGTAAATCCTGCAGCATCGGGATAAGCGGCTCGTCGGCGGGCGGCATGGGATAGTCGCGCAGCGCCTGCGCCCGCACCCATTTCAAAGCCTGCCCCTCAAGGCCTTGGGCAATTCCCTCATAACGCCGGCAGATATAGAGCGGCATCAACAAGTGGAACGTCTCGTAGGAATGGCTGGCAAAGGTGAGCGGCGCCAGGCAGGCGATCTTGGTCTTGACACCAAGCTCTTCGTCGAGCTCACGCACCAGCGTCTCCTCCGGAGTCTCGCCGGGCTCGACTTTCCCTCCGGGAAACTCCCAAAGTCCGGCCAGGGATTTTCCCTCGGGACGCTGTGCCAATAGGATACGCCCATCGGCATCGATCAGCGCACAGGCGGCGACCAGCAATAGTTTTCGGCCTGCCTCGCTCATCGCGGACCTCGCTGCCAATAGCAATAATGATAGGCATCGCGAAAACCGAAGCGCTCGTAGAGCGCGATGGCCGGGCGATTGGAAAGCCTGACCTGCAGCCAGGCCGAGCGGGCGCTGCGCATGCGCGCCCAGCGCAGCGCCGAGGTCAGGATTTCGGTGCCGAGCCCCTCGCGCCGCCGCGTTTCGCAGACTGAAAGCGACATGATGCCGGCAAGATCGTTGTCCTGGACGCAGAGCACGGTCGCGAGCGGTCCCTCCACGGCATTCTCGATCATGAACAAACCCGACGGCGGCTTGATCGCCGAAATGATTTCGGCAAGCGCCGGCTTCAGGCTCAGCGGCGCCTTATCGACCGCCAGGTTGGCATCGACGAAACGGCCGACATCGTGGGTCGGCAGATGATCGAGAGTGTCCGGCAGCTCAGCCTCGGTGAGATCGCAGGTCATCACCACGGTCTCGTCGAACCGTGTCCAGTTCCGGGCGCTGAGAAGCTCGATCAGCACCGGCGAAGCGAGCGGCGTCTGACGGACCACGGCGGCGCGGCCATAAGCCTCGAACTTCCGGCTCGCCTTTTCCAGACGGATCTCGACATCACGATGGTCCGAGGGATCGAGCGGCACGATGGAATTCAGCCGGTTGGACGGATGGCCCGCCGTCAGCCGCACCTGCCAGCTGCCGTCATATTGCACGGACGCCGCCGGCCAGGCGCGAAAGCCGACGGCCTCCAGCCTGCGGACCAACGGCAGATTCTTTGAAGATATGGATGCCTGCACCAATGGACGATCAGCTCCGATAGTCGCCATTGATCGCAACATATTCCTTGGTGAGGTCGCAGGTCCAGACGGTCGCCGACCCAGTGCCGAGGCCGATATCGACTTTGACGGGGATATCCTGCGCTTTCATGACGTTTGAGGCGGCTGCCTCGGAATAATCCGGGTCACGCTCGCCGTTGACGGCGACCCTGATGTCCCCGAACCAGATGGCAAGCCGGTCGCGGTCGGCCATCTCGCCGGATTTGCCGACCGCCATGACGATACGGCCCCAATTGGCGTCTTCGCCGGCGGCAGCCGTCTTGACCAGCGGCGAATTGGCGATCGACAACGCAATGCGCTTGGCGGCGGCATCGCTCTCGGCGCCCGTCACAGTGATTTCGAGCATCTTGGTGGCGCCTTCGCCATCGCGCACAACCTGCAGCGACAGGTCCTTCAGCACTTCGTTGAGAGCGGCGCGGAAGGCGGCGAGGCGCGGATCGTCGGCGCGTTCGATGCGGGCCTGGCCGTCCTCGGCCGCAGCCCCCGTCGCAAACAGCATCAGCGTATCGGAGGTGGACGTGTCGCTGTCGACGGTCATGGAATTGAAGGTCGGCCCGACGCCGTCGGACAGAAGCGCCTGCAGCGCTTCGGACGCGATGTCGGCATCGGTAACGACGAAGGAGAGCATCGTCGCCATGTCGGGCGCAATCATGCCGGCGCCTTTGGCAATGCCGTTGATCGTCACGGCCACGCCGCCGATCTCGGCGCTGCGGGTCGAAACCTTGGGATAGGTATCGGTCGTCATGATCGCTTTGGCGGCTTCGAACCAGAAATCGCCGGTCGCCTCGGCCTGCATCCTGTCAAGGACGCCTGAGAATTTGGTGGCGTCGAGCGGCTCGCCGATGACGCCGGTCGATGCCAGATAGATCTCGTTTTCGCCGCAGCCGACGGCCGCAGCAGCCGACTTCGCCGTCAGCGCGGTTGCCTGGCGGCCCTTCATGCCGGTAAAGGCATTGGCGTTGCCGGAATTGACGACGACGGCGCGCGCAGTGCCGTGCGGCAGGTTCGCGCGGCAGAAATCGACTGGCGCGGAGGGGCATTTGGAACGGGTGAAGACGCCCGCGACCGATGCCGGCTTATCGAAAACCATCATCAGCACGTCGGTGCGGTTCTTGTACTTGATGCCGGCCGAAGCCGTCGCCATGCGCACGCCGCGCAGCGAAGGCATCGGAACGAAGGATTTCGGGGCGAGCGGCGAAACGGAACCGGACATGATGAAACCTGCCAATGAGCATTTCCCGGCGACTGAAAGAACCGGCTCGCCGTCTGGAAATGCGACAACAACGATAAGGAAGGGCCCGGAAGAACCGGGCCCTGATGCGAATATTACTGCTTCGGCGCCGGCTGGGCGGGCTCGCTGCCCGGCTCCGGCTGCTTGTTGGCCTCGTCGTAACCCTTGCGCAGCGTCTCGTCCGAGATCTCGATCTTGGCAGACGACTTGGCCTGGTTGAGGAGGGCAAGATACTTGTCGCGCATGACGAGCTGACGAACCTGATCCTGCACCTGGTCGAAAGGCGGCGGCGGAGCGTCGCGCTTGTCCTCGACCTTGATGACATGATAGCCGAAATCGGTCTTGACGGGCGTTTTCGAATAGGTGCCCTTCTCGAGTGCGAAGGCCGCGTCCTCGAATTCCTTCACCATACGGCCGCGCGAGAAATAGCCGAGATCGCCGCCTTCCGACTTGTTCGGATCGGTGGATTTTTCCTTGGCGAGTTCGGCGAAATCCTTGCCGGCGTCGAGCTGCTTGATGATGTCCTTGGCTTCGTCCTCGGTCTTCACCAGGATGTGGCGGGCATGGACTTCCTCCTGCTTCGGCAGGGCGGCGACTTCCTTGTCGTAACGAGCCTTGATTTCGTCAGGGGTCACGGTATCGACGACGTGCTTCTTGAAATAGGCATTGTGAAGCTCGCGGTCCGTGAGGTACTGCATACGCTTCTTGAATTCGTCGGTCTGATCGAGCTTCTCCGTCGTCGCGCCGGCCGCAAGCAGCTTCACATCGATGGCGGCGGACAGGGCTGCGACCTTCTTCTGGTCGTCGGGAAGCTGCGCCAGCTGCGGATCGAGGTTGGCGACGGCGAGATCGAGTTCAGACTGGTGGATCTCCAGATTGCCGACCTTGGCGACGACGGCGTCCTCTGCACGGGCCGGAGCCTGGAATGCAACGAAAGTTGCAAACGCCAGCACGGCGAATTTATTGGTGCTCAACATCAAATAACCCTTCACAGTTACATCGCCGGCTTCAGCATCGCCTGTTCCAGCTCAAAATAGCCATCAACACCGGATTGTGGCCTTTCTGTATCCGCCAAATCCGTTGACATCATTCGACCCCCCTCTTATCTGTCACGCAACCTCGCGTCCAGAACAGTTTCCGGGCGTTTCAAGGCGTGCGCCTGATTTTCGGCTGGGCCGCGGACAAGAAACGTCGCGGATGAATATTGAGAAAGGACCAGTCACATGGTCAGCTTTGGCGGTATAGCCCGCAAGTTATTTGGGTCGTCCAATGATCGCCGCGTGCGGTCCTATCAGCCGAACGTCGCCGCGATCAACTCCATCGAAGAGAAGACGAAGGCGCTGACGGACGAGCAGCTCGCGGCAAAGACCGTCGAATTCCGCGCCCTTCTCGCAGAAGGCAAGACGCTCGACGACATTCTGATTCCCGCCTTTGCCGTGGTGCGCGAGGCGTCGCGCCGCGTTCTCGGCCTGCGACCTTTTGACGTACAGCTGATCGGCGGCATGATCCTGCATTCGAATGCGATCGCCGAGATGAAGACCGGCGAAGGCAAGACCCTCGTCGCTACCCTGCCGGTCTATCTGAACGCGCTTTCCGGCAAGGGCGTCCACGTCGTCACCGTCAACGACTATCTTGCCCAGCGCGATGCCGCAACCATGGGCCGCGTCTACAGCTTCCTCGGCATGACCACGGGCGTCATCGTTCACGGCCTCTCCGACGAGGAGCGCCGCGCGGCCTATGCCTGCGACATCACCTATGCCACCAACAACGAGCTCGGCTTCGATTATTTGCGCGATAACATGAAGTACGAGAAGAATCAGATGGTCCAGCGCGGCCACAATTTCGCGATCGTCGACGAAGTCGACTCGATCCTCGTCGACGAAGCGCGCACGCCGCTGATCATCTCCGGTCCGCTCGACGACCGCTCGGAACTCTACAATACGATCGACGCCTTCATTCCGCTGCTCGCACCCAGCGATTACGAGATCGACGAGAAGCAGCGTTCCGCCAACTTCTCCGAAGAGGGCACCGAGAAGCTGGAAAACCTGCTGCGTCAGGCCGGCCTCTTGAAGGGTAACGCGCTCTACGACATCGAGAACGTCGCGATCGTCCACCACATCAACAATGCGCTGAAGGCCCACAAACTCTTCCAGCGCGACAAGGACTATATCGTCCGCAACGACGAAGTCGTCATCATCGACGAATTCACCGGCCGCATGATGCCGGGCCGGCGTTATTCGGAAGGCCAGCACCAGGCGCTCGAAGCCAAGGAAAAGGTGCAGATCCAGCCGGAAAACCAGACGCTGGCGTCGATCACTTTCCAGAACTACTTCCGCATGTACGACAAGCTCGCAGGCATGACCGGTACGGCGCAGACGGAAGCGGAAGAATTCGGCAACATCTACAATCTTGATGTCATCGAAGTCCCGACCAATCTGCCGATCAAGCGTATCGATGAGGACGACGAGGTCTATCGGACCTTCGACGAGAAGTTCAAGGCGATCATCGACGAAATCCTCGATGCCCATAAGCGCGGCCAGCCGGTGCTCGTCGGTACGACCTCGATCGAGAAGTCGGAGCTGCTCGCCGAGCGCATGCGCAAGCAGGGCTTCGACAACTTCCAGGTGCTGAACGCCCGCTACCACGAGCAGGAAGCCTATATCGTCGCCCAGGCCGGCGTGCCGGGCGCCGTTACGATCGCTACCAACATGGCCGGCCGCGGCACCGACATTCAGCTGGGCGGCAACCTGGATATGCGCATCGAGCGCGAGCTCGGCGAGCTCGAAGCCGGTCCGGAGCGCGACGCCAGGATTCAGGCGATCGTCGAGGAGATCAAGGAGCTCAAGCAGAAGGCGCTAGCCGCCGGCGGTCTCTATGTCATCGCCACCGAACGCCACGAGAGCCGGCGCATCGACAACCAGCTGCGCGGCCGTTCCGGCCGTCAGGGCGACCCCGGCCGCTCGAAATTCTACCTTTCGCTTCAGGACGACCTGATGCGCATCTTCGGCTCCGACCGCATGGACAGCATGCTGACCAAGCTCGGTCTCAAGGAGGGCGAGGCGATCGTCCATCCCTGGATCAACAAGGCTCTCGAGCGCGCGCAGAAGAAGGTCGAAGCCCGCAACTTCGATATCCGCAAGAATCTGCTGAAGTATGACGACGTCCTCAATGATCAGCGCAAGGTGGTCTTCGAGCAGCGTCTCGAACTGATGGAATCGGCCAATATTTCCGAGACCGTCTCCGACATGCGCCGCGAAGTGATCGAGGATCTGGTCGAAAAGCACATCCCCGAGCGCGCCTATGCCGAACAATGGGATGCCGTCGGCCTGAAGACCGGCGTTGCCAATATCCTGAACCTCGATCTGCCGATCGAGGAGTGGTTCAAGGAAGAAGGCATCGGCGAAGACGACATTCGCGAGCGCCTGACGCAAGCCGCCAATGCCCACTTTACCGAAAAGGCCGAGCGCTTCGGCGACGATATCATGCATTATGTCGAACGCTCGATCGTCATGCAGACGCTCGACCATCTCTGGCGCGAGCATATCGTCAACCTCGACCATCTGCGCTCCGTCATCGGTTTCCGCGGCTATGCCCAACGTGATCCGCTGCAGGAATACAAGTCCGAAGCCTTCGAACTCTTCACCGGCCTCCTCAACAATCTGCGCGAGGCCGTCACCGCCCAGCTGATGCGCGTCGAGCTGGTGCAGCAGGCCCCCGCTGAGCCCGAACCGCCGCTGATGCAGGCCCATCATCTCGATCCGACGACCGGCGAGGATGATTTCGCCCCGATCTACCAGGCCTCCGAAGTCATCGTCGCACCCGAGAACCGCAATCCGGACGACCCCGCCACCTGGGGCAAGGTCGGGCGCAACGAAGCTTGCCCCTGCGGCTCCGGCAAGAAATACAAGCATTGCCACGGTGCCTTCGAGCAGGTCTGAGGCAAATCGCGAAAAGCTGAAAATGCCGCCTCCGGGCGGCATTTTCTATTTTTGCGGCAGCACAAAAACCTGGCCTTCACCACCGAATGGCAGCCCGATCCGGAACCGTTTCTTAACCCTGTTCTGTCAAGACTTCAGGGACGATTTGCCTGACCTCAGAGTTTTGCGTGTTCATCATGGCGGTCATAGAAACAGCGGAGAAACTGCTGCCCGCGGGCCTGCGCCCGATCGGCGGCCGCACGCTGCGCATGCTTGCCGCCATGTTCACCGAAGGCGGCGAAAAAGCCGCCGCCCGGCGGATGGCGCTGACGGCCTTCTCGATCCGCATCCTCAGCGCCGCACTTGCCTTTATCTCGCAGATCGTGCTCGCACGGCTGATGGGCGAATATGAATATGGCATCTTCGTTTTCGTCTGGGTGCTGATCGTCGTCTTCGGCGATCTCTCCTGCCTTGGCTTCCACACCGCGATTGTCCGCTTTCTGCCGCAGTACAAGGCGGCGGGCGCCTTCGAGGAAATCCGCGGCCTGACGGGCACGGCACGCATCTTTGCGATGCTTTCCGGCACGGTGATGCTCGCCGCCGGCATGATCGGACTGCATTTCTTCGGCGATAGGATCGAGACCTATTATCTCGTCCCGATCTTCCTCGGCCTGCTTGCCATGCCGATGATCGCGCTCGGCGATATTCTGGAGGGCACCTCGCGGGCGAACCATTGGCCGGTGATGGCGCTGAGCCCGGTCTACATCGTCCGGCCGATTCTCATCATCGCCTTCATGCTGATCGCGATTGCGATAGGCGCAGAGCATACGGCCGTCACCGCCATGCAGGCAGCGCTTGCCGCCACCTTCGTCACCGCGCTTGGCCAGTATGGCGCGACACTCTATCGCCTTCGCCGGCACTATGACGAAGGTCCGCGCAAAATCGATTTCCTCGCCTGGCTCAGTGTCGCCTTCCCGATCTTCCTGATCGAGGGCGTGAGCTTTCTGCTCACCAATTCCGACGTCATCGTCGTCGGCATTTTCCTTGAACCGCACGACGTCGCCATCTATTTCGCCGCCGCCAAGACCATGGCGCTGGTGCATTTCATCAATTTCTCGGTCAAGGCCGCCTCCGGCCCGCGCTTTTCCTCGATCATCGCGGAAGGCGACCACGCTCAGCTGGCGGCGGCCGCCGCCGACGCCGCCCGCTGGACCTTCTGGCCGGCGCTCGGGGTCGGCCTCGTGGTGCTCGCGGCCGGCCATCTGCTGCTGTCGCTGTTTGGCGGCGCCTTCACGTCAGGTTATCTTGTCATGGCGATCCTGCTCGCCGGCATCCTTGCCAAGTCACTGGTCGGCCCGGCTGAAACGCTGCTGATGATGGCGGACAAGCAGAACCTCTGTGTGGCGCTCTATGCCGGCGCATTGGCCGCCAATATAGGCCTCAACCTTGCTTTGATCCCGCATTACGGCATCGAAGGCACCGCCGTCGCCACGGCCTCGGCCATGGCGGTCGAGGCTATCTTCCTGCATGTGGCCGTGCGCCGCACGCTCGGCATCGTCCTCTTCGCCTTCGCCAGCCCCTCCGCCGCAACGCCAGAAATGAGAGTTCGTTAGATGGTGCGCCTGCCCCCCGTCACCGAAAGCACCGACAGCATCAGCAACCGCATGATCCATGAGCTCGCGGCGCTGCATTTCGAAGCGCCGCAGGCCGAGGCCCGCGCGGAGATCGGCCGGCCGGGGCGCGAGCTCTGCCTCTATCCCGGCAAGCTCGGCTACGAACTTCAGGATGAGCTCGACTTCCTGTCCAACCGGGCGATGGAACCGAACGTTTTTTTCTCCGGCCGCTTCCTTGCGCCCGCCATGCCGCGGATCGAAGACCGGCAGGTCAATTTCGCCCTCATCCGCGATCATAGCGCCGGCCGCAGCCGCATGCGTTTCCTCCTG
The DNA here is from genome assembly GCF_030518245.1 of Rhizobium sp. CBN3. Taxonomy (NCBI): domain Bacteria; kingdom Pseudomonadati; phylum Pseudomonadota; class Alphaproteobacteria; order Hyphomicrobiales; family Rhizobiaceae; genus Rhizobium; species Rhizobium sp. CBN3. The sequence continues at coordinate 26,161 of NZ_JAULSE010000040.1, forward strand.
CCGTTTTCGGTCGACAGGCCGGGTTTTGCCGTCGGCCCCTCGATCATCCGCGGCTGGTCGAACAGCTTCGGTCCGCTCGGCACACCGCTCGTCGACAGCGAAGATGCGGCCGAAACCCTCGACAATTTCTTCGAGGGACTGACCGTTCCCGATCTCAACCTGCCGAGCACACTGGTCTTGCCGGATCTGAGATTGAACGGCATTTTCGTGCGCATGCTCAAGGCCGTGGCGCTCGGCCGCAACCTTCCGCTCACCGTGACCAATCCCTATCTGCGCCCGATGCTGCAGAGCGAAGAAGAGGCGCCCGCCTATCTCGGCAAAACCATATCCTCGTCGCATATGCGCGAGATGCGCCGGCAGTGGCGCCTGCTGGAGGAACAGGGAACGGCGGTCTATGCCGTCGCCCGCCAGCCGCGCGACGTCCACGTCCGTTTCGAGGAATTCCTGGCGATGGAGGCTGGCGGCTGGAAGGGCAAACGCCGAAGCGCTCTCGTCACCGATCGCTATCATACCGCCTTCGCGCGCGAGGCCGTCTCGAACCTCGCCGCCGTCGACGCCGTGCGCATCCATACGATCGATCTCAACGGCAAAGCGATCGCCGCCATCGTGGTGCTGATGATGGGCGGCGAGGCCTATACCTGGAAGACCGCCTATGATGAGAACTATGCCCGCTATTCGCCGGGCAAGCTCTTGATGAGCGAACTCACGGAATGGCATCTCGATGACGCCAACATCGTGCGCTCGGATTCCTGCGCCGTCTCCGACCATCCGATCATGAGCCGTTTCTGGCAGGAGCGCGAGGAGATGGGAACTTTGGTCATCGGCCTGACCCAGAACGGCGACCGCGACATGCGCCAGGCCGCCGCCCAGCTCCACATGTATCGCAGCACCCGCAACATGGCGAAGATGCTGCGCGAGAAGATCATGTCGCTCTCTGGCCGGGGTTAGATGTGAGCTTTCGGGAGGTTGTCCATTCGGAGCGGATCGAGGAGACTGGAGCTACCACATCTCGAGTCGGAGGGATCGCCGCGAATGAACATTCATAAGAATGCCCGA